>CAOKNO010000056.1 GCA_948470065.1 uncultured Eubacterium sp. | reverse complement strand
TTACCGCCTTCCATAACTGCCACGCAGCTATTCGTTGTACCTAAGTCAATACCAATAATCTTGCTCATAATAGAAACCTCCTACCATAAAATAGATTGAAATAAATGTTAGTTATCTAGACTGCCTTCTATGATTTCAGTGCAAGCCTGCACCCGAATCTGCTATTCCACAACAGATACCATACTATGCCTTACTACGCTATCCCGGTACAGATAGCCCTTCTGCAGCTCCTGTGCCACCATGCCGGATTCATACTCCTGGCTCTCCACCTGCATCACCGCATTGTGGAAATCTGGGTTAAACTCCGTCCCGACTGCTTCGATTGGTTTTACCCCAAGGTTCTCCAATTCCGTCATTAGCTGCTTATAAATCTTATCCATCCCCTGTACAAACGGATCTTCGCTTTTGTCCTCAGGGACAGCCCCAAGGCCTCTTTCTATATTATCAACAACCGGAAGTATTTTTTCGATTACGCTTTTTGCCCCAACCTCAAACATCTGGGCTTTTTCCTTCTCTGTCCGTTTGCGGAAATTATCGAACTCCGCCAACTGCCGCTGGACACGGTCTGTCAATTCTGCGATCTTTTCTTCCTGTTTGTTCTTCTTCTCTTTCTTTTTGCCAAAAAACCCTTTCTTGCCTTCGCCCTGTGCCTCTGGATCTCCTTGCAGGCCTTCCCCATCCGGTTCTTCCTGCCCATCCTGGCTGTCTGCGCATCCCGCTTCTTCATCCTGCGCAGCTCCATCTTCTTCTACGTCCCTGTCCTCCTGCACAGCTTCTTCCTGCCCTAGGTTCCCATCATCCTCAAAAAATTCTTCCTTTTCCATAACATCCTGTGTCCCTTCTATCTCATGTGCCGCCATATCCTGTCTCCCTTCCGTCTGCGTGGCATCCACGCCCCAATCGCCCGTCCTATCTTCTCACCTTTCTAGCCCATATGCGTTATCCTTCATGCTACTTCCCTCTGGGTTTCTTAAATACGGTATCCAACTGGTTCTTCAAGGTCTTCAGGTTATCTACAACATTTTCATAATCCATACGCTTCGGGCCTATAATCCCAATCGTACCCTGCATCCCTTCCCCTAATTGATACGTTGCGGTTACCACGCTGCAATCCTTCATGTTCTGGATTGGCGACTCATCCCCGATGTAGACCTGTATCCCGGTTTCCTCCTCGGATGCAAGCGTTTCATTTACCAGGGTGATAAGCTGCTGCTTCTCCTCAAATGCAGCCAATAACTCGCCCGCCCTCTGGGAATCGCGCAGTTCCGGGTACTTTAAGATGTTTGTTGTCCCGCTGGTATAAATCTCCAGCTCCTCTTCCTCCTGGATTGCCCCGGCCAACGCGTCCAGCACGTCGCTTACAATATTGCTATGGATCCCTGCCTGCTCTTTTAACCTGGCAATCGTCCCTAAATTGATCTGCTCCGCCGACAAACCGTTCAGGCTGGTATTCAGCAGGATGTTCAGCTTCAGCAATGTTTCATTATCTAAGCTTTCCCTTGTGGAAATCATCTTATTCTTAACCAAGTTCCCTTCTGTCACAATCACAGCCAGAAGCTGTTCTTCATCCACCTGGGAAAGCTGGAGGAACTTCACCTTGTTTTGCTGGTAAGACGGCGCGGTTATCATCGCCGTATAGTTGGTGTTGTCCGCCAGCATCTTTGCCATCTGCTTCAGTACCCGCTCCATCCGCTCCGTATGCTCAATCATGAACTCCTTCATCTCGGTGACTTCCTGTTCCTTTTCCTCCATCAGGTTATCCACATAAAACCGGTAACCCTTGTCGGAAGGAATCCTGCCCGCTGAAGTGTGGGGCTGATGGATATAACCCAATTCCTCCAAATCTGACATCTCATTGCGAATTGTTGCAGAACTCAGATTCAAATCAGAATATTTTGAAATTGTCCTGGAGCCTACCGGCTCCCCTGTATCCAAGTAGTTGCGGATGATTGCATTTAAAATCTTCCGTTTCCTTTCATCCAGTTCCTGCATGCCAATCCTCCATTACGTAATCTCCCCCGCTGGCATCCATGCCATCCATTCTGTTAGCACTCAACATTTAAGAGTGCTAACATCTATGTACATAAGATAGCACTAACATTTTTCCTTGTCAATAGTGTTTTTAAGATTTAATAATTTCTTTAGAAATCAGATTGCAGGCAAGGCCTGTCCCAAACGTCAAAGCTGCCGCACCATGATTTCCTCAATCGCTGGTGCGGCAGCCCTTGTGCCTATGTCCTTATTTTACTTTAATTGTAATGGTTGCCTTTGCCTTGCTGTTGTTTGCAGCGGTCACCGTAATCTTTGCTTTGCCCTTCTTCTTCGCCGTAATCTTCCCGCTTCCAGATACAGAAGCGATCTTTGGCTTATCCGATTTGAATTTAAAGGTGGAGCATACCGTCCCTTTCGGGATTGTAACCTTTAATTGGAAGGTCTTGCCTTTCTTCAAGGTCTTATTTTTCTTATTCAGCGTAAGCTTGCTTGGCACGCCCTTTACGGTAACCTTACAGGTCGCCTTTGCGCCGCCCGGCGCTGTCGCCGTGATTGTGGTAGTCCCTGCTTTCTTGGCAGCTACCACGCCTTTCCCATCGACCGTAGCAACGGAAGGCTTGCTGCTTGCCCAGGTAATCTTAGCCGTCTGGCTGTCAATGCCTGCGTCCGCCGTAAGCGTCGCCTTTGTGGAAAGGCCTTCCGTCGACTTGGTGCAGAGCGTCAGGGATGTTTCATCCAAGGTCACGCTGTCCGCCTTCAATTCAGGCACTTCCAAAAGCTTGTTTGCAATCAGCCGATCGGCACGTTTTACATATAGGGCTACATCCTGAGAGGATGCAGATGCATTTTTCTTCAAATCCGCCGCTTGGGATACAAGCTGCTTCATCTGCGCCTTCACCGTACCGCTATAAGAAGACGTATCCGCCGCTTTGGTAAGCGCGCTTGCCTTATCGTCTACAACCCGCTTATCAACGGAAATGTAATTGATTGGATGGTAATTCTCCACAGACGGATCCGCATTGTACGTATCAATTAAGGTGTTGTACTCTTCTACCGTAACGGGGATCATACCGCCATGGCAGCCGACGTCGCCGCCTGTACGCCCATACGTCCCAGCCTGCGCCTTCTTTACACTATTCGGTACGGACAGGTCTGTCGTAAGGTACGGCTCGTAGCGGATGCTCATATCACCGTAATTATCCACCATAATACACCATTCGTCACGGTCGATAAACTTAAACATCGTAGCGCCTTCCCGCCATACATTCTTCTCCATCTCTGGCTGGGAAATCTGTTTAAAATGGTTCCCTACCGATTGGTTTTTAAACCATTCGTATACAATTTCCGCACGTTTTAATTGGAATTCATCATTCTTGATCTTACTCAAGTCAGCTTTCGTGCTGTACGTCACGTCATCCAGTGTGTACGGGGTAATCGTATTCGGCAGCGTCGCATCGTAATCCTTCGCCGGATCCAAAACTGTATTGGCGCTCATTAAAATCACATGCTTGTCGGTTTCGTCCTTCACCAGGCGGTATAACGTCCCATACGGGTTCGTCACGTTCCCATCCGCATCCTTCTCGGCCACCCAAAGCTGGGAAGTATCAATATTGCCATATCCATCGTTACTTCCGCGGACTGCGCCTTGGTTGTCGATATAATTCTTATAATACTCTTCCTGCTCGTAAAGCCTGGTCGGCCCAAAATTTACGAAGTCTGTCGTTTCGTTGCAGTACAGGCGATCCCTAGAAGATCCATCTGCATCCACACGTGCAGACCAGTATACGAGGTAATTATCTTTCTCTGGGTTATAGATTGCTTCCGGCGCCCAAGCCATCGCCGCGCCAATTTCACTTCCTACATCCACGTAACGCCGCGTCCAATGCACCCAGTCTTCCGTTTCATAGATAAAGAGGTTTGTGCTCCCAACCCCAACGGTAGAGGTCAGCCCCCAGTTCCCGCAGACATTATTTGCCTTATTCGTCGCAGAACCATACTGCTGTGCATGGGTATTCAAATCGGTTGCCAAGATCCATATTTTATTGGAATCGCTGCCATCCGCCTTAGAGCCACGGATCATATAAGGATCGCGGATCCCTTGGTCCCTTCCCTCAAACGGGAACAGGACGGACGCGTCGCCGCTTGTCGTCTTGCTGATATCCACGCCCTCTGCAACCTTATAGTTGATGCTGTTTGGCCCACAGCTTTCAATCTCATCCAAATAGTCGCTCCCTGCCGTAAACGCCGGTTTGCATCCGTTTAACGCTGTCCAGTTCATACCGTCCTGGCTTAAGAAGAAATGCACCTGCTGCACATCGGTCCATTCATGGGCTGCTGTCGCAGGGTTCTTCACATCCGAAAAACAAACATACAGATACCCTGCATAAGAATCGTCCGACAGACCTTCCCGGATGGTCAATGGGAACTCTTTCGTATAAGACGCATCGTCCGTCTTCACCGTAGCCGATAATGTAAACTTATAATCGCCTTCCCCTGCATATGGCCTTGTCACCTTCAAGGTGTTTGCATTGACCGACACATAGTCCGGGTTTGCATTCCCCACGCTGTATGTAATCGTTGCGCCAGACAGCCCGTTCACCTTGGAAGGAAGCCTTAAATCCCCAGTCAAAAGCTGGTTGATTTCAGATTCCTGGATCGTAAGCCCGCTTTCTACTGTCCCTGAAATATCCGCCGCTGCCCTTACGTCCAGCCCAGCAGCAGGCAAAGCGCCTACTGCTAAACTGGCGGACAGGCATACGGCAAAAAATGTATTCGCTACTCTCCGCTTCATAAAATACCTCCTGTATGCTGCTGCTTATTTCTTTTTGATGGTAATAGTCTTTGTCATGGTTACCTTCCCAACCTTCGCCGTTACCTTCACCTTGCCAGCCTTCTTCGCCGTCAGCTTCCCTTTCTGGCTGATCTTTGCAAATTTGGACTTATCCACAGACCATTTTACCTTGCCGGAAATCCCTTTGACTTTTAAGGTAATGGATTTCTTTACTTTCACGCTGCTGCTTCCGGTAATCTCGCCAACCTTAACCGTTACCGTCCTTGTGATGCTCTTCCCACCTGCGCTGACCTTTACGTATACTTTGCCGCTTCCAGCCTTCTTAGCCGTGATCTTGCCGCTCTTATTGACAGAAACTGCGCCGGTTGCACGGTATGTAATGGAAGGCTTCAGGTTCTTCACCGAAGCTGGGATTGTAACGTTCACCTTTGTGGTCTTTCCTTTTGCAAGGGTAGCTGCGCCCGCGGATGCTTTCACGCCTGTCATGCTGAAGTCAACCTTAACAAGGCTCTGGTATTCCATCGTGAAGTTATCGTATTTTGCCTTTACTGTAGCTGTTACACGCGCATAGCCGATGCCTTTTCCTGTAATTACGCCAGTATTGCTGATCGTTGCTACCTTGTTGTCGCTCGAAGCATAAGATACGTCTACCATACCTTTGATGTTTGCTGGGATGGTAAGCTTCATCGCCTGGCTTGCATTCGGGGCTAAATTGATGGTAGCGCCCAATCCAGATTCGTCAATCGCGCCAAATGGATCTTTGTATAATTCACTGTAATCCAGCTTACTGATTGCACGTTCCAAGGCTGTGATTGCATTTGCAACCTCAGACTGGGACGTTACTGCACTTGCATTGTCAACCGCCTTCTTCAGCGCAGTCTTAGATGCTTCTGAGAGATACGCATTGCCAAGGTGCTTCTGCGCTTCTGCAATCTTCGCATCCAGAGCCGTCCTGTCCATTGCCTTTACCGTTACCGTGAAGTCCTTTGTTGCGCTTAACGCGCCGGAAGTAACCGTTGCCGTCAATTTTACCGTCTGATCCTGCGCGCCATTGTTTACAACGCCTGTTTCAGAAATCACGTTTGGCTCAGACTTCCAGGTAACGCTCATTTCATTCAAGGTAGACGGCAAGGAAAGGTTATACCTTACGTCCGCCAGGGATTCATTCCGTCCTTTGATTAATGATTCTGTCAAGCCTTCTTGTACTGTCTTGTTAAATGCTTCCTGGTATGCCGGGTCAGATAACTGCACGTCCTCATCGGTCATTGCCTTGTTGTAAATCTTAAAGGAAGATACCTTCCCCTGCCAATTCTTGTCTGGAGCCCAGCAGGATTTCCCGATATATCCTAAAATATTGCCCGTCGTACCTGGGTTTACCACGTCATCCATAATGCTGTAGCCAGAGTTTAACTGATCCCCATTATCGCCTTTGATCAACACGCCGTTCCAATATAATTTTATCACGCCTTTGTTAAATACCATATTTACCGTATAATACGTGTTTGCCGCCGGCTGGATGGATGTTGCGAATAATTTCTCAGAACTATTGTTCTTAATACCTGCCCTTAAGGCCTTATCCTCAAAATTCGTTGACAGGAACAGGTAATTTGTCCCAGTACTCTTCACATTCGATCCCAGGCAGAACAGCCATGCATTTGTCGCCTGTACAGAGCTTTTTGCAAATTTCGTTTCAATCGTAAATTGTTCTTTATCATCCAAAGAATCCATAATCGCTTTTGGAAGATCCACATAAGCATTGTTGCTCTTTAAATTCAGGACAGTCGCGCCGTTATCTGTATCAAAGGAATAATCCGTGCCTGCCGTCCCATGAAGAACCGCATGGTTCTCATGCCCCGATTTGTCTACCAGCTTCCCATCTACCGCCTTCGTCAGATCGTACTCAACCGCCAGCTTGTCGTTCACATTCGCAATGTCCTTAACCTCTACGGCAGTCGTTGCCGTCTTGGTCGTACCGCCTACCGTTACAGTGGTCGTAATGGTTGTATTCCCTGCCTTTACGCCAGTAACCACGCCGTTTGCCGCTACGGTAGCGATAGACGTATCGTCAGAAGCATAAGTAATCTGCTCGTTCATCCCAGTTGCCGGAAGGTTCACACGGATGGTATCTGTCTTGCCTTCATAAATGGAAAGGCTCTCTGTTGCTGTGAATCCTTCTTCTGCAAAGATTTCTTCCGGCGACTTCTGATCATACAAGAAACGCACCTGTGGCCCGGTCAATGCCTTGTCGTAAACCTTGACGTCGTCTACTAACCCGGTAAACTCAGCATCCCAGTTTGTCACACCAATCCAAATACTCTGGTTCTCTCCGTTCATTGCTTCTGCTGCCGTATCTTCTGCAACCAGCTTCCCATCCTGATAAACAGAAAGAGCATTCCCTGTCTGTGACAATGTCATCATCGTCCATTTATTGGATGGCAGATCCGGGGTTGCAACCGATTTCCAATCGTACAGATGATCTGGATCCGTACCATCTCCTTCATTCGTCCAAACCTTTACATTATTGGATCCATCCTTGTTCCCTGCAACTCCAACCCATTTCTCCGGTTCGTGATAGCCCACAAAAAATACAGCCTGGTTCCCGTTCAACGTCCCATCCGGCTTGAGCCAGACAGACACCGTATAATCTGATCCAAGGTTGGCAGGCGCTAATTTAATACCATAGTCACCAAGCTTTACGGCCTGGTCGCCTTCTACCCGCCCTGCTTCATAAACTACCTCTCCGTCATAGTCCCCTAACTTTGTTACAACTGCCTTCCCAGCGTTCTCGCCTTCCCCAAGCGTCCCATTAAAATCATACTCTGCCACCGGAGTTGGCAATGCTGTTTCGCCTTCTGCCTTCACCGTTGCCACATTCCCTGCAAATGCAGACGTAACTACCATTGCACATGCCAGCAGCCCGCTGACGATCTTCTTATATCTCATGTCTGATTTCTCCCTTCTTGGCAGGAAACCATCCCCTGCGCTTTTTAAACTTACCTTTGCTTCCTTATACATAGCCTGCTACCCTTCGAAACGCCCGCTCTCCACTTTGTGATCTGCCGGCCGTCAGGATCAAAGCTATTTTATCTTTTTTAGCTTCATGGTCTTCTTATACCCTGCTTTGCTGTTTAAAAGCTTCTTCACAGCTTTGTACCTTGCGGAGGGTATCTTAATTGTCGCCTTCTTATGGATCCCGGAAATTGCCTTAGATCCAATGCTCTTTACATTGTTTCCAATTGTAATGGTCTTTAGCTTCGACTTGTTCTGGAATGCCTTGCTGGCAATTGCAGTCACCTTGAAGGTATATCCGTCAATCGTCACCTCATCCGGGATCTTCACAGAGGTAAGCTTGCTGCTCTTTACACCCGTCACAGTAACGGTTCCATTGCTGCCGTCGGTGTTGTATCCATCCGACTTCGTCACCTTATATTTCAGGTTCCCAATGGTACGCGCCGTATTTTTCTTCGGCACATCCTGAACCGGGGTAATATCGATATCGTCAATCTTACCCGCAGGCGTCTTCTCTACGACTTGGATGCTGATGTTTGCTGTTTTCGTCACATCACGTTCGGTATAAGATACCGTCAGGTTCACTGTCCCTGGCTTGCTGGTACGGATGGACGCGGCGTTTGTAGTAAATCCAGACGTTATCGTCTTAGACGTGCCGTCGTCATAGCTTACCAGCGCGCGGACGTCGTTGACATTTACCGTTTCCCCAACCTCATACGTCCGTTTTGTCTTACGTGCAGAAAAAGCAGTTATATCTTCATGCGCGATTCGGAAGGCCGCCTCTACATCACGGATATCCTGGGTCAGCGTTACCTCCCCGCTCCCAGAAGCCAGATACCACCCTGGATATTTCACACTCTCAAAGATCACGCTGTCTGCGTCGCTGCCTTCTAAGGTGCGGAATGTCATAGCGTCTGATTCTGACGTAATCCCCTGGCCGTTCGACGCTGTATTCCCATTGTGGTCATGCGCAAGCACGACCTTATGCTCTTCTGTCGCCATCAGATACAGCCCCGGCTTATTATAAGATTCAATCGTAACATAAGACGCATTGCTTTTATCTGCCTTGCCCTGTTCGATTTCCCAGAGCATATCCGCCCGTTCTACGCTGGAATCCGCCACAACAGGAACGTTCATATACGGATATTGGTTGGAATTAATGGAATTATTGAATTTCTCATGCGCCACTGGCTCATTGTAGCAATTCATAAGCTTGCTGGTAACGCCTGTAAGCCCCGTGGAGGTTTCCTGGATATACTCAATGGATCCATCCTCACGGAACTTCATCTCCTCAATGCAGATCACGCGGCGCTGCCCCATCCCTCCGGCAAGGGAGCCATTGTGGTAAATAAAGTATGTATGCCCTTTGAAATCAAAAACGGCCGGATGGTTCGTATCGGAGGTAGCCGTCGGCTCCATCAGCTTACCGCCATACTGCCATGTATTATATACCGCCCCGTTCGGGTTCGTCAGGCTGTCCGCCGTCGCGTACCCCATTTCCTCGCGCCAGTGCATTGCAAAGAACAAGTAATATTTCCCATAATAATTCCCATTCTCATCCTGCCTGCGGTATAAATAAGGCGCTTCCGTAAAATCTACCATATCGTTTTGATTCGTGCCGTTGGATGGTATCACCTCTATGCCGTTGACATTCTGCCACCAGATATCATCCTCCTGTAGGATCTTCCCATCCTTATTCTGATCCATAACCTTTACAGTATCGCCATCTATATCTAATTCACACATCCAGCAGTTGCTGTTGCCCCATGCCATATAAACATGCTCTTCGCCGTTTTCATCCGTATCGATCCATGCCGTAGGATCAATGTCTTCCCATCCGAAGGACGGCCTTCTCCCATATTTCTGCGCATTTGTATCATTTGGATAGACCAGCGGCGCGCCGATATCCCGGAACGGGCCTGTTGGGGAATCGGAAACTGCCGCCCCTACGCATTTGCCAGTGCCTGGCTTTTCTGCACAATAGAGCAGGTAATATTTCCCCTGGTATTTGATCACCTGGCTTGCCCATGCAGACACATTATCCGCCCATGTAACATCCGTCATCTCCATGGTGACCCCTTCGTATCTCCATTCCTTCAAATCCTGTGTGGAATAACAGAGATAATTCGGCATCTGGTAACTCCCGCCGCCTGCCGTCGCATCGTGCCCGACGTAGAGATATACGGTATCGCCGTCTACTAAGATTGCCGGATCGCCTGCATAGATGAGCTCTCCCTTCTCGTTAAACCCTGCGATTGGATTGCCTTGCGTACTCTTGTCCAATACAATTTCCTTCGGCCCAGGATCTGCAGCCTGCACATCCTGCGGCACGTCCGGCGCCATTCCAAACACCATGGCAAATGCTAGAATGCCTGCTAAAATTTTCTTTTTCATAATAACTTCACACATCCCTTTCTTTCATAACGTAATAGATAGCCCTAAGATACTGGTATCTTTTCTGCTGTCTTAGCAAACCCCTCCCAAACATCCTCTTCCTTCGTCCCCTCCTCTCTTTGCTAATAGAAAATTTGGGAAATTATGCTTTCCAGATAGAAAAATACTGACATCTGTAACTATAAATTTTATTATCGCACTTTTCTCCAAAAATATCAATACCATTCTGGCTTCTATTTGTATATTTATAACAGATTCTATCCTTCCAGCAAACCATTTTTCCATGTTTTCTAACAAACGCCATTCTTACCCCTCTAGCAAAAACAGGCTCATTACATAATTGCTGACCGAAATCCCTTCCCTTGTAAGGCATACCCTGCCTCCTTCCTGTTTGAGCAGCCTTTGCCCTTCCAGCCTTTGGATCGCGGCGCCGTACACGGTTTCCATCCTTACCCCAAAGGTCCGTTCAAACCCTGCCTTAGAAACCCCTTCCATCATCCGAAGGCCCAGGAACATAAATTCCTCCATCTGCTCCTGTTTTCCCAGGACGTTTGCCTGGCAGCCCAGGGCTTTTGCGCATCCTGCCCCAAATCCTGCGCTTAAAACGGTATCCTTAAATACCGTGCTATTTCGGTAAATCCTCTGGTATTCCTGTAAATCCCTGGTGTTGGAAAAACGGACGTCCCCTACCAGGGACGCGCTTCCAAGCCCCAGGCCAAGATATGGCGTCCTGCGCCAATAACCGATGTTGTGGCGGCATTCCCTGCCTGGCTTTGCATAATTGGAAATTTCATACCGCAGATAGCCTTTTTCCCCCAGCAATTGCTCCGTCAGGCAATACATCCTCCTCTCCTCTTCCTCCCCAGGCAGGATGTATGGCTCTTCTCCGCGCTCCCTGCGCCGTTCATCCTCCTGGTACGTTTCGTAAAAAGGCGTCCCCTCCTCAATGATCAGGCTGTATGCAGATATATGCTCCGGTTCTAAGGCCAGCACGCGCTGCAATGTATCTTCCCAATCCTGTACATGCTGCCCCGGCAGGGCGGACATCAGATCGATATTGATATTATCAAACCCCAGGCGCCGCGCCAGCCTGTAATTTTCAAAAAACAGATCAAAATCATGGATCCTGCCGAGCAGGCTAAGTTCTTCCTTCCTCGCAGACTGCAGGCCTAGGCTTAGCCGGTTGATACCTGCCCTCCGGTAAGCGCAAAGCTTCCCTTCATCCAAAGTCCCTGGATTGCATTCTATGGTAACCTCGGCGTCCGGCTCTATGGAAAACCCTTTTCGGATCGCATCCATCAAATCTTCCATCTGCTCCCCCGCCAGGATGGACGGCGTACCGCCCCCAAAGAACACGGTCGGTACGCGGCGCTCTCTGAAATACCCAGCTTTCCCCCTGATTTCTTCTTTCAGGCATCCCAAATAATGCCTGCGGACATCCTCTTCCGCAGGCATCGACAAAAAATCACAATAATTGCACTTTTTGATACAAAATGGGATATGCAGATACAATTCTAACTCCTGTGCCCCCATATGCTTTCTCCTTCTGTTTCCTAATCATTATCCAGCTTTAATACGCTCATAAACGCCTTTTGCGGGATCTCCACATTTCCAATCTGGCGCATCCGCTTCTTCCCTTCCTTCTGTTTCTCCAACAGCTTCCGTTTCCTGGTGATATCGCCTCCGTAACATTTTGCCAACACGTCTTTGCGCATCGCCTTTACGGTTTCACGTGCAATAACCTTACTGCCGATTGCGGCCTGGATGGGGATTTCAAACAAATGCCTTGGGATTTCCTCTTTTAGCTTCTCGCACATCCTCCTGCCCCGCTCATATGCCGTCCCGCTGTGTACAATAAAGGATAAGGCGTCGACCTCTTCTCTGTTGATCAAGATGTCCAGCTTCACCAGCTCGGAACGCGTATAGCCCTTCATTTCATAATCAAACGAAGCATATCCCCTGGAACGCGATTTTAAGGCGTCGAAGAAATCATAGATAATCTCGTTTAAGGGCAGCTCATATTTCAAGAGAGCACGCGTTTCTTCCATGTATTCCATGCTGATATAAATCCCACGGCGTTCCTGGCACAAATCCATAATCGCGCCGATAAACTCGCTTGTCACCATAATCTCCGCGCTGACCATCGGCTCTTCCATATAGTCGATTTCCGCAGGATCGGGCAGGTTCGACGGGTTCGTCAGTTCTATTACGTCGCCGTTCGTCTTATGCACCTTGTAGATAACGCCTGGCGCCGTCGTCACAAGATCCAGGTTGTATTCCCGTTCCAGACGTTCCTGGATGATTTCTAGGTGCAGCAATCCAAGGAAGCCGCATCGGAAGCCAAACCCAAGCGCGATTGACGTTTCCGGCTCGAACTGCAAGGAAGCATCGTTTAACTGCAGCTTCTCCAAAGCGTCCCGCAAATCCGGGTATTTTGCCCCGTCCGCGGGATACATGCCGCAGTAAACCATAGGGTTTACCTTCTTATAGCCAGGCAGCGGCTCTTCGCACGGCCTGTTCGCATCTGTTACGGTATCGCCGACTTGGGTATCGCCGACATTTTTCAGGCTTGCCGTCATATACCCTACCATCCCGGCGCTCAATTCCTCGCATGGGATAAACTGACCTGCGCCAAAATAGCCGACCTCCACAACGTCTGCTTCCGCCCCTGTCGCCATCATACGGATACGCGTCCCCACTTTCACCGTGCCTTCCATAATGCGGCAGAACACAATCACGCCTTTGTAGGAATCGTAAAGGGAATCAAAAATCAGCGCCTGGAGCGGATTGCCTGCATCCCCGCCGGGAGCCGGGATTTTCGCTACGATCTGTTCTAGCACTTCTTCTACGTTCAAGCCCGTCTTCGCCGAAACCTGCGGCGCTTCCTGGGCTTCTAGCCCAATTACATCTTCGATTTCTTCTATGACGCGCTCTGGCTCCGCACTTGGCAGATCTATTTTATTGATGACCGGGAGCACGTCCAGATCGTGATCCAGCGCCAGGTATACATTGGCAAGCGTCTGCGCCTCAATGCCCTGCGCCGCGTCCACGACAAGGACCGCCCCGTCGCATGCCGCAAGGCTCCTAGATACCTCATAATTAAAATCCACATGCCCCGGCGTGTCGATTAAGTTAAAAATATACTCTTCCCCATCCTTGGCGCGGTATACGATACGTACGGCCTGCGCCTTTATGGTAATACCGCGTTCCCGTTCCAATTCCATATTGTCTAGTACCTGCGCCTGCATCTCCCGGCTGGTCAAAAGCCCCGTCATCTCAATAATACGGTCCGCTAATGTGGACTTCCCATGGTCTATATGTGCAATAATGCAAAAATTCCTGATTTTACTCTGATCCATCATCCCTGCCATCTTCTATTTGCTCCTCCTGCTTCTATGTAAAACCGTTGACACGACATATTGTAAGATATTCTCAGGTACATGTCAATTCTATTTCTCTGTATCGTTTTTCGTGAAAAATTCTCCAAAAAATATTGACAATATACGCGTTTTATAGTATAGTAGACAAGTCGGTTGGGGAACGCCAACCACACGCTGCTGTGGCTCAGTCGGTAGAGCGTCGCATTGGTAGTGCGGAGGTCACGGGTTCGATTCCCGTCAGCAGCTTGATTATAGAAGCCTTGAGTATTCAAGGCTTTTATTTTTTGCCCATAAAATGATTTGACATACGCATAATCACCTAATATACTAAAAGTACGAAAAACCATACGACATTATAAGGTAATACTATGTTGGCAATAATTTCTGTATGAAACGATATTTGAAAGGATGTGTTTTTATGGTATATGATACATTGGTCAGAGAAGCGAAAGATCTTCCAGAAGACATGATAGAGCAGGTTATTGAATTTATGAGATTTTTAAAATATGCCTCGAAAAAAGAACAAACAGAACAACCAATAAGCAATGGTACTGCATTCCATAGGTCAGTAAATCCATTAGCAGATGATTTTATTGCTATTGCAGAGGATTTTGATGAAACACCAGAATGCTTTAAGGAGTATATATAATGTATCTATTGGACACGAATGCTTTGTTATACTTTTTATACGATTGTGGCAAACTCTCTCCGAAAGCATCAGAGGTAATTTATGGTAATAATAAAAAAATAAGCATAAGCATTGTATCTATGTGGGAAATTGCGATTAAGTCAAGCATAGGAAAATTGGAAATTAAAAGCTCAATTACCAGGATTGCAGAAACCTGCGAAAAAGAGCAATTAGGTCTTCTTCCTATAAAACCGTTTCATCTTGACAAAATAGGGCAACTCCCTCGGATTCATGGAGACCCATTTGATCGATTAATTATTTCACAGGCTATTACGGAAAATCTGGTAATTATCACAAAAGATGGGATAATACCACAGTATAATGCCAAGGTTCTGTGGTAGGCAAATTTTTTGAATATTATAACTAGGGAAAGCCATACTGTTCATTCCATTGAACTGCAACCAACAACATAAAAAGGCTTTCCATTTATGTCCCATCCAACAGCTTCCCCCGGATCCGCTGCAAGGCATTGTCAATGGCCTTCGGCTCCCGGCAGAGCTGGCCGGCAATGCTGCGGTAATCCATGCCCTCCAAATATAACTCCAGCACCTGCCGTTCAAAACTGCTTAGCCGCTTCTGCATTTTCTCTTGGATATCCCTGGCATTCTCCCGGTCGATCAAAAGCTGTTCCGGATTGGCGTTTCCAGCAGATTCCAGTAGATCCAGACGTGTTTCCATCCCGTCTTCCCCTAGTTCGATACTCAAAGAGACATAGCCGTTCAGCGGCTGGTGCTTTTTACGCTGGGAAGCCTCTACCGCATGGTAAATCTGCCTTCGGATGCATAAATCTGCAAAATGGAAAAACGAGGCGTCCCGATCCGGCTTGTAACCCTGGATTGCTTTAAACAGCCCAATCATGCCCTCCTGGATTAGATCATCAGTGTCCCCTCCGATCAAAAACATAGCATTGGCGCGTTTGCGCACCAGATACTTATATTTTTCTAAAATATAATCCATAATCTCTGTCTTGCCAGATCGTAATTCTTCAATTAATGCTTCATCTTCTTGATTCTTATATCCTGATGTACCCTGCACGTGACGGCTCCCCCCATACCTTGAAAAATGGATTCCCCTTACCCCTGCCTTCTCTGGCGCACGACCTCATACGCCAACACCCCTGCTGCCACAGAAGCGTTCAATGAATCAATATCGCCCGCCATAGGGATTGCCGCCGTAAAATCACAGTTTTCCTTCACCAGCCTACTGACGCCTTCTCCTTCGCTGCCAATCACCAAGGCGATCGGCCCTTTGAAATCTACGCCGTACATCGGCGTCCCTTCCATATCGGCACAGGCAATCCAGATTCCCTTTTCCTTCAATTCCTTTATGGTCTGCGACAAGTTCGTCACCTTCGCAACCGGCGTATAATTGATCGCGCCTGCGGAAGCCTTCACAACAACAGACGTAAGGCCCGCCGCCCTTCGTTTGGGGATAATGATCCCATGCGCCCCTGCCAGGTTCGCGGTACGGATAATTGCTCCCAGGTTATGCGGATCCTCAATATTATCCAACAGCAACAAAAACGGCTTCTCCCCCTTTTCCTCCGCCGCCTGTAAGATATCCTCTACCTGGGCATACCCATAAGCCGCTGCATAAGCGATCACGCCCTGGTGCTTCCCAGTCGCCGACATCTGCCCCAAACGTTCCTTGGGGACGTACGCAACCACGGTATCCTGTTTCTTCGCTTCCCGGAGGATCGCTTTGACTGGCCCATCCTGGCAATGCTCCAGCACAAACAGCTTGTCTATCGTCTTCCCAGAGCGGAATGCCTCTAACACAGCGTTCCTCCCCTCAATCGTCAATTCCTCGTACCGCATGTCCTTCTCCTTCCCTTAACTTCGTAAGCCCGCTCACCAAAAGCTCCATCATGCGTTCCATCCTGCCCTCTAAGTACAAGTATCCCATCAAAGCCTCAAACCCTGTCGCCCTGCGGTAATCCGCAACGGTAGCGTTCTTCGCCATCGTTGCGGAATTGGCATTCCTGCCCCTTCGGTATACGCCTGTTTCTTCTTCCGTCAAATCCGGCATCAGGATCCCGATCAATTCCGACTGGGCATGGGCTTTCACAAGCTGGCTCGTCATCCTGTGCATATCGTTCACATGTGCGTTCCCATTCCCGACAACAAGCGAACGGATGATCAGATCGTAAATCCCATCCCCGATGTAAGCAAGTACAAGCGGGGAATAGGTCCGGATCTCCTTTGCCTGCATGTGGAATTTCCCTAAAAAAAACTGGTTTATATCCTCTTCCATTTTACGCCTTCCCTTGTATCCTCCAATAGAATCCCCTGTGCCTGCAGCGTATCGCGGATTTCGTCTGCACGGGCAAAATCCTTAGCCTTCCTAGCCGCCTGGCGTTCTGCAATCAATCCCTCGATCTCGTCGTCTAGGATTTCCTCTTTTTCCTCTAAAATAACCCCAAGGATATCGCATAGCTGCTTCATCCTGCCCAAAAGCTTCTGGGCAAGCTCCTGCGAGGAAGCTTCATCGGTATTCGTATTTGCATACTTTACCAGTTCAAACACGGCCGAAATCCCGTCCGCCGTATTAAAATCATCGTCCATGGCAGCTTCAAATTTTTCTACAAATGCATGGCTGCCTTCCCAGATGGCTGCTTCTGCTTCCGTCATCTTGCCTGTCTTCGTATGCGCCGCCAAATACGTAAGGTTCTTCGCCCCATTGCGGATCCTGTCCAAACCGTTTTTCGCCGCTTCCATTAATTCCGCGCTGAAATTCAACGGGCTTCTGTAATGCGCGCTCAGCATAAAGAAGCGCAGCACCTGCAAATCATACTTTTCCTGGATATCCCTTACGGTGAAGAAATTCCCCAAGGATTTCGACATCTTCTTATTATCAATGTTTAAAAACCCATTGTGCAGCCAGTATTTCGCAAACGTCTTCCCATTGCATGCCTCGCTCTGGGCAATTTCATTCTCATGATGCGGGAAAATCAGATCCTCCCCGCCTGCATGGATATCGATTTCTTCCCCTAAATATTTCTTAGACATCACGGAACACTCGATATGCCATCCCGGACGCCCCTGGCACCATGGGGACTCCCAATATGGCTCGCCTTCCTTCTTCGGCTTCCAAAGCACGAAATCCAACGGATCCTCTTTCTCTTCCCCCGTCACCTGGATGTCGCGGTGGCCAGCCTGCAGATCGTCCAAATTCTTGTGGGACAGCTTGCCATACCCCTGGAACTTCCGCGTCCTGTAGTACACCGTCCCATCGGCTGCCGGATAAGCATAGCCCTTCTCAATCAAAACAGAAATCATCTCCAGCATGCCGCCGATTTCTTCCGTCGCCAGCGGATGGGCTGTGGCAGGCTTCACATTCAAGTTCTCCATATCCTGTTTGCATTCCGCAATGTAACGCTTAGAAACCTCCTGGGCTGAAATGCCTTCCTCAATGGCTTTTTTAATAATCTTATCGTCCACATCGGTAAAATTTGATACAAAATTTACCTCATACCCTTTGTATTCCATATACCGACGGACGGTATCAAATACGATCATAGGCCTTGCGTTCCCAATGTGGATCAAATTATAGACGGTTGGGCCGCAGACATACATCTTAACCTTCCCTTCTTCCAAAGGGATAAATTCTTCCTTTTTCCTGCTCAATGTATTGTATACTTTCATTTATTCCTCCTGATTATGGTTCCTGGGAAACCTCTTCCCCAATATTTGCCAGCGCACGCATGGCGCGCAGCTCATTTTCCAAATCAATGACACGGTTGCAAAGCGCGGAATTTTCACGCTGGAGCAATGTGATATCCTCCATCACAGGATCCGGCAGGTGGATCTGATCCATATCGCTCCTAGGCACCTTACTATTGCCTCGCCTGACAACCCTGCCCGGGACGCCTACCACCGTACAGTTTGGCGGGACTTCTTCTAACACCACGCTCCCTGCTCCGATTTTACTGTTTTCCCCAATGGTAAAAGAGCCGATCACCTTCGCCCCCGCGCTTACCATAACATTGTCGCATAAGGTCGGATGGCGCTTCCCGGTTTCCTTGCCGGTCCCGCCCAAGGTCACGCCTTGGTAAAGGGTTACGTTATCGCCGATAATCGTCGTTTCCCCAATGATTACGCCGCTTCCATGGTCGATAAAAAACCCTTTTCCAATCACCGCCCCTGGATGGATCTCAATCCCAGTCTTCCTGGCGGCCTTTTGCGAAATCCTACGGGCGCGGAAATAATGCCCCTTCAAATACTGCTTATGCGCCTTCCGGTAGCTAAGCATCACACGGAAGCTAGGATACAGCAATACCTCAAACGGCGACTTGATGGCGGGATCACGTTCCTTTATCACTTCAAATTCCTCTTTTACATGCTTCCAAAATCCCATTGGCGTCGGTTCCTTTCTGTTCTTCTGTTAGTTTATGCAGAAATCAAAGGTTTGTCAATAGGGGATTCTCCTCCGCCGCAAGAGAGAACCTTGGACGGTTGCCGTGTTTCAGACCCACTCCGTCAGGTGGACAGCGACGTCTGACAATAACAGTTGGAATAACTGGGAGATATCAAGCTTCTGCTCCGCCCCGGTTTTTGGGACGCGGGTTATCGTCCCTCCGCTGGCGTCCAGGCTGATTTGGAAACAGCCGTTGTGAGCCGGGAGCGCCCGGTCGGTAAGGTCTACGGTATATAATTTGGGGCTTTGGCTTTTCAGCAAGGGCACAAGGGAAAACAGATCGGTAATGCGCGCCATCATAGGAAACGCAGGGAAATGAACGCCATAACCAGGCAACGCCGTCTGGCAGATCGCCGCTTTAGACATAGAAGCAAATAAGGCTTTTGCCCGATCTCCTAAAAGCAGTTCCTGGATCTCCGCCACAAACTGCCCGGAACCGTTTTGTTCCGTCCCATAAGCCAGAACCCCCTGTAATACGCCTGAGATCTCCAATAGTAAGATAGCGCCATCCTCGGCCGTAGTTTCCGCCATAAGCTGTTCATAGTAGGCTTTGCTGCGCTGGACAAAGATCTGGGATTTCCGTTCCAAGATACGGTTTGCAAACAACGCTATTTCACCCGTATCTTCAACCCTTGCCCGGCGCCACTGGAATACTGGGGATTCTCTTTTTAGCCGCCCAAAACTACTTCCTTTTTGTATTTTTTCCTCTGGCTGTCCGAAACCGTCACCTGCCTGCGTTTTTTCCAGTGGCTGGTTGGGGAAAAAGGAGAAGCCCTGCCCATAATAATAGGCAGGGTTCGCAGGCATTAGGAATGTAAAAGGCATATGGTTTTTGGCGATTTCCTTTAGGGCGTGTTCCATCAGGCGTCCCATAATCCCTTGTTTCCGGCACTCCGGGCGGGTTGCGACGGCCACAAGATAATATGCTTCCCTAGCGTTGCCGCAGATATTAAGCATATGCGGATTAAAATGGATCATGCATTGGATCTTGCGGCTGTCTTGTTCCTGGGAATCCGCCGCAAGTATGCGGTTGCCAGGTACGACATGCTGGTAATAATAATCTACAAATGCTTTAGAATCTTCCTTAAATATAGAATCATACATGCTCCTGGTATCCTGTTTTCCCTGTGTGTCTAAAAAATGCATCCTCATAACCTGTTCTAATCTTCTCTCTTTCTTATACATTCCATAGGTAATTGCGAAACCCTCTCTGGGACAGACGCGTCTGTCCAATCCATACAA
>CAOKNO010000055.1 GCA_948470065.1 uncultured Eubacterium sp. | reverse complement strand
TGTACAGATTGTACATCCGCTGTTTCTAGAAAGGGAGTTTTGCAATCGCCTATTAGGACAAATAAGAAAGGAGCATAGGTGATGTTTCGAGGGGTGAAGAGAAGACGTGCCGTAGGAAAAACAGCTACTTTAGGCAAGTGGGAGTTTGTGAAACAACTACATCTTACCAAGAAATTGCTTTGGCTTGCCCTTGCCGTGTTGGCTGTCCTGGCATTATATCCGGTTCTTTTCTTAACGGTTGGTTCCTTGATGGGGAACGACGCGTTAGCGGACGCGTTGGGAGCCGTGGTGTCCGGCGAGGAGGGATATGCAGATTTCCCGTTGCTGCCGCAGTATCCGACGCTGCGGCATTATGTGGAAGTGCTGCTGGATTCCCCAGGGTTTTTTGTGATGTTCTGGAATTCGGTTAAGATTACGTGCGGCGTGCTGGCGGGGCAGCTTCTATTCGGGACGATGGCGGCCTGGGGCTTTGCAAAATACAAGTTTTTCTGGAAAAAAGGATTGTTCCTAATCTATATGGTTTTAATGCTGCTGCCGTTTCAGGTACGGATGCTTTCCGAGTACCTGGTGTTGGATCGGCTGAACCTGACGGACTCGTTATGGGGAATTATACTTCCTGGTGCGTTTTCAACCTTCCCCGTCTTTCTTATGTACCGTTTTTTCAAGGAAGTGCCGGATTCCCTGTTAGAATCCGCCAAGCTGGATGGCGCTTGCGGGTGGCAGTTATTTTTCCATATTGCGTTGCCGATTGGCTCTTCTGGGATTATTGCGGCGATGGTACTAGGGTTTTTGGAATATTGGAGCTTGATTGAGCAGCCTATGACATTTTTAAAGGATAAGAGCCTGTTCCCATTGTCTATTTTCCTGCCGGACATTACCCAGACCGACAGATCTGGCATGGCGTTTGCAGCGTCGGTTTTTACATTTCTCCCGGCAGTACTTGTGTTTTTAGGCGGGCAGGATTATCTGGAACAGGGGATTATGGCGGGGGCAGTCAAGGAATAAGGGAGGGATTCGATGGAGAGGAAGAAAATATTTAAGATATTCGGCGCCTTTCTGGCGGTGATGCTTATTTTTACTATGCTGTCCCAGGCAGTCAGCGGGGCTTCTATGGCGAAGGTGGAAACCGTCAGGATTTCCACGGGGACGATTGAGCATAAAGTAAGCGGAAGCGGCAGGGCGCAGGCAGGCAAGGAGGTTGCAGTCTTTACCGAGGGCGGTCAGCGGGTAAAAGAAATCTGCGTTAAGGAAGGGCAGGCAGTAGCGCAAGGCGAGGTCTTGTTCCTGTTGGACATGGACGAATTGGAAGAGCAAATGTTGGCGGCGCAGCAGGAGTTAGAGAAGATAACGCTTCAAAACGAGGATGCAGAACGCAGCAAGGAGCAGGAACAGAAACAGAGAGAGCTCGCAAAACAGCGGGCGACCGAAGATTATAACCAGGCGGTTTCCAAGGGGGATGATGATGTCGCGAAGGCGAAAGCTGGGTGGGACGCTGCACAAGCAGCCTTGCAGCAGTTCCTTCAGGATAACCCAGATCCGGCCAGATACCAGGCAGGGCAGGACGAAGCAGATCTGGCTTTCCCACAAGAGGGAGCCGTTGGAGAACCTGAAAAGATCCGGCCAGACGCCACTTCTGGTACGTCTAAAACAGAGCAGGAGCAGCCGGATGAGGGGGCAGGCAAGGAAGATGGATCCGCTTCATGGGCGGCGCAGAAATCCCTATTGGAACAAGCGGCGGCAAGTGCAAAAACCGCTTATGAGGAGTCTGTAGCCTCCCGGGCAGAAGGCGTGAAATCGGCCGCCAGGGCATTGGAGGATGCCGCAATGCAGCAGGGGACAGACAGCGCGGTCCTTCAGAACGAAATTGCAAAAAAGCAGCAGGAGCTTGCCTTGGAAAAGCTAAAGGCATTGCAGGAAACAGAGGGGAAGGTAACGGCTCCCGTGTCCGGGGTTGTGACTCAGGTTGCGGTAACGACGGGAGATTTTACCACGGAGGGAACGGCGATCCGGCTGTCGGATACCAGCCAGGGGAGCCAATTGGTGGTCCCAATCGGGAAATCGGATGAGAAATACGTCCAGAAAGGGAGCGCGGTCGCCATCTCTGTTTCTGAGGGAAGTGAGAAAATAACGGATTATACCATTTCCAACATCAAGGAAAATAAGGAAGACAGCACGCTTTTGGATGTTATCATCGATCTGCCGCCCGGAGTCATGGAGCCAGGCGCTTTAGCAGAGATTGAGATTGTCCAAAAATCTAAGAATTATGCAACATTAATCCCCATCCAGGCGCTTCGGGAAGAAGATAAAAAGAATTTTGTGCTGGTTTTAAAAGAGCAGCAAGGCGTGATGGGAACCGAGCTTATCGCTTCTAAGGTCGAAGTCCAGGTGGTGGATAAAAATAATACGAATGCGGCGTTAGAAGAAGGCATGTTATTTGGCGATCAGGAAATTATCAGCAATTCCAGCCGTTTTATTGAAGATGGGAGCCGGGTGAGAAGGGGGGAAGAGTGATAAGCATGAGAAGATATGTAGCATATTTTCTAAGGGTAGGGATTTTAGCCGTGGCAATGCTGCTGTTCTACTTAGCGGCAGTTGCCTGGGGTAAGATGGCATTGGGGCATACCATGTTTTATCTGAAGGAACCCTTGACCATCCAGGAAGCGTTGGCCGAGGCAAAGCAGCAGAAGGAGGCGGACGAGGACAAGGTGGATGATGCAGCCGGAACCGGGACGGAGACATTTTTGGATTTCTGTATTTGGGGGCAGAAAGAACGGGTAACGCTGACGAATGAAACGCTGTTTCGTAGCATACAGGCAGACGCCATCCTGCTATGCGGGAACCCGGAACTTCTTTTTGCAGGCTGCCGCTTCCCGCTCCCGGAGGATGAGGGAGGATGCGTAATAGACGAACAGGCGGCATGGGAGTTATTTGGAGGTGTGGACGCCGTAGGAGGAGAGGTTTCGTATGAGGGAAATGCGTATACCGTCCGGCAGGTAATCCCCGGCAGGGAGAAAACCGTTGCATTCCAGCTATCAGAGGGGAACGGAGAGGATGGGCAGCAAAAAATACTGGATCGGATGAACGTACGTAAGTCTAGAAATAGTTCGGTAACAGAGTTAGAGAGGACGATAGCCAGCCAATTTGGTTTTGCAGTAACCATCCTGGACTTGGAGCTTTTGCATGGGATAGCAGGAGGGTGCGTGCTGCTGATCCCTTGTTCCGTATGTATGTGTTTCTTCTGTTATTTCGCTGGGCAGTACAAAAGGCAGGAAAAGATTACCAGGAAAGCAGTAATGGCAGGAACGATCCTTGCGATGGCTGTTTTTTTTATGTTCCTGTTGAAACGCTGGGTAAATATCCCGGATGATTATATCCCGGCACGATGGTCTGAATTTCAATTTTGGAGAACCCTATGGGAGGACAAAGCAAATGCGTTAAAATTCCTGCTACAAATGAAAAAGACGGGGGTAGACATCGGATGGATGGGCAGCTTCTACCAGGCGGTATGTTACGGCCTGCTGGCAGAAGCTTTGTTCCTGTCGATATCATGCCTGAAGCCGAGAACTCATTGAACAGTTGTAAGCAAAATTTGCTCTTGTCGGAATCAAGTATGAAGTCAGGATGGTTGTGTTCTTTTTGGTTGAAATTAATGGAAGGAAACGTTATGATAGAGATTAGGGACTAGTTATAGAAATGGAAAGTTCTAAGAGGAACCGTTAAGTTTGGGAAAGGGGGAAATCCAATGGAATGCTTGTTTGTGGAATATCCCAAATGTAGCACCTGCCAGAAGGCGAAAAAGTGGCTGACAGAGCAAGGCGTTACATTTACCGATCGGGATATCAAAACACAAAACCCTACGAAAGAGGAGTTGAAGGAATGGCATGAGAGGAGCGGGCTGGATGTGAAGCGTTTCTTTAATACCAGCGGTATGCTGTATAAGGAAATGAAGCTAAAAGATCGCCTGCCACAGATGACGTTGGAAGAAAAGTATGAATTGTTGTCTACAGATGGTATGCTGGTAAAACGCCCTGTTCTGGTTACAAGCCAGGGAATTGCGGTTGGCTTTAAGCCAGAAGAGTGGGAAAAGCTGCTGGTGTAGCAGGACGGATATGGGAACAGGAATGATTAGGGAACATATGGTTTTTACAGGAAGGGTGCAGGGCGTAGGGTTCCGCTACCAGGTGAAGCGCCTGGCGCAGCATTATAGGGTGACTGGATGGGTAAAAAATAATTCTGATGGTTCTGTGGAAGCCCAGATGCAGGGAAGGGAAGAATCATTGGATCTGGTGCTCCAATCTGTGCAGCAGGACGCTTATATTCGTATCGATCAGATGGTGCGGGAACGGATGGCGCTGCGTATGGAAGAAAAAAGTTTTTCTGTCCGGTATTAAAGGATCCAGGACAGATGGAACCAAAGGAGGAGAAGGTATGCTGAAAAATTGGAACAGGCCAGAGAAGCCAGGCGATGAGGAGATTGAGGTACGTCTAAAAGCGGCAAAAGCAAAGCTTGGGGCGCAGCAGATGCTGATAAAAGAGCATAAGCTTCCGGTAGTCGCGCTGTTTGAAGGATGGGGGGCCGCTGGGAAGGGCAGCGTTTTGGGGAAAGTAATCCTGAACATAGATCCTAGGTTTTTTAAAGTATTCCCGATGGATATCCCAACCGAAGAAGAGAAGCGCAAGCCGTTTTTGTACCGTTATTTTGTGAAAATACCAGAGGCGGGGAAATTCTGCTTTTTGGAATCTGGATGGATGGATGAGATTACGCGGGAATGCCTGTATGGCGGATGGAAAGAGAAGGAGTACAAAAAACGGATCGATAGCGTAAAACGCTTTGAACGCCAATTGACAGACAACGGCTATCTTGTGATGAAATTCTTTTTCCATATCAGCCAGAAGGAACAGCAGAAGCGGCTTCATGGCCTTCAGGAAGATGAAAATACAAGCTGGCGTGTCAGCGACGCGGATCTGTGGCAGAACCAGCATTACGACAAGTGCCTGAAGGTCTATAGCCAGTATCTGGACGATACCAACGTATCTACGTCGCCTTGGTATATTGTAGATGCAAAGAGCAAGAAATGGGCGCAGCTTCAAGTGTTGGAAACGCTTGTCAGCGGGATTGATACTGCACTGAAGAACCGTTCGATTGCAGTTCCGCTGCTGCAAAATGTCTTCCCGATGGAGAAGATGCCGAAGCTGTCAGAGATTTCCCTGGACAAGGCATTGACGCAGGAAGAGTACAAAAAAGAGCTGGGCGTCCTGCAAGACAGGCTGCGGGAACTGCACAACGAATTGTACCGTAAAAAGATCCCGGTGGTGATTGCTTACGAGGGCTGGGACGCCGCTGGGAAGGGCGGCAATATCAAGCGGATTACCGGGGCGCTGGATCCAAGGGGGTATGAGGTGCACCCGATTGCAAGCCCGGAGCCTCATGAGAAGGCAAGGCACTATCTTTGGCGTTTCTGGAACCGGCTGCCCAAAACGGGGCATGTTGCAATTTTTGACCGCACCTGGTATGGCCGTGTGATGGTAGAACGGCTGGAAGGGTTCTGCAGTGAAAATGACTGGCAGCGTGCATACAATGAAATCAATGAATTTGAGAAGGAATTGTCGGATTGGGGCGCGGTCATCCTTAAGTTTTGGGTCCAGATTGACAAGGACGTGCAGCTAAAGCGGTTTACCGATCGGCAGAATACGCCGGAGAAGCAATGGAAGATTACAGAGGAGGATTGGCGTAACCGGGAGAAATGGGATTATTACGAAGTGGCGATCAATGAAATGATGAAAAAGACCAGCACGGCGTACGCACCGTGGCATGTGCTGGAATCAAACGATAAGAAATACGCCAGGATAAAAGCGCTTCGGATTGTCATTGAAGAGATTGAAAAAGCGCTTTCTAGGGCATAGGAGTATTGGATGAGAAGGAAAGACAGGGAAGTCGCAGGGAGAAGCGGGATATCGGATATCTTAAACGGCTGCAGGACAGCCAATGTCTGTATGGTAGAGGATGGGAAGGCATACGCCGTGCCGCTGAGTTATGGTTATGGCTGGCAGGACGGACGCCTGATCTTGTATTTCCATTGTGCGAAGGAAGGCAGGAAGCTAGAAATCATCAGACGCAATCCAAGCGTATGCTTTACGGTTTACCGTGAAGGGGAACTGATACAGTCAGGCACGCCTTGCAATACAGGTTATTGCTATTCAAGCGTGATCGGGAATGGGACGGCAAGGCTTATCGAGGATTTGGAAGGAAAGAAGCACGCATTGAGCCGGATTTATATGCACCAGACAGGGAAAGAGGTAAGCTTTACACAGACGCAGGCAGATTCTGTCTGCGTATTCCAGATCATATCCGAGGATTATACAGGCAAACAAAGAGGGGCGCTGGCAGCAAGCCCGGTGGGATAATCAAAAAAGTCATCCCAGGATGACTTTTTTGATAGGTATGGTTTTTGGAGTTTTTGGGATGATATATTTATTATGATATAGGAGTAAGATGCTATGAGAAAGATTATGATATTATGTGCCGTTGCGCTCTTGTGCCTGGCTTTGCCTGGCTGCGGCGGGAAGGAATCAAAGGGAGGAAGCCAGGGCGGCGCGGGCACGCAGTATGCCGCGGCTTTGGATGTATTGCATGAAGTCGTTAACGCTTATGGGGAAGAGGAGCTGTTTGCGATGTACGGCGGGGATCAGGAACATGCCGTAATGGACGCCCCAGGCGAGTTTGACGTCAGTAAAACGGAAGAACTGAAATCCACGCTGGGGCTGCCGGAGGATCAGTTTTCCAAGATAGAAAATGCAGCGTCCATGGTGCATATGATGAATGTCAACACATTTACAGGCGCAGCTTACCGCTTGAAGGCTGGTACGGATGTAGATGAATTTGCAGAGGCAGTCAAATCCAACCTGCTGGCGACGCAATGGATCTGCGGGCAGCCGGATACGCTGCTGATCCTCAATGTAGACGGGACGTATGTCATTACAGCATATGGGGAAGCAGGGATCATAGAAACGTTTAAGGAAAAGGCATTGTCTGTCCTCAGCGGTTCTAAAGTCGTTGCAGAAGAACCGATCGTATAAGCTGGGCGTATGTTATTTTCAAGCGTCACGTTTTTATATTATTTTTTGCCGATTACGGCAGGTGTTTATTTTATTACGCCAAAACGTTTTAAAAATGCCGTGCTGCTTTTGTGCAGCCTGGTATTCTATGCATGGGGCGAACCAAAATATATCTGGCTGATGGGGCTTTCCATCCTATTGGGCTATGGGTTTGGCCTTTTGGCGGAACGGTATCGGCAAAGAAAGCTAGGAGTAATACTGTGCGCAATTTCTGTGACCGTAAGCCTTTCGTTCCTTTTATACTTTAAGTACACAGGCTTTTTCCTAGAAATGGTACGCGCTGCCACAGGGCTTGACGTCCCGCTTGTGCACATTGCCCTGCCGATTGGGATTAGCTTCTATACGTTCCAGATGGTCAGCTATACGGTTGACGTCTGGCGCAGGGAAAAGGCGCAAAGGAGCCTGATCCGCCTAGCAGCGTATATTGCAATGTTCCCGCAGCTCGTTGCAGGTCCTATTGTGCGGTATTCGGATATTGCAAGCCAGCTTGCGGATCGGAAGCATTCCATCCATCTGGCGGCGGAAGGGATCCGGCGTTTTGTAATAGGGCTTGCCAAAAAGGTCCTGCTTGCAGACCAGCTTGGGGAATTATGCAGCCAGTTTGGAGCGGCGGAAGGGAAGACGGTGTTATTTTATTGGCTGAATGCAGTTGCGTTTACCTTGCAGGTGTATTTTGATTTCTCCGGGTATAGCGATATGGCGATCGGTCTGGGCAAGGTGTTTGGCTTCCGGTTTTCGGAGAATTTCCGCTATCCGTATTGTTCTGCAAGCATAACGGAATTTTGGCGGCGGTGGCATATTTCGCTTGGTTCCTGGTTCCGGGATTACGTCTATATCCCATTGGGCGGGAACCGTAAGGGAAGGCTGCGGCAGGTGTTCCATATCCTGGCGGTCTGGATGCTGACAGGCCTGTGGCATGGGGCGTCCTGGAATTTTGTCGTCTGGGGGCTTTATTTTGCAACGCTTTTACTGATCGAAAAACGATGGCTGCTCCAAAGGCTTAAGAAGCATAAGGGGCTGTCTTGGCTTTATACGATGTGTTTTGTGCTGTTTGGCTTTGTGATTTTCCAGGCTGAGGATCTGGGGCAGGCAGTTTCGAACCTGGGAGGGATGTTCGGCGCTGGCGGGATCCCATTTGCTTGTGCAGAAGCCCTGTATTACCTTCGAAGCTTTGCGGTCCTCCTGGTAGCCGGAGGGATTGGGGCGACGCCGATCCCTACGTTATGCGCCAAATGGGTGGCAGGCCGTGCAGCGGCCAGGAAGCTGTGGGTTTTTGCAGAGCCATTGGCTCTGGCGGCGTTGCTATTGCTTGTGACGTCGTATTTGGTGGACGGAACGTTCCAGCCATTTTTGTACTTCCGGTTTTAAGGATACTGTGGGGAGTGCGGGAAGCTGCAAGGAACGGATTCAAGATGTTTTTTGGGAGGCTTACCGATGGATGGGAAAAGGAAGGATATGGCAATCTGCGTTATGTTTACGCTTTTGTTGGGGATTGGGTTTTTGCTGTGCGTGGGGATGCCAAAGGCTGAGTACTCCTATAGCGAACGCCGCAGGCTGGCAAAGATGCCGGCGTTGTCGGCGGATACGTTGTGGGAAGGGCGTTTTATGTCTGGGTTTGAAGCATATGCAGTAGATGGTTTCCCATTCCGGGATTTGTTGCGGACAGGAAAAGCCTTAGCAATGGATCGGGTGTTCTTGCGGCAGGATAACCATGGGGTATATGAAACGGACGGCTTTCTGGCCGCTATGGAATATCCAATGGATGAGAAGTCCTTAGATTATGCGGCAGGACGGTTCCGTTCGATCTGCGAGGAATATCTGACAAAAGACAACCGCGTCTTCCTTTCGGTGATACCGGATAAGAATTGCTTCCTGGCAAAAGAGAGCGGGCATTTGTGCATGGACTATGAAGTATTTGAGGCAAAAATGGCGGAGAACATGGAATTTGCGGAATATATCCCGGTCATGGATCTTTTGGGACGGGAGGATTATTACAAGACAGATCCCCATTGGCGGCAGGAGAAGATCACGGATGTGGCGGAACGTTTGGCGCAGGCAATGGGGGCGAAGCTGTCCGGAGCATATCAGACACATACGATAACACGCGATTTTTATGGCGCGTATTATGGGCAGGCAGCGTTGCCCGTGGCGCCAGATACGCTGCAATACTTAACGTCGGACGCTATGGATCAGTGCAGGGCCTATGATTGGCAAGACGGCAAGGAAATCCAGGTCTATGATATGGAAGCCGCTAACGGCAAAGACCCATATGAAATGTTCTTGTCGGGATCGGTTTCCTTACTTACCATCGAAAATCCAAACGCGCAGACAGGCAAACGCCTGGTGATGTTCCGGGATTCGTTTGGATCGGCCATTGTGCCGCTTTTAATCAGCGGGTATTCCGAAATTGTATTGGCGGACATCCGGTACATCCACCCAGGGCGTTTGAGCCAGTTTGTGGATTTTGAAGGATGCGACGTGTTGTTTTTATACAGCACGCTCGTGCTGAACCAAAGCGATACCATAAAATAAGGACATAGCAAGCCAGAGATTGGTAGATTGCAGAAAGGTGAAAAGGAAGGAGTTCAGGGAATATGAAGATGAAAACAATTGTAACAAAAGTGTTGGCAGCCGTGTTGACGGCGTCGCTTTTGCCATGGCCGCAGGATTTTATGCTGGCAGAGGAGCATTTGGCGGCAGGACAGAAAGAAGGGTTGCCGCAAGCGGCGTATTTCTGGGATTTTGAGGACGGGCATGTAAACGGCACGGCCGTCAGCAGCCAGGGAACGGAACAAGGGACGGCGTCTTTGCATGGCGCGACGGTCCAGAAGGCTGGGATTTCCATTGAGGATAAGCAGTATGCGGGAGCGGATAACTCCGTGCTGTCTTTGGCCGGAGGGGCAAAGGGAAGTTCTTATGTGGAATTGCCAGACAATTTATACCAAGGGGTTTCAGCCGAATCCGGGCTGACCTGGTCATTCTGGATGAAGCCGGATAGCGGGGTAGTGAGGTATTCCAGGATTTTCAGTTCCATTGGGAGCAGCAACCGGGGAGAATTTGCCTATGCGCCGTTTGCGGATGATAAACAGTGGAACTTGATATTTGACGACGACCAGATCTTCCGCCAGATTTATGGCAAAGAGCCAGATAAGGGCGTGTGGAGCCTGATTACGGTGACGGTATCAAAGGAGGAAGCCGTATTTTACATAAATGGGGATAAATGCGCGTCGAATATCATCCAGGGGAATACGTCGTTATTGGCAGGCAAATTAAACGAACTGCCATCGTTCCAGACCCATGCCCTTGGAATGACCACATCCCGGTGGTCAGATCCAGACTGTGCGGCAACGCTAGACGACGTGGCGCTTTATAAAATGGCGCTGACGCCGGTACAGGTCGCAGAATTGGCGCGCAGTTATGGCTTAGAGCCACAAGGGCCGCGTGTCCCGCAGGATGCTGCGGAGGGGACGTACGGGTCTGGGGCGGCGAAGAAACAGCTTGCCCAGATACCAGAGCTTACGGCGTCGTCCCCGGACGGCGCCAATGTGGTGAAGGTATGGAAGGACAGCGGGGATGCTTACTATTATTCCGTATCCAGGAATGGGAAGGTGGTCATCGAATGCTCCGCCTTAGGGCTCCTGACAGAGGGCAACGATCTGACGTCCGGCATGGCATTGGAGGCAGGATCCGTGTCTGAGCGGGCTGGGACGGAAGCGTATGAGAGCATCCAGGGCAGCTTTTCGAAGGTAGAAAAAGACTATACGGAACGCTCCTTTACCCTTACAAAGGGAAACAGCAGGGTTACGGTTTATTTCCGTGTGTTTGGAGATGGGATGGCATACCGTTATGAGGTGGACGGGGACGCGGCGAGCAGCGCAGAAGTAACGGTTGTTACAGGCGAAGCAAGCGAGTTTGTATTGCCGGATAAAGGAGAGATCTGGACCGTCCCAGTCAGCCAGACGTACGAAGGGATTGAATATACAAAACGTACGATGGACAGCCAGTATGCGGCCGAAGCGAAATATTCCACTCCAATCCTGGCTTCGTTACAGGAGGACAGCGGGAATGCATGGGTGCTTCTGACAGAAGCAAACGTCTACAACGAGGAAGATCCATATTGTGGTTCTGTGTTCCAGACAGAAGCAGGCAGCAAAGCCTTCCGGACGGCCTTTGGGCTTTACCTGGAACAGGAAACGGATGAAACGAAAGATCAGAAACGCTATAGCCCGACGTACGGCTATGTCAGCGAAGTACCCAAAAAGGACGTCTTCCATACGCCGTGGCGGACGGCAATTATCGCTTCTGATTTGGAAGGGATTGCAAACAGTAGCCTTGTTATGGATCTGAACCCGGCGCCTTCCAAAGATTTTAGCTGGGTTGAGCCGGGGGCGTCCGTCTGGTCCTGGTGGTCTACCTCGTACGACGCCATCCAGTATAAGACCATGCTGGACTATATTGATTTTGCAGCGGAAGCAGGGATGAAATACTGCTTAGTGGATTATGGGTGGGAACTCTGGGATCAGTACAGAGAAAAAATTGCTTCTTTGGTCGAATATGCCGATACGAAGAATGTTTCTCTGCTGCTGTGGTATGGCGTCAATAAATTTGACGGCGATCATATTTTCGATTTGGATAGCAGGGACGCAATAGAAGCAGAGTTTGCCTGGTGTGAAGAGGTTGGCGTAAAGGGCGTGAAGGTGGATTACATCAACAGCGCAAGCCCCTTTGCAATGAAGGTCATGTATCTGCTGGCTGATCTTGCGGCGGATCACCATCTTGTTTTGAATTACCATGGCTGCATCAATCCAGGCGGGGAAAACCGGACGTATCCGAATATCTTGTCCAGCGAGGCGGTTGCCGGGATGGAGAATTTCAAATGGAACAACGGATCCAGCCCTGCTACGCTTTTGACGCTGCCGTTTACCAGGAACGTCTTAGGCTCCATGGAATTTACGCCTACGGGCTACAAGGAGTTCAATTCTGAAGCTACGGCAGGGTTTATGCTGGCAAACGCCGTTGTATATGAATCTGCGCTCCAGACCTTCGCACAATCTGCATTTGTTTATCCAGGCTATCACGGGTTCTCTCTGTTATCCGACGTCCCGACGGCCTGGGACGAGAGCAGGCTGTTGGAAGGATATCCGGGAGAAAGCGTGATCCGGGCAAGAAGGAACGGGGAAGACTGGTATCTAGGCGCAATGAGCCTTTCCGCCCAAACATACCAGACGCCGTTGGATTTCTTAGATCCAGGCACAGTGTACCACGCCTGCATTTATAAGGACAACGCCGCAGGGGACAACATTGAAATAGAAACCAAGGACGTGACGTCAGAAACCGTGCTGGAGCTTCCAATTATGGAAAATGGCGGCTGTAGCGTGAAATTTTCCAAAACAGAGCAAAGGAAACAGACGTCTTATGATGGTTTCCATTATTATGAAGCAGAGGATCCGGCATATGCCGTATTAAGCGGCGGCGCTAGGGTTTCGGAGAACCAGTTTGCATCAGGATTAAAGCACGTGGGCTATGTCGGGCAGGGAGGGACGCTGACCTTCCGCAAAATACCTGCAAGGGCAGATGGAGAATACACGCTGCGGATTTATTATATTTCCGGTGAAGGCAGGGATTTATACCTTAAGGTAAACGACGGAGAACCGATTGCCATGGAGGGGCTGGTAGGCAATGAAAAAGACTGGAAGGCAGTATGCGGCATATCTGTCCCGGTAAATCTAAACGAAGGGGAAAATACCATTTTATTCTACAACGACGCAGGCAATACGCCGGATATTGACCGGATTGCCGTTTCCAAGCTGGATCTTTCCGGGGCGCAGGTAAAGCTATCCCAAGGCAAGTATACCTACAATGGGAAGGAATGTAGGCCGAATGTTACAGTGACAAGCCAGGGCGTGGAATTGGCGGAAGGAAAGGACTACACGGTTTCTTATCAGGACAATGTCCAGGTAGGGACGGCGCAGGCAGTGATTACAGGGATTGGGAATTGTTGTGGTACGGCGAAGGCGTCGTTTGTGATAGAGAAGGCAAAGGAGCCGCCTAAGCCAGTAACGCCGCAGAAGAAGCAGGCGGTAATCAAAGGGAAGGCAAAATACGAAAAGGCATACGGTGCAAAGGCATTCTACTTGCAGGTATCGTGCGCGGCTGCAAAAGGAGCCAAGTTCTCCTATGTTTCGGACAATACAAAAGTAGCGAAGGTGTCAAAGAATGGGAAGGTAACGGTAAAAGCTACAGGAACGGCAGTTATTACGGTGAAGCTTGTTTCGGATCAATATACCGCCAAGCCATATAAGGTGAAGGTAACGGTAAAGCCTTCTAGCGTAACATTATCTTCCATTAAGAGTAAGAAGAAAGGGCAGGTAGCCGTCACTTGGAAAAAGCTATCTTCCAAGCAGGGGATTTCCGGTTACCAGATTGCATATAGTACAAAGAAAAAGTTTCAATCAACCAAGTATGCGGCTGGGAAAAAGAGCGCGAAATCGCTTACCATTAAGAAGTTAAAATCAAAGAAAACCTATTACGTAAGGATCCGCGCTTACAAGAAGGTTGGGAAAACGAAGCTGTACGGTGCATGGAGCAAAGCGAAACGTATTAAAGTAAAATAAAAGGAAGGCGCTCCTCAGCATAGGGGCAATCCTTTTTTCTGGCTTGCATAACTTGAATCTATACAGTATAATGGATTGCAGTAATCAAACCTCTGTATGGCATATGCTGGGTAGCGGCAGCCATGAGGAATAGGAGCAGGCAAAGGTAGGAATTAAAGATGGGAACTAGGACTAAGGACAAACACAAAGTAAGGATCAGAAAGAGCATCCGGCTTAAGGTTATGACAATGACAACCATAATTGTCATATGCGTGATGATGGTGTGTACCGGGATCCTTCAGTACTCTATGAAGAATCTGACAGAATCCATTTTGCTGGATGTATTACAGCCGATGGCGGGGCAGTCTGCAAAAGCAGTTGCATCTGATATCCATCTGATGGCCGATCGTATGATGGGGCTGGCCTCAGACAACAGGGTTGCGAAAGAGGACGCTAAGCCAAAGGGTATGGCCTCATTGCTGCAGCATGCACGGAATACATATGAGTTTTACGGGATTGGCATTTACGATACCGACGGGAATGCCTTGGCTGTGGATGGGGATTGTTATGGAAGCCTTTCTGAGATGGAGTGGTTTGGCTTATTACAGGAAACCGATAACCTTACGATTTCCGATCCGGTTGTGACGGACGATTACGTTGGGATCCCTATGGGAATGCCGGTTAAAGTGGAAGAGGGCACGGTTTCCTATCTGGTCGGGATTTATAAATACGATATGTTAAGCGATATTTTAGACGCCATCCACATTGGGAAAAGCGGCATGGCTTTGGTAATCAATGAGGAAGGGAAGATTGTCGGGCATCCAGAGGAAGAAGTTGTGCGGCAGGAGTTGAATATCTATGAACTGGATACGACAGATTCCGCGCATCAGGTATTTGACCGTATGCTTACCCGGGAAACTGGCTCCGGGGACGGCACGTTCAATGGGCAGGAGGCGTATGTGGCTTACTGCCCGATACGCGGGACACGTTGGTCCTTTGCGGTAGAAATACCGAAGGCGGATTATATGGAATCTACGAACCGCGCGGTCTGGGATACGATGGTTGGCACTGTTCTTGCGCTTTGCGCGGCGCTGGTCTTTATCTGGATCGTAATGACCGTGATTTCCGGGCAGTTAAAGCGTGCGATTTACCGTATCAACAGCTTTTCGCAAGGCGATTTAAGCGCCCCGGTGGAGGTAAAGGCTTCTGGCGACGAGGTGGAGTACCTTTCCAAATCCCTGAAAACTACAATCGAGAGCATCAATGGGTATTTGGGTGAGATACGGAGGGTATTGGAGGAGATTTCAAAAGGGAATTTAAACGTATCCGCCGATGGGGATTACCAAGGGGATTTTGTAGTTGTGAAGGAATCCTTGACCAACATCATTGAGGCCTTGAATAAGATGATGAAGCAGATTAGCCAGACGGCGGGCAATCTGTTAGAAACTGCCCAGGATATGGGGATCCAGTCGGAAGAGCTGCACCAGGCGGTAACGAGCCAGACTTCGATTATGGATGGTTTGGAGCATGAAGTTACGTCGATCCGCGCAGATCTAGAAGATGTGACGAAGAATACGAAAGAAACCCTCGCGTGTGCAGTAGAAATTGCAGAAGAGATAGCGGGCGGCGGGCAGAAGATGCAGGAGCTCCAGACGGCAATGGAAGCAATCCACAAGAACGCAGAGGAGATCAATAACATCAGCAAGTTAATTGAAGGCATTTCAAGCCAGACCAATATATTAGCGCTGAATGCCGCGGTAGAGGCGGCAAGGGCAGGAGAACATGGGAAAGGATTTGCCGTAGTTGCAGAAGAGATCCGGAGATTAGCGGTGCAGAGCGAGGATGCGGCGAAGAATACGGTGGCTATGATCGAAACCTCGGGCAAGCTGATTGCCAAAGGGGTGGAATTGACGGCTCAGACTTCGGAAGCTTTGCAAAAAATCAGCAAAGGCTCTGATGGGGTGACGGAAATTACGGGGCGTCTGTCTGAAACGGTAGATGTACAAGAGGCTTCCCTACATAAGATGACAGGCAAGATCGAGGAGATGTCGCAGATTACAGAGCAGAATTTACAATGTGCAAAGAATACGGAAGATGCAAGCGCGAAGCTGAAACAAGAATCGGAAAGCCTAGAAGAATTGCTTGCAAAATTCCAATTCCATTGATGGACGAAAACAGCGGGAGGGAAAATAGATGAAGAAGCGCAAATTCATAGCGGTATCCGTTGTGGCTGCCGTATTGCTGTGCGGCTGCGGCAAAAGCCAGGAGCAAGCGGTGATGCAAGACGGCACTTATACGGCGCAGATGGCAGAATATTCTCATGGATGGAAAGAATATGTGACGATCACCGTTAACAATGGGGAAATCGTTACAACGGAATACAACGCGGAAAACCTCAGCGGCTTTATCAAAAGCTGGGATAATGCATATATGTATAACATGAAGCCTGTGGCAGGCACGTATCCCAATGAATATACGCGCTATTACGCGTCGCTTCTCCATGGACAGAAGGAAGCGCCTGAGATTGACACACTTACAGGCGCGACGAGTTCCGGCAATAACTTCAAGCGCTTATCCCAGGCAGTCGTGGAACAGGCCATGCAAGGGGATTCAACGGTCGCATTGGTGGAAACACTTGAAGAATGAGGGGATAAGATATGGCAGATGAACATAAAAATGAAAACAGTTTTGATTTTTGCGCTGAATTTGAAGATATGATGCATTCCAGACGTCTGGAATCGGTCATTATCCTGGCGCACAGGAACCCGGATGGGGACGCCGCCGGATCGGCGCTTGGGCTGGCGCATTACATCCGCGACGTATATCCGCAATTCCAGGTATACCCATACCTTTCCGAAGCGCTTGACAAAGGGCCAAAGAGGGTGGCGCGGGCAGACAAGGCATTTCCACAGGTCTTTGCCTGCCCGCCCTGGCAAGGCTTACGGTATGCGGCGATCGTATGCGATACGGCTACAAAAGAACGGATTGTTGGCGCAGAGATATACCAAAATGCGCAGGCAACCCTTGTGATAGACCACCATCTGATGAACGAGGCGTATGGGGATCGGAATTATACCGTTCCTAGGGAGTCTTGCGCAGAAAATATTTTTTCTATCCTTGACTGGGAGAAATGGAAGAGAGCACAGGGGGATTCAGATCCAGCGGGCGGTTTGGGGCAGGAGGGCCATCCGAATGCCGTGGATTACCTGTATCTTGGGATGCTACATGATACCAATTGCTTTCAAAGGGTAGGCCAAGGGGGGGCTACGTTTTATGCGGCGTCGAAGCTGATGGAGCTTGGGGTAGACCACAAGGCGCTCGTGAAGACGATGCATGTAGAAACATTTGAAGACTTAAAGAAACGCCACGCGATCCTCGGGCGGGCCAAGCGCGTATTTGACGGGAAAGTGGCGTATGTTTTCTTGACGAAGGAAGACTGCGAGAACAATCATTTTGAATATGAAGACATCCATCCCATCAGCGGTTTTCTGCGTGACTGTGATGATATCGAGTTAGCGTTCACGATGTTTGAAGAAGAACCAGATCTCTGGCGGTGCTCGTTCCGCAGCGATGGGGAATGGATCAATACCAACGAACTGTTAAACCCATTTGGCGGCGGAGGGCATAAAGGAGCCTCTGGGTTAAGGAAGAAGTCGAAGGAGCCGGGTAAATTAATAGATGAAATCCTTAAGAGGGTTGCTGAGATGAAATGTATAGATGGCCCCGACAGCATGTTTAGAAAGGAGAGCTTAACGTGAAGTACATATTTATTGATTTGGAAATGAACCCGGTAGATAAACGTTTTAAAGAAATCAAAGAAATCTGTAGAAGCGAGATCATTGAGATTGGGGCGATCGTGTTGGATGAAAGCTTCCGTCAGATTGAATCATACCGGGAATATGTCAAGCCAGAATTTTCCAGCCAGATTATGGTTGGGATTACGGATTTGACAGGCATTTCATTAAATATGCTGGTCGGGGCCGACACGTTTTCTGTCGCAATTGAGAAATTTGCGGATTGGTGCTGCAAGGATGGGGAAGACTTTATGGTATATGCATGGAGTGGTAATGATTTGGAGCAGATCCAAAAGGAGATGGAAGTGAAACATATCCCCGAAAGCGCGACGCTGTCAAAATTATTCGGGAATTGGAACGATTTCCAGGAATATTTTTGCAGGTTGATAGAGTCTGAGAAGCCAGTTTCTTTGGAACGTGCGCTGGCAATGGCTGGCTATGGGTTCGACGGGAAGATGCACGACGCCATGTGGGACGCTAAGAATACCGCGGATTTGTTTGTAGCGTCGCAGAATGAGGAGGAGCTGCTCCAGAACATCAAGATGATCCAGGAGAAAACAGAGCATTCGGAAGAAAGCGCTGTTACGCTGGGGGATATCTTTAATTTTGGTAAGATTAGCTTTTAAAAATGCAACAAACGATGGCGCTGGCATCGAAGCTTGCGTATCAAATTCAAGGTATAAAATGACTTCGTTTACAGATAATAGTATCATGAAAAATGATAAGATTTGTAAATGGAGGATTTTTAATATGAAAGCAACAGGAATTGTCCGAAGAATAGATGATTTGGGAAGGGTTGTCGTACCAAAGGAGATCCGCCGTACATTGCGGATCCGGGAAGGGGATCCATTGGAAATCTTTACTGACCGGGAGGGGGAGATTATCCTAAAGAAATACTCCCCCATTGGCGAGCTGGGGCAGTTCGCCGGGCTGTATGCAGAAAGCCTTGCCCAGACCAGCGGCTGTCTGGTATGCATTACAGATAAAGACCATGTAATTGCCGCGGCAGGCACAGGCAAAAAAGAATTTGACGGGAAGCCAATCAGTAAGCAGTTAGAAAACGTCATCACAGATCGCGAAACCTTCTGCGCCAAGAAGGATGATAAAGGCTTTGTGAAGGTTACGCTAGACGACAGCGGGGAGTTCCAGTCCCAGGTCGTATCTACGATTATCTGCGAAGGGGACGCGATTGGTTCAGTCGTTATGTACAACAAAGAGGAAGGAAGCAACATGGGCGAAACCGAAAGCAAGCTGGCAAAGGTGGCGGCAGGCTTCCTGGGAAAACAGATGGAACAGTGACAGCTAGAACTGTACGGGTTGTAACGTCTTATCCAGGGAACGGAACTCATAACCTTCTTCGGCAAGATATTTCAATACCGAAGGGAGGGCGTTCAGCGTAGCTTGTTTCCCTGTCCCATCGTGCATCAATACCACGGGGTTTTCAACGTAGCCGATGTTCGAACAGATATTGTCGATGATATTCTCTGTCGTGGTAAGGTTGCTGCCATCCCCGGAACTAACGTTCCAGTCATAGTAGACAAACCCTCTCCGTTCCATTTCCTGGATGATTTCTTTCCTGACATAAGAAGAGCCATTGTTGCTCCCGCCAGGGAAACGGAACAGGGAGGGGGTATACCCGGTTTCTTTCTTTACCCAGTCAAATACTTTCTCGTAATCTTCTAGGAACGCATCTAAGGAACGGTAAATCGTGTGGTAATCATGGCTGTAGGAATGAAGCGCCAATGTATGCCCGCGTTTTACAATTTCCGGCAGATATTCGGCATATTCTTCATTATTCTTGCATACCACAAAAAACGTTGCCTTCGCCCCATATTCGTCGAGCAGATCTAAGACTTGCGGCGTTAACTCAGAAGGCCCGTCGTCAAACGTAAGGTATACATATTTCTGGTTCTCAGAAATGCCAGACCCATGCTCCTGTGCGTACAAATCCGGATAGGGATCCTGTTCCGTTTCCCCATAGGGATCCATATCGTCTGTGTCTTCCGTTTCCCCAGACTCTTCGTCTGTCTCATCCTTAGGCAGCTTTGCCGCATATTCCTGGATCTGCTGCGTCAGCTCGGACACATAGTCCTTTTGCCCTGCAATGTACTTTTCTTGCTCCTCTACTTTGGAAATGTTTTCTTTTAATTCTGATGATTTCCCGTCTAACTGCTGGTTCAATGAAGCGTTTTCTTCCTGAAGCTGGAACGCTTCTGTTTCTAATGCCTGGAAACGCTGGCCGAGCATGGAATATTCATATCCAAATAGCCCGAAACCGCCGAGTACGACAGTAGCGCCAGCCAATGATAAAATAACCGTTTTCTTCTTCATAAGTAAGCCGTCTCCTTTTCAGGGATAAGTATTTAGGCGATTGCAAAACTCCCTTTCTAGAAACAGCGGATGTACAATCTGTAC
>CAOKNO010000054.1 GCA_948470065.1 uncultured Eubacterium sp. | reverse complement strand
AAAGAATAAGTCTGTAAGCTGTTTTTCTTGCTTACAAACTTATTATACGAGGAGTTTACAATGAGTTTTGGATATGATGTTTCAGATGCATTGAATATTATCCGCAAGGATAACGAAATATATAAAGATTATGTATCTGCCGCTACATGTGCTGCAGCAGATAAAATGGTACGTGCTGTAAATGGTATTTTTGAAGAAATAAAGGATAGTGTTTTTCAATTGGTGAAAAAAGAACTGTCATTTCAGTATCCTCATGTATCTGTATGGTGGTATTCGGTTCTGATTGCTATAAAGAAGGACGAAGATACGTTTCTAGAATTTATAACATACGTCAGGAGCCATGCAGAGAGTTTTTCGGTAAATACGCAGTATTTTTTGTTTTACCAGTTAAAGTCATTGAAATTTAAATTTTCAATGTTAGACAATGAGAATACGACAGTGGCTTTATGGAAATTTTTTGAAGAATTGTCAGAGCGGTATGCAAAGGAAGTCCATGTCTCTTTAGAGGAAATACCAGAAGACAAGCGGGACTATGGGAAAGCGGTTGTGATAACGGAGCAGTTTATATCTATGGCTCACGGACCCACGAAAACAGCATCCGACCGATGCAAAATTTTGATGACAGAAATGAAAAAGGATGTTATACTGATTAATACGGCAGAAGTGCTTAGCTTTGTGGGAGAGATACCTTTTTACAATGCAGTGCAGGGTTCTTATATGCAAGCGGGGAGATCTGTCAGGGAACAGCCTTGGAAAGGGATTAAAATTCCATATATGCAGTGTGAGAATAATATGCCGGATATAAAAACGTTAGATCTGCTGTTGGAGCAAATAAAAGAGGTTGCGCCTGGGTATGTTATAACAATAGGCGGCAATAGTATATTGGCAAACCTTGTAAATCGGATGGTTCCAGTTTTGGCCGTGGGACTGTGCCCTTCTGCTTTGGCAATGACTGTGACAAAGTATCAGCTTTTAGGAAGGTCATTGGATGATAGAGATAAGGCTATGCTAGCAGAAATGGGGATTTCCGAGAATAGGATTATAGAGAGCGTGTTTACTTCATCTTTAAAACCACAGGAAGAACACATTAGCAGAGAAGAACTGCACATTCCCCAAAAGGATTTTTTCATAATTGTAGTTGGCGCGAGGTTGGATGATGAAGTGACTCCAGAGTTTTTGGACATGTTGGATGGCGTTATGGAAGATGGGATGCACTTGGGATTTTTGGGAAATTTTCAAAGATTTGAGTTGTCTATGAAGAATTATCCAAGATTAAAGCGGCATACGACGAACCTTGGCTTTACAAATGACATCCTGTCAAGGTTTGAGGTGTGTGATTTATACATTAATCCGAAGCGTGCTGGGGGAGGGACAAGCTGCGTGGAAGCGATGTATAAGGGCGTGCCGGTGGTAACCTTGCCTTATGGAGATGTGGCTGTAAATGCAGGAAAAGAGTTCTGTGTGGATACGTATACAGACATGCAGAAGAAAATAATAGAATACTACACTAACCCCGACTATTATAAGGAAATGTCAGAAAAGGCCGTGCAGAGAACAAAACTGCTGCTGAATTCGGAGGGGGAGTTTGTGCGTGTCATGACAGAGATGGATAAGCGGGAGCGGGATTGTAAGGAGAATGGATATGCATGATTTTAGACAGATAGAAACAATTATTCAGACATTAAAACGGATTATAAGCTCAATGAAAAGATACAGGGTGAGCGAGGAGGATATTGAAAATATAAGGCAGACTGTATCTGAGGTAAATTCTATACTGTATCAATGCGCAGTGTTAAAGTTTATGGAAACAAGGTATGATCTTAATATAGAAGAGGATTACCGGAAATTTACGGATGAGGTGGAAAAACTAACCGAGACTTGGCAACTTAGCATCCAAAGGCGGCAAGGGCTGTGGATTGATACAGAGTTTTGGGAAATCTATGAGTTTTTTAAATATGTGGAGCCAGACGCGATTTATGAGGCGGTAAAAAAATATTTCCAGAGATTACCGGAAGGAATGCGGATAGATTTCTTGGCGCTACCGCACAGGTATACATTTTTAAAAGACAGGCTGGATTTTACAAAGGATGATTATTCTTTGATTCGAAGTCATGTGGATATGATGGCAGGCAATGTAGAGAATTATAAATGGCTCTATACGCATCTGGCGGACTACCGATCGAAGATGGTATTAAACGGCATTGTGAAGTATTGGTTCCAGTTTGATGTGAATCATTTGTATACGTTGTTAGAAACTACATTCTCAGACTATTATGATTTGGATATTCTTTCGTGCGATGAAACAGACGTTATGGTAGACTTAGGAGCGTATACGGGGGATACGGTTCTTGAGTATATCAATACATATGGGGCTTACAGGAAAATATATGCATACGAAATTACGGAAAAAACATTTGAGGAACTTGATAAAAATACAACAGGATTTCCAGATGTTGTATTGAAAAGAAAAGGCGTCGGGAGCAGGGCGGGAACAATGTATCTGGATTCCTCCAAACATGGCGCAGGAAATAAAATTTTAGAAGAGGGCGATGAAGCAATAGAGGTTGTAACTTTGGATGAGGATATCAAAGAGCGCATTAGCGTAATTAAAATGGATATAGAAGGGGCGGAAAAAGACGCTATTAGAGGTGCAAAAAGGCATATTACAGAGGAAAAGCCAAGATTACTGATCTCAGCGTATCATAATCCAGAGGATTTGTTTGAAATACCAGCTATGATTCATGAGCTTCGGAAGGATTATAAATTTTACCTGAGATTTCATGGACGGGGTTGCCTTTGGCCTTGTGATTATGTGATTTTTGCGGTGTAGAAATTCCTCGCTTACCACTTGATTGCCTACGGCGCGTGGTGGAACTTGATACAAGATGAGGGATTTTTTATATACTTGCACCTTCCAACAAAATATGTTATATTTCCAAATAAGGAACAATCCATCTGCCTTGTGCAGGCAGGTATGTAGCAGGAAGTTGTTCCTTATTTATTTTTGCATTCTAAGCGCATGGATGTTACGATATACAATGATTTGCCCAGGAGGAATTATGAAGCGTATTTTATTGGTTGTCGCATACGAAGGTACGAATTACTGTGGATGGCAGGTTCAGCCCAGTGGGGTTACAATTGAAGAAGTGCTGAACCAGTCGTTGTCCCGTCTGCTGGGTGAGGATATCCAGGTAATTGGCGCAAGCCGGACAGATTCCGGGGTGCATTCTCTGGGAAATGTTGCCGTTTTTGACACCGACACCAGGATCCCGCCGGAGAAGATCTGTTATGCGTTAAACCAGCGCCTTCCAGAAGATATCGTGGTACAGAGTTCCTGTGAAGCGCCGCTGGATTTCCATCCGCGCCGTTGCTACAGTGAGAAGACGTATGAGTACCGTATTTTGAACCGGAGGATTCCTGTGCCGACGCTGCGCAGGGATACGTATTTTTATTACCGTCCACTGGATGTGGATAAGATGCAAAAGGCCGCTGAATATCTGGTAGGCAGGCATGATTTCAAAAGCTTTTGTTCTGTGCGGACGAGTGTGGAGGATACCGTGCGGGAAATTTTATCCTGCCATGTGTGCAAAACATTAGACGATATAATATCAATCCGAGCGACTGGGACAGGGTTCCTCTACAATATGGTAAGGATCCTGGCTGGCACCTTGATTCAAGTGGGAGTCGGGGAATTAGAGCCGGACGATATCCCTAAGATTCTAGCCCAAAAAGACCGGGCAGCAGCAGGGCCGACCGCCCCGGCGCATGGCCTGACAATGATTGGGATACGGTATCCGGCGGATGTCTGGGATAACATTTCAGAGGGATAGATAAGAGGGCGTTGCCTCTTATGAAACGCCTGTGCGCTACGTTATGGTTTTATTACATGTTCTGCTGGACGGAGTGAAGGAGATTAGAGTATGGCTGAGAAAAAGAAAAGCACAGATTTGGCGAAGGATCCATTGGGGAGATTGCTGTTGAAATTGGCGTTCCCAGCTATTTTGGCACAGGTCGTGAATATGCTCTACAATATTGTAGACCGTATTTATATCGGCCATATTCCAGATACTGGCGCAATTGCGCTGACTGGGATAGGGCTATGTCTTCCGGTTATCCTGGTGATTATGGCGTTTAGCGCGCTGGCTGGGATTGGAGGCGCGCCAAGGGCTGCGATTTATATGGGGAAGCAGGATATGGACAGCGCAAATAAAACCTTGGGTTCTTGTACTCTGATGCTGTTGGGGCTTGCAGTTGTACTGACTGCCGTTTTCCTGGCATTTGGGAAGCCCTTGCTGTTCCTGTTTGGGGCAAGTGAGGCAACAATCCCGTATGCCTGGGGCTATCTGCGGATCTATGTTTGCGGGACATTATTCGTAATGATTTCCATGGGCCTGAACAGTTTTATTACAACACAGGGATTTTCTATGGTAGGGATGGGGACGATCTTAATTGGGGCGGCGTCAAATATTATCCTGGATCCAATTTTTATCTTTGGGTTTGGCATGGGCGTTTCCGGCGCAGCTTTGGCGACGGTTCTTTCCCAGGCGGTTTCTGCCGTCTGGGTGTTGAAGTTTTTGTGTGGGAAGAAAACAAAGCTGCGGATTGAGAAAAAGCATCTTCAGTTGAAACGGGACTATGTGTTGCCAGTGCTTGCCCTTGGGGTATCCCCGTTTGTTATGCAGGCTACGGAAAGCTTGATTAATGTTGCTTACAATACTTCCCTGTATAAGTATGGCGGTGATCTGGCGGTATCTTCCATCACGATACTAAATAGCGTAATGCAGATGATTTTCTTACCGCTGAGCGGGCTTACCCAGGGAGCACAGCCGATTATCAGTTATAATTTTGGCGCTGGGAATGAAGAACGTGTGAAGAAGGCGTTCCGTCTTTTGATAGCGAGCAGCCTTACCTTTGTAACCGTAGGCTGGGGGCTTGTGATGGGGTTCCCAGGTCTTTTCGTACGGATGTTTAACAGCAGTTCTGTCGAGTTGTACGAGATGGCAACATGGGCAATGCGGATTTATATGGCAGGCTTTTTTACCATGGGAGCGCAGATTGCCTGCCAGCAGACCTTCCTTGCCTTAGGGCAGGCAAAGGCGTCTTTGTTTTTCGCTTGTTTCCGGAAAATAATCTTGATGATCCCATTGATCTTCCTTTTGCCGATGTTTATGGAGAATAAACTGATGGCGGTATTTTTGGCGGAAGCCGTATCGGATGCGGCGGCGGCAACAGCCACCACGGTCACGTTTTTGATCCTCTTTCCGAGGATTTTAAGGAAAGGGAGCGCTACAGAACCTATTCCTAAGACACATGTAAAAAGGTAATGGAATGATTCGGAGGATAAACATGGATAAAGTAAGAAATCATACCTAGAGGGTTACGGTCAGTTTTATTGGCTATCTACTGCCCTGACGGATTTCCGGTACGTCCCAGCAGACATCCCGCAGCTTTTGCGGAAGCTTTGGGAAAAATAGCTTTGCGAGGAGAAGCCAGAAAGCCGGGCAATTTCTGCAATACTGTAATCGGTGCTTGCAAGCAGTTCCTTGCAGTTCTGGATCCGTTTCTCGCTTAGGTAATTCATTGGAGAGATGCCATACGATTCGGAGAAGGCATGGACAAGGTAGTATTTATTTAGATGAGCCAGCTTTGCAAGGGTGTCTAAGCAGAGATCCTCGGAATAATTGGCGTCAATATAACGTTTTATCATGCGGCATTCCTGGTTTACTTTGGGAGCGGAAGCGATAACGTCAAATTGGAACTCATTGTAACGGATTAAGTGGATGATCAGGTTTTCTAACAGATTTTTACAGACCAATTCATAATACTCCTTTTTTTCTTCCATTTCGCGCAGCATGGAAGTGAAGTAATCCATCAGCCTGTTTTTATTGCTTTTACAGTGGAACACCGTGTATTCCTCTTGTCCCTGGAATGAGAACTGGATTCCTTCCACGCCCAGGATTACGCATTCCATCGGGGAGGCGTCTAGGGAAGTCTCCGTGTGGCGGACATGCGGGTTTAGGATGGCAAAATCGTCTTTTTTCAGGGGAATTGATTTTTGCCCCGCTAATAGCTGGCCAGCCCCGTTTTTTACATAGAGCAGTTCTGTAAAATAATGGGTATGGCATAAGCTTTTCCAATCGTTCCCATAAATGGTGTCAGTGACGTAGAGCAGGCGGGCGGGGATGGATCCGGCGGTTTCTTCGGTAAGTGCATAACGTAGGTTTCCCATAAGCGCTCCTTTCTATAAACTGTGCAGTAATTAGGTAATTGCGAAACCCTCTCTGGGACAGACGCGTCTGTCTAATCCATACAAAAGCGGGCTCCAGACGCCGTCGCAAGTCGCCCTTTTTTTGTACAGATTGAACATCCGCTGTTTCTAGAAAGGGAGTTTTGCAATCGCCTAAACTGTGCAATAATGTGTTTTGTCTTTTCATAGGAAAGTGCGTCCTATGAAACAAAAACGCTCCGCAATCTTATCGTCTGATCCTGGAGGTTACATCTGTTGGTTTTTCGTTGCTAAAACGATATGCTTGCCCTTGCAGGCAAGGCGTATCTATACGGATAAGATATGGGATGGCTGCTAAATGGTATTTACTATAGTTTAAGGGATGTTCTAGATCATTGTCAATAGATGAGAGGACCCAGATACCAATGGTACGGCAGGTATCCGGGTTATGAAAAGAGAGGTCTATGTCTTATGTTTTGGATGGATCATCGTCTGTAAAGATTCGCTTTATAAATGGAATGTGGTTCCTGTCTTGCCTTGGATGGCGTCCCTTGAGTTCTCCAAAAGGGTGATTAAGGCAGTACGCCCAGGCTTCGAGCTTGCAAAGCTTACGGCTGCCTGTACCTTAGGCAGCATGGATCCAGGTGCGAAATGGCCTTCCTTTATGTACTGGTTTGCTTCGGCCACCGATACATTGTCAAGCCATGTTTCTTCTGGCGTGCCATAGTGCAAGGCTACTTTTTCCACAGCCGTCAGGATGATTAAGAAATCTGCATCCAACTCTTTGGCCAGCAGGCAGCTTGCAAAGTCTTTGTCAATCACAGCGCTGGCGCCTTTTAAATGGTTGCCTTGGCGGATCACCGGGATACCGCCGCCGCCGCAGGCAATGACTAGGTCGCCGGATTCCACCATGTTGCGGATTGTGCCGATTTCAATGATTTCCACAGGCTTTGGGGAAGCTACGACCCTGCGGTAGCCGCGTCCGGCGTCTTCTTTCATAATATAGCTGAAGTCCCGTTCCATCTGCGCAGCTTGTTTGTAATCCACGAATTTGCCGATCGGTTTCGACGGCGCCTGGAATGCAGGATCATCGGCGTCTACGCGTACTTGCGTAATCATTGTGGCAACAGGGATATTTGTGATCCCGCGGTTGAGCAGTTCTTCCTGGAGGGCGTTTTGCAGATCGTATCCGATGTATGCCTGGCTCATAGCGACACAGACAGAGAGCGGGGTATTTGGCTGGGCTTTGTCTTCGTGGGTCAGCGCGATCATTGCATTATTTACCATGCCGACCTGGGGACCGTTCCCATGTGCGACGACGACTTCACATCCCTCTTCGATCAGGTCGACAATGGCTTTTGCTGTAATCTTCACGGCCTTCATTTGTTCTGGCAGCGTGTTGCCCAAGGCATTCCCGCCAAGGGCGATTACAATTCTCTTTTTTTTGGCCATAGTAAGTGATGCTCCTTTCTTTGTGCGGGCTGCATGGCTGGCAGCGCTGGAACGTTTGCCGTATATTGCGCTGCGCAAAAAGCGGCATAAGGCGTCCGTTCCTTGCAGTTACCTAGATGGCTGTTGCCGCCAGGATTAATTTCCAAAAATCCTTGGACCGCCTTTTTCCTCTAGCTTCTTTAAGACGTCTGCAGGGTCTTTGAATTTTGCCAGGAAAATCATGGCTGCAATGATATAGGGCTTAAAGCTGGCTTCTTTGTACAGTGGGTTGCGGTAACGGTCGAATACGGAAGCGTCTACTTCGCCTTCTTCGCAGCTTACGCCAGAGATGTCTGCCGGCAGACAGTGCATGTAGAGGGCTTTCCCGTCCTTTGTCGTAGCCATCCGTTCTTCGGTGCACGCCCAGTCCTTGTGCTGCGCGTTCTGTGCAAGCAGTTCTTTTTCCAATGCCTGGATGCCTGCAGTATCCCCATTCCCATACAGTTCGGTACGCTTTTCCATTGCGGCGAACGGAGCCCAGCTCTTCGGGTATACGATATCGGCATCTTTGAAGGCCTCGTCCATGCTGTTTGTCTTCGTAAACGTACCGCCGGATTTTTTGGCATTTTCAGCGGCGACTGCTTCTACCTCTGGGAATACTTCATAGCCTTCCGGGTGTGCGAGTACGACGTCCATCCCGAACCGCGTCATCAACCCGATAATCCCCTGCGGTACAGACAATGGTTTCCCATAAGAGGGGGAATACGCCCAGGTCATGGCCAGCTTTTTGCCTTTCAGGTTTTCTACGCCGCCAAATTCATGGATGATGTGGAGCATGTCTGCCATTGCCTGGGTGGGGTGGTCGATGTCGCATTGCAGGTTGACTAGCGTAGGCTTCTGCTCTAAGATCCCGTCTTCCTTCCCCTGAGCCACAGCGTCTACGACTTCGTGCATGTATTTGTTGCCCTTGCCGATGTACATATCGTCGCGGATGCCGATAACGTCCGCCATAAAGGAAATCATATTAGCGGTTTCACGCACGGTTTCCCCATGGGCTACCTGGGATTTCCCTTCGTCTAAATCCTGTACTTCTAAGCCGAGCAGGTTGCAGGCGGAGGCAAAAGAAAAACGGGTGCGTGTTGAGTTGTCACGGAACAGAGAAATTCCAAGACCGCTTTCAAATACCTTTGTGGAAATATTGTTTTCTCGCATAAAACGCAATGCGTCTGCAACGGTAAAGACTGCTTCTAATTCCTCATCTGTCTTTTCCCAGGTGAGGAAGAAATCACCGTTGTACATTTCCTTAAAGTTTAATTTATTCAGTTTATCAATGTAATCTTGTAATGTTTTCATAAGCTTAGTTTCCTCCTGAAGTTTTATTATTTGAAATTTTGTTGTATAAAGTATTAATGTCTAAAATGTTCCTATCTGGAGCATTCATATTTGGATGAAGCCAGGTTTGCGCCGCTTGTGCAGTAGGAAAAGGAATCCCGATTAGGCGTTTTGGCTGTTTGCCATAAAATCGGTCTGTACTAGTTAAAGTACTGTGCCGGAAGCGCGGCGTATACGGCGGCGCACGTTACGAGATCCTGTTTCCAGGTCTTTTCGTTGGGCGCGTGTGCCTGCGCCTGGGCCGAAGCCGATGCATGGGATGTTGTTGCGTCCCATAATGGAAACGCCGTTTGTTGAGAATGTCCATTTATCCGTTAATGGGCGGGATTCCCTTAGTTCCAGGGTATCAGGCGCGCCGATCCGCTTGCTGCCGTAAAGGCTTGTGTAGGCTGCTTCTAATGCCTTTGTTACCTTGTGATCCTTGGGGATTGCCCAGGTTGGGAAGTAACATTCAATTTCATAGACGCATCCCGTATAGGAGGGGCGGTTGTAATGGTACATGGATACTTTTACATCGTCGCCATACTTCTTTACGCTTGGCAGGGAACGGATTTCTTCTAGGCAGCTTTCTCATGTTTCACCGAACGTCATATGGCGGTCGAGGGAGATGGAGCAGGAGTCCGCGACGGCGCAGCGGCTGGGCGATGTATAGAAGATCTGGGAGGCGGTCACTGTGCCGCGCCCTAAGAAGCGTGCTTCTTCCCAATCCTTGTTGTATTTGGGGTCTAGCATTTTCACAAGCCCTTTGATCTCGGTTCCATCTTCGGCGTCGTTTTCATTCAATGCACGGATGTCTTGGAGGATATCTGCCATTTTATAAATGGCGTTGTCCCCGCGTTCTGGCGCGGAGCCATGGCAGGAAACGCCGCGGACGTCTACACGGATTTCCATACGCCCGCGTTGCCCGCGGTAAATCCCGCCGTCCGTCGGTTCGGTGGATACGACGAACTCTGGGCGTACCTTGTCTTCGTTGATAATGTATTGCCAGCAAAGGCCGTCGCAGTCTTCTTCCTGGACAGTGCCGACTACCATAATCTTGCAGCCTTCTGGGATCAAGCCAAGGTCTTTCATAATCTTTGCGCCATAGACGGAAGATACGATGCCGCCGCACTGGTCGGAAACGCCGCGTCCGCCGATTTCTGTCTCGTTTTCATATCCTTCGTAAGGGTCGAACGACCAATTTTCCCGGTTCCCAATCCCAACGGTATCAATGTGCGCATCGTAAGCGATAATTTTATCGCCGCTTCCCATATAGCCGATAACATTCCCTTGTGGGTCAATCTGTACTTCATCAAAGCCAACCTTTTTCATTTCTGCTGCAATGGTATCAATATGCGCTTTTTCGTCGCAGCTTTCCCCTGGGTTTTTTACAATTGCGCGTAAGAACGCGTTCATATCTGTGCTGTATCCTTGTGCAGCTTCTTTTATTTTCACAAAATCCATAATTCTTGTCCTTTCTTTCTATTAAAAATGGGTGCGTTTTTTATGTAGGAATGGCAGCTTAGATTCCTGCAAATGGCTCCTTGTCTGTGCCGCATAAGCCTTCCCAGGCAATCTCACGGTAACGGTCTGGATCGGTATCGCCTTCGGAGGATACCAGCAGTACCTCTGACGTTTCGTTTAACTGTAAGGCTTCCTTGAAATCCTGGTAGGAAGGATCTGTCATCAGCGCGTGTAACAGCCCTAACGTGACAGAACCGGATTCGCCGGAGATAACGCGGTCATCCCCGCGGATTGGCGCGCCGTAGATCCTGGTTCCGTTTGCGCTTACCCAGTCCGGGCAGGAAACAAATGCATCTGCATGGTTTCGTAAAATATCCCAGGAAACGGTATTGGCTTCCCCGCAGGCAAGGCCAGCCATAATCGTTAGCATATCGCCGCCTACGTTTACACGGCTGCCGTCCGCCTGCATTGCCGATTGGTAAAGGCAGTCGGCTGCGCCTGCTTCTGCCACCACCATAATTGGCGGATGATCCTTGAAGCGGTTAGAGAAGTAGCCAATAACTGCCCCGGCCAGGGAACCTACGCCTGCCTGGATAAAGATATGTGTGGGGCGGCAGCCATCCGAAGCTAGCTGCTGGTCTGCTTCTAGGGCGAGCGTGCCGTACCCTTGCATGATCCAGGTGGGGATTTCCTCGTAGCCTTCCCATGCGGTATCCTGTACCATAATGCCGCGCGTCGTCTGTGCGGCTTCTTTGGCGGCCAGGCGCACGCAGTCGTCATAGTTCAGATCTTCAATCGTAACGGTGGCGTTTTCCTTTGCAATGTTATTAAGCCGCGTCTGGGTGGTGCCCTTCGGCATCCTTACCACGCATTTCTGCCCAAGCTTGTTGGCCGCCCAGGCGACGCCGCGCCCGTGGTTGCGGTCTTAGTTGGGATTTTCATTAAGCAGATCCGCAGGTTTTTTCCGCCGTTGATTACAGGTACGGTGGTATTTGCGATAGGGCTTTCTATGTATCCTACGGCCATCAATTATATGGCTGGCGGCTTCAAATAAGCCGGATGGGACAGGATACCATATCCATGTGGCGGAAGGGATTGAAGATCTACATGACTGCCTGGAAAAATATGGGAAACGGATTGCCGATCGGCTGATGGATTGGGGGATTTTAGGGGATAAGACCTTGCTGGGGCACTGTATTTGCATCAATCCCCATGAAATGGATGTCATCCAGGACACGGATACCATGGTGGTACATAACCCGGAATCTAATATGGGGAATGCATGTGGATGCCCGCCCACCATGGAGCTGGTACGCCGCGGCATTGTGACAGGGCTTGGGACAGACGGCTATACCCATGATATGACAGAATCGTTTAAGGTGGCAAACGTATTACATAAGCATCATTTATGCGACGCCAATGCAGCCTGGGGCGAAGCGCCGAAAATGCTGTTTGAACATAATGCAACAATTGCAAACCGCTATTTCAAAGCGCCGCTTGGCGTACTAAAGGAAGGCGCGGCGGCAGATGTGATTGTTGTGGATTACGATCCGCCTACCCAGCTTGACGCGTCAAACATCAATGGGCATATCCTCTTTGGCATGACGGGAAGGGACGTCGTGACGACCGTTGGCAATGGGAGGATCCTGATGAAGGACCGTGAAGTAAAGGTAGCGGATACGCAAGAAGTAATGGCAAAGTGCAGGGAAGCGTCTGCAAAACTGTGGAAAAGCATAAATGGATAAACAATCAGAAGAATCAGGAGGGAAACAGCATGAGCGATATTATGACATGTATGCCGTTTGGGCAGCTATTGCGTTGGATCCGGACGGAGCATGATAAAAAAGGCACGGTATTTGGCGTACACAGGCCATACGTTGCAGATCCGAAGGAGAGCCAGACGATATTTGGACGTAAGCTAGAAACCCCCATTGGGCCTGCGGCAGGGCCGAACAGCCAATTAGCGCAGAATATTGCAGCGTCTTACTATGCAGGAAGCCGTTTTTTTGAATTAAAGACGGTACAGGTGATGGATGGCGCGGAATTGGCTGCCTGTGTCAACAAGCCTTGTATCAAGGCGGACGATGAATGCTATAATTGCGAGTGGTCGACGGAACTATATGTGCCGCAGGCGCAGGAAGAATATATAAAGGCATGGTTCTTGCTGTCTTTTATGGCGAAGGAGTATGGGCTTGGAAGTATGGACGGCTTTCAGTTCAACATTAGCGTAGGATATGATCTGGCTGGGATAAAATCTGGCAAAATCGACGCGTTTATCGAACATATGAAGGATGCGGGGCAGACCGGAACCTTCCGGGAGTGCAAAGAGGAGCTGCTTGCCCAGGCGGACAGTTTTCAGCATATGACAAGGGAGGATATCGAACAAATTTCCGCACATATCTGTAACTCAGCGACAATTTCCACGCTTCATGGCTGCCCGCCCCAGGAGATTGAACGCATTGCAGCTTATTTGCTAGAAGAGAAGGGGATGCATACCTTTATCAAATGCAACCCGACGCTCTTGGGGTATGGATTTGCCAGGGAAACGCTGGATCTAATGGGGTATGGGTATGTGGCGTTTGGGAGGTTCCATTTTGAGGATTATCTCCAATACAAGGACGCTGTGCCGATGCTTCAGCGGCTGATGGCGCGTTCTAGGGAATTGGGGCTGGAGTTTGGCGTGAAAATCACAAATACCTTCCCGGTGGATGTAAAGGCAGGGGAACTGCCCAGCGAGGAAATGTATATGTCTGGCAAATCCTTGTACCCGCTTTCAATTGCGCTGGCTGCCAAGCTGTCGCGTGAATTTGGCGGGAAGCTGCGGATTGCATATTCCGGCGGTGCAGACGCCTTTAATATCTGCCGGATTGTGGGGGCAGGCGTATGGCCGGTTACGGTAGCGACTACGATCCTTAAGCCAGGCGGCTACCAGCGGCTAAAGCAGATGGCAGAACGGTTAGACGAGATGGGGGTTTCGCCGTTTACAGCGGTTGATGTGGATCAGCTAGAGCAGGCGGCAAGAGAAGCCTTGACAGATAAACACCATGTGAAGCCTGCAAAGCTTCCGGATTCCAGGAAAACAAACGAAAAAGTACCATTGATAAACTGCTATACTGCGCCTTGTGAAAACGAATGCCCGATCCACCAGGAAATCACGACGTATATGCAGTTATCCGGGGAAGGGCGTTACGAAGAAGCGTTAGAGGTTATTTTAAATAAAAACGCGCTGCCGTTTATCACAGGCACAATCTGCGCCCATGGATGCCAGAGCCACTGTACCCGTAATTTCTATGAGACGCCAGTCCAAATCCGGGATACGAAGCTGTTGTGCGCAAAACAGGCGTATGAGCGCGTGCTAGAACGGTTAAAGCCAGAAGGCCATAGTGAAAAAACGGTAGCAATCGTAGGCGGCGGGCCTTCTGGTATGGCGGCAGCTTTCTATTTGGCAAGGGCAGGGGCGCAGGTTACGATTTATGAAAAGCGTAAAAAGCTGGGCGGGATTGTAAGCGCAGTTATCCCAGATTTCAGGATTGACGATGATGTGATTGCAAAGGATATTTCGTTTTTAGAAAAGCTTGGCGTAAAGATCCAGTGTGGAAAAGAAGCGCCAGACGTAAGCGCTTTACGGGATGCGTACGATCATGTGATCCTGGCCGTCGGGGGCTTAAAGCGCGGACAGTTGGAATTGGAAGGGAAAGAGGCATACAATGCGCTGGAGTTTCTGGAGAGGTTCAATGAAACAGGCGGGGAACTTGCGCTTGGAAGCCATGTGGCCGTTATTGGCGGCGGCAATACGGCGATGGACACGGCGCGGGCGGCAAAGCGTTGCAAGGGCGTGGAGCAGGTATCGTTGGTATACCGGCGGACAAAACGGTATATGCCGGCAGATGAACATGAACTTCAGCTTGCCATGGAAGACGGCGTTATATTCCAGGAGTTTCTTGCGCCAGTCCGGATGGAGGATGGTGCGCTGATCTGCCAGAAGATGGAATTGGGAAGCGTGGATGGTTCTGGAAGGCCTAGCGTCAAGCCTGGCGAAGGGACGCAGGAAATCTTGGCAGATACTGTGATCGCGGCCGTTGGCGAGCAGGTTCCAGGCGATTATTACCAGGCAAATGGGATCAAGGTAGACGAAAAGGAACGTGCGCTGGTAAGCAGCAGCTTGGAGACAAATCTTCCAGGCGTTTACGTAATTGGCGATGGGCTGTTCGGGCCGTCTTTGGTAGTCAAGGGGATGGCGGACGCAATGAAAGCTTCGCAAGCAATCCTTGGTACGATGGAGAGGAAAATATTCTGCGGCGGGATGGTTGTTTCCGGGGAAGGGGCAAGACGGGCAGATATCCTGGTAGAAGGAGGGAAAATCCTTGCGGTAGGCAGCCGTCTGGATCCAGAAGGCGCAGAGCGGGTGGATGTTTCGGGGAACTACGTGTTCCCAGGCTTTTTGGACGCCCATACGCATCTGGATCTGGCTGTGTCTGGCGCCGTGACGGCGGACGGCTTTGACAGCGGGACGCGGGCGCAGCTATCCGGAGGGACGACCTGCATCATAGACTTTGCAACGCAGGAACGGGGAGAACGCCTGGCAGAAGCGTTGGAACGCTGGCATAAGAAGGCAAAGGGGAAGGCGCATTGCGATTATGCCTTCCATCTGGCCATTTCAGACTGGAGCCCTCAAATCTGCCAGGAACTTGAAGACGTTGTGGCGGCAGGCATCCGCTCGTTTAAGCTGTACACGACGTATGACAGTATGGTCATGGATGATAAAAGCATCTATGAGGTGTTGGCGCGGCTAAAGGAATTGGGTGGGATTGCAGGCGTGCACTGTGAGAATAAAGGGATGATTGACGCACGTTTGGAGCAGCTTTTGCAGAAGAAGGGGCACAGGCGCGAGGTATCTGATTACCCAACGACACGCCCTGCGCTGGCGGAGGCTGTCAGCCGTATTTTAAAGATTGCTGCTTGCGTGGATACTCCCGTTGTGATTGTGCATTTAAGTTCAAAGGAAGGATACGAAGAGATCTGCCATGCCAGGAGCAGAGGCCAGGCAGTCTACGTGGAAACATGCCCGCAGTACCTGCTTTTGGATGAGGGCCGCTACCGCTTGCCTGGAAATGAAGGGAGGGCATATATGGTCGCCCCGCCGCTTCGTACCTTACAGGATCAAGAAGTATTGTGGAAAGCGTTAGCGGAAGGTAAGATCCAGACCATAGCCACAGATCACTGTAGCTTTACCAAGGCGCAGAAGGATATGGGACGGGATGATTTTTCAAAGACGCCCTGCGGCATGCCAGGGGCGGAGGAACGTCCGGCGTTGATGTATCATTTTGGGGTAAGGGAACAAAAGATCAGTATTGGGCAGATGTGCAGCTATTTGGCGGAAAACCCGGCGAAGCTATACCATCTGTACCCGAAAAAGGGCGTAATTGCCCCAGGGAGCGACGCCGATCTTGTGGTATGGGATCCAGATAAGGTGTGGACATTATCCGCTAAGACACAGCAGTCGGCTGCAGATTACTGTCCCATGGAAGGGACAGAGATAACGGGAAGGGCGGAAATGGTATTCCTGCGCGGCACATTAGCGGCGCAGGACGGCAAGGTAACGCACGCATACGCCGGGCGGTATCTTACGGCAGAGCGCCCAATCACTCATTCGCCAGCTCGCTGAGGTAGCGGTATATCGTTGCCGAGGAGCAGGAGAAATGCTTGGCGACAAATGGGATGGCTCCTTTTAGCTGGAAAAGCCCGCGTTCGTGCAGCGTCTGGATCACCTCTTTCTTCTCATGCTGGTTCAGGCGGTCTGCCGACGTCGTCAGCGAGGTAGTGGCGTCGTCAAAGATTTTCTGCATCAAGGAAGGGATGTCCATAGTGAAATTCTCTGTGATGGAATCTTGCTGTGCAACAGATGGAAGCGGCGTACAAGAAGGATCCTGGCAGAAAATCGGGTTGGCTTTTAGGAAATCCTCTGGATGGACGACGTCAAACAGCTTCTGGTGGAGTTCTTTGTACCGGCTGTCGTCAAAGTTGATACATAAAAGCCCAATCGGCGCGCCGTTTTCATCACGGATGAACATGGTAGAGGAGCGAAGGATATGGCCGTTCCCTGCGACGCCACGGTAGTTGGACTGAAAGTTCTCTGTTTTATAGGATTTGTTGGCAAGCATTTTTAATGCAGCGTCGGTCAGGGGGCTTCCGATTTCCCGCCCGCTGATATGCCCGTTTGAAATGGCGACAATCTGGCTGTGCTCTGGATCGATGTCCTGGAGCACGACTTCATAATCAGGGCCTAATGTTTTTCCGAGAAATTCAACGAGTATCTTATATTGTTCAAGCAAATTGGATGGCATAATATCGTTCCTTTCTTATGTTGTTCTATCAAATAATGAAAATGTACTATCGTCCGTCTGGTATGGCGCCGCATGGAGCACGGCGTTATACCGATTATCTCATGCTGTGGGAGAAATTTCAAGAATGAAGATCAGGAGGTTTATCATGAAATCAATTATAAATACAGAACATGCGCCAAAGGCAATCGGGCCGTATTCCCAGGGGATTGATGCCGGGAACCTGCTTTTTTTGTCCGGGCAGCTTCCCATTTGCCCCAAGGAAGGGAAAATCGTAGCGTCGGATATCGAAGGGCAGACGCGGCAGTCGCTTGAAAATGTAAAAGCAATCTTAGAATCCTGTGGATGTACGATGGATCATGTGGTTAAGACTACGGTTTATCTCAAAGATATCGCTGAGTTTGGGAAAATGAACGAAGTCTATGCAGGCTATTTCAAGGAGGGGGATTACCCGGCCAGGTCGGCGTTCCAGGTAGCGGCCTTGCCGCAGGATGCACGGGTGGAAATTGAAGTGGTGGCGCTCAAGTAAAGGAGGATGACATGTTTGAATTGAATATTAATGGGCAAATTGTCCATTCTGAAACAGACAAGGCCTTGTTGTCGTTTTTAAGGGACGACTTGAAAATCACTTCTGCAAAAGACGGCTGTAGCGAGGGCGCTTGCGGGACTTGCACCGTCCTGGTAGATGGAAAAGCCGTAAAGGCATGCGTCCAGAAGGTGTCGAAGTTCGAGGGAAAGCGCATTCTGACCGTAGAAGGGCTGAGCGGGCGGGAGCGCGAGGTATACGAATATTGTTTTGCCGAGGCAGGCGCAGTACAGTGCGGCTTCTGTATCCCGGGGATGGTGCTCTGCGCCAAGGCGCTGCTGGATGTAAACGATACGCCGTCCGTTTCAGAGGTAAAGAAAGCGATCCGTGGGAATATCTGCCGTTGTACTGGATATAAGAAAATTGAAGAGGCGATTTTAATGGCGGGAAGGTTCTTCCGGGAGAACCTGGAAATCCCCAAAGCCCAGGAGGAGTTACATATGAACGAGCGGTTCCACCGCCCAGACGTTGCGAAAAAAGTAAACGGGACTGGGAAATATGTGGACGATCTGGAATTTCCAGATATGCTGTATGCCAAAGCGGTGCGTTCCAAATACCCAAGGGCAAGGGTGGATAAGATCGATATCAGCAAAGCGCTGGCACATCCAGACTGCGTCAGGATCTTGCTACAGCCAGACGTCCCAGATAATGTGATCGGCCATATGAAGAAGGATTGGGACGTTATGATCCCAGAAGGTGGGATTACGCGTTATGTGGGGGACTGCCTTGCGCTTGTGGCGGTCAGCCGCAAAGAAAGCTTAGAAGAGGTCGTGTCCTTGGTGGAAGTGGATTATACGGAGCTTACGCCTGTTACGACGCCGCAGGACGCCTTGCGCGGGGACGCGCCCCTGATCCATGAGGATGGGAATATTATGAGCAAATCCACCTTGGTCAACGGGGATGTGAAAGCCGCCCTTGCCAGCGCCAAATACGTGGTGACAAAGAAATACAAAACGCCGCATCAGGAACATGCCTTTATGGAGCCAGAATGCGCGATTGCAGTACCCGATGGGGAAGACGGCCTTGTAATGTATACGGGAAGCCAGTCGGTATACGATGAACAGCGTGAAATCGCTATGATGCTTAAAATCCCCAAGGAAAAGGTACATAGCCATTCTATGCTGGTAGGCGGCGGGTTTGGCGGCAAAGAGGATATGAGCGTGCAGCACCATGCGGCGTTGATGGCTTGACATACGAAACGTCCGGTAAAAGTCAAGTTTACGCGCCAGGAAAGCCTGGCTTACCATACGAAACGCCATCCGATGGAAATTGAGATTACGACAGGATGCGACGAGCATGGGATCCTGCTGGGGATGAAGGCAGTTATTATCGCAGATACTGGCGCGTACGCTTCCCTGGGCGGCCCTGTGCTGGATCGCGCCTGTACACATGCGGCTGGCCCGTACAATTACCAGAACGTAGATATCCTGGGGATGTCCGTATATACCAACAATATGGTATCCGGCGCATTCCGTGGGTTTGGCGCGGCGCAGAGCAATTTCGCCATGGAGCAGAACCTGAACCTGCTTGCAGAGAAAGTGGGGATCTCACCGTGGGAAATCCGTTACCGCAACGCGATCCGCCCAGGGCAGATCCTTCCCAACGGGCAGGTTGCAGACGAAAGCGCCGGGGCGGCAGAGTGCTTAGAAGCGGTAAAAGAGCTATATGAGTCCAATCCATATGCAGGGATTGCGCTGGGATGGAAAAGCAGTGGGAAAGGCGTTGGGATTATTGACAGCGGGCGGTGCAGGCTCCGGATCGAGGATGGCAAGGTACATGTCCTGACGTCTGCGGCGTGTATGGGGCAGGGGATTGCCATTATGTGTGAAACCATCCTCTGTGAAACGGCAAAGGTTGCGCCGTCTCTTGTAATCCATGAAGATCCAGATACCAGGACAACGCCGGATTCCGGAACCAGTACCGCGTCCCGCCAGACCGTTGTGACTGGGGAAGCCACAAAACGGGCGGTCGAATTGCTGAAACAGGATTTGGACAGCGGCAAGTCCCTAGCAGATCTCGAAGGAAAGGAATACTATGGGGAGTACCATCCTATGACGGACGGGCTGTCTTCCACCAAGGAGTTCCCCGTGCGCCACGTCAGCTACAGCTATGGCGTACAGGTCGTGCTTTTGGACAAGGATGGGAAGGTAGAGAAGGTAGTGGCAGCTTACGACGTTGGCACCCCTGTGAATATCCAATCCGTAGAGGGTCAGATCGAAGGCGGCATGGTGATGGGCTTGGGGTATGCGTGATGCTTATCCGCTTTATGAATACTGCAAAACAAACCGCATAACACCATTCATTGACCTCAATCCCGGTCATACGGGACACTTCAAATACAAAGATGACTTTACAATAGATGAAGATGGTGTTCCTGTCTGTAAAATGGGCTTACGTATGCACCACGATGGTGTGGAAAAAGCAAAGCACCGCGAAAAATACCGCCAAGGGACAGTAAGGAATGGAAACTGGAGTACAACAGACGGACATCTGTGGAGAGGTCAA
>CAOKNO010000053.1 GCA_948470065.1 uncultured Eubacterium sp. | reverse complement strand
TGTATGGATTGGACAGACGCGTCTGTCCCAGAGAGGGTTTCGCAATTACCTATTTGAAAACGATTCCCAAAGGAGCCTCTTAACCCTGCCCACTCCCAAACCAAACTTCGCAGTCTTTCCGGAAAAAAGATATCCCATAACAATCTATCCTACGGTATCCCTCCTCCCATAATTCCTCCGCATATTTCCTATCATATATCTGCTGTAATGCTTTTCTTGCATCTTTCTCCAAATCATCAATGGAATCTGACACCTTTACTTCCAGAATAAAGGCTCTCCCCCGCAGCGAAGGGCTCTTTACCATGATATCAGAACGGCCATTGCCTGATTCACGGTTGGATTTTACCAGATAATTTTCGCTCTGGCTTAATATTCCTGTCAGAAATCCATGATAAAAATTTTCTGCACTGTCATAGAAGCTGATTGTGCAAAAGAGCTGCCCATTTAATATGTCTGCCATCTTCTGGGAATTTCCCTCCTCCATTGCATGGTACAGATCACGAAAATCCTCCTTCTTTATAACATCCCTCATCCAATTTAGAATGGTGTTCTGATAAATCGTCTTCACTTCTATATTTGGAATACGTACCCGTAAAAAAATAGATGATTCCTTAAAATATTCGCTTTCTTTTGTCAGATATCCTGTAAAATAAAGGAAATTCCACAAATTTTCCTCATTAATATGCATATCCCCATAGGTAACTTCCTCATGAACCTGAATATCTAAAGTACCTCCGCCTAAAAGCATTTCAATATGCCCTTTCATCTCCCGACCGGCTCTTGCAACCAACTCTCTAATAATGTCATTGGAACTGGTATTGATCCAATAGGGATGTGGATATGCATCTACATCTGAATGCAGATCGTACAAAAACTTGATCACACTCCATGGATTATAAACTTCTGTATTCCCAAACAAGTATCCATCATACCACTCTTTCATTGTTGGAAAGCGGGTTTCCACTTCATAATAGGACATCATCTGAAGGACTTCCTGTTCTGTAAATCCAAAATGCTCACTGTATTTTTTGTCAAGTACAGAAATAATATTCATATGATTTAACCCCGTGAATATACTCTCCTTTGAAATCCGCAGGCATCCGGTAATAATTGCAAACTGTAAATGCTGGTTCGTCTTTAGCGCCGCTTCAAACAACGACCGGATAAAATCGGCCATCTTATCGTAAAAACCTCTAAAATATGCATTTTCCAATGGTACATCGTACTCATCAATCAGAATAACCGTCTTCTTACCCATAATCTTATACATGCATTGGCAAAATAACTGCAGAGAATTCCTCACCGTTTTTTCCTCTGCTTTTGCTTCCGCAATCGCGGTATACTGTTCATACTCCCTGGAGGATAGATACTCTTTTCCTCTTTCTATAACAGCTCTGTGCCTTTCAAATTCCATACCGACTGCATTTTGTATCATATACAAAGCAATATCGTAATCTTCCTGTTTTGCCGATTTTAATGTGAGTTCAAACACAGGGTACATTCCCATCTGGCTGGTGTAGTTTTCCCCTGTTTCCATAATCTTCATCCCATGGAAAAGACTTTTATTCCGTTCATTTGCTTTTTTATCCCCTGTATCCTCAAAAAAATATCGGAGCGTACTCAAGTTTAACGTTTTTCCAAAACGTCTCGGACGGGTAAAGAGGTTTACTTCTCCTTTTAAATCCAGTAATCCCTTAATTAACATGGTTTTATCAACATAGTAATAACCATCTTTTACTATCTTCTCAAAATTATCAACGCCTATTGGTAATGGTTTCTTCATCATCATACCTCCACCTACTTCCATGTATTTCATTAATTACTGCAAAAGACCTAAGGGCATCCTCCCACTCCGTGGGTTCCTCCTTAGGCCATACGCTCCTTCTCATGCCATATTATACCCTATCCCCCTTTATTCCACAATCAATTTCCATATGGTACGAAAGAAGCCATCTCTGAATACTTTTTATATTCTAAGAGATGGCTCCTAATATTTATTTGATTCTCCATATTGACCGTTCTATTTTTGTTTCTCAAAATACGCGTCAATATTCTTCTTGATCTCTACCGGATTCAATGTTTTCAGCAAGTAACCTGTCGGATTCAATGGCTTCACTTTCAAGATGCTCTCTTTGTCCACCCTTCCGGTCAAAAAGATTACTGGGATATTTGCAAAACCCTGCTCGGAACGGATCATCTGCAGTACTTGTCTTCCGTCGCATATCGGTATGTCATAATCCAAAAGTATCAGATGCGGACGGTTCAGGGAAATACACTGGATCGCAGATATGCCAGATTGCGCCAGCGATACCTCATACTCCTGCTCTAACAGTTCTTTCATAGCCGCCAGTGAGAATTTAGAATCATCTACGACAAGGATTTTCTTCTTCTGGTTCTCCTTATCTGCTTTCTTAAGATAATTCCCAACTTCAGACATGGCGTTTTCTGTTTCAATGCCAGACCCGATCTTATCTTTCAGCAGATGCGGCGCAATGGCACAGTATGCAAAGTATCCCTCTCCGGTATCGAACAGCAAGCTGCTCTGCAAGCGGTTTTCCTCAAAGATTTTCTGGAACTGATCATACGTCAGCAAGTTCTCAGATTTTACATCATACAGGCTTGCGTCCGAAAAGCATTCCCCGATACGGGTCATAAACTGCCGTGCGGTATACCTCGTCGCATTCATAATCATGGTATCTAACTTACCTGCTCCTCCGCCCAGCAGCTTGCCAACCGTCCCTGTCAGAAGCTTCTCCTCAAACACTAAGATAACTTCCCAGTTTTTTCCATCTTCCGCCCCATAGACCAGACGGTAATAAATCCCTTTGCCAAACCGTTCCCCGCCATACGACTCACTGAGAACCTTCGCGTTTAACTGGAACAATTCATCCAAAAGATTCACAATGACCCTCTGTAGGGCGGCCTGTTCGTTGCTTGGCAAAAGCTCTTGCCAGCGGCTTACTCCCTTTCCTACGATTGCCTGATCCTCTGTCAGTGTATGCCCAATCAGCCATCCCGTGCAGACGCCCACAAAGTGATCGACTGCTTCTGGGGAGTAGCCTGTATTCTCTAACTCCCTCTCTAACGCTGGGAGTGTCTTTAACCTGAAATCATTGTGGATACGCCTGTGCGTTTCAAACCCTCCATGGTAAATCGACGCCATATAGGCTTCTTCCTTCGTAAAATGCTTCAAAGCATGATCCTTAAAATACTTGATGCCTTCCCGTAGCACCCATTGGCTGTCAGACGCTTCCTTGTCATACGACAACAAGCGGTTTATGATACTGAAAAGCTTCTTGTGTTCCTTATCAATAGACTCCACCCCAATATTAAACCTGTCTTGCCATACGAATTGATTGCCCATTTTATCCCTCCTTTTCTAATCTTGCAGGCAACCCTTAACTTCCGCAAGCAGCAGGCCAATCCTCTGTTTTAGGCATATTGCATGTATTCACAGATATTTGGCGGCTGCCGCGGAGCCAAAATACCACATTCCTTCCGCTGGCATTTGGCTTTCACTAGTCCATTTACGTATAAACCTTTTTGGTACTATTACGATTCAAAAACGGGTCTTGCATATGCAACGCGACTTTACAAATTATACCATTATCTACTTTTTTTTACAACTTTTTTCGTCTATTTCTTCTTTAAATTAGGAACCGTTTCTAACAATTCAAGTTCCTTCTTTATTCCATGCTACATAATTACACAAATCACCTTCAGATGCGGGCAATGCTAGACGATCTTACGCTTCCTACCCCCATATCTTATAATATGCAGACGGACAAAAACTTCCACATCCCATACGGCTTGTCCAGCTATGACCAAAAAACGCTTCAAAATCTGACCATAAGAGCCTTCGCCTTGCAAGCTGCCCGACACCGTCTGAAGGCGATACGGACGCCAGCGCAGGCGTACTTCCGCCAAAAAACGGCTGGACGCTTGCTCCTTCGCCTGCCTGGCTTCCTATTCTAATAGATTACCGGATAAAATTTGTCTGTTGGGACGGCTCTCTTTGCGGGATCCCGTATGCTTCCTTCCCCAGCGCTATGCTCTTCATTAGAAACGACATATTCCTCGCCAGGGTACGCATCCCTTGAAGCCCCTCTTTGTCCTGTCTAGCTTCCCCAGGCAGCCTGCCGTGGATGCTGTTCCAATATTGGCCAGAGGCCACAGGCATACCAGCAATCGTGAAAAATTTATTCAATTCGTCAAAGGTTGCCGACAGCCCTCCTCTTCTCGCAGCTACGACAGCAGCCCCTACCTTCATTGTCTTATCAAACCGCGCGCTATAAAACAGCCTGGTCAAGAACGCGACCAAGGTGGCGTTTGCCGAAGCATAATACACCGGGCTTCCGACTACGAGGCCGTCGCATAACTGGAATTTTGCCGCAGCTTCATTGACCATATCGTCAAACACGCATTTTCCTGCGTCCGCACAGGAATTGCAGGCAATACAGCCCCGGATCGCCTGGTTCCCGACATGTAAAAGTTCTGTTTCAATCCCCTCTTGTGCAAAAATCCCTGCCATCTCCTGTAGTGCAACCGACGTATTCCCTTCTGCCCGCGGGCTCCCATTGATCATCAATACTTTCATAACCTTACGCTCCTTTTTGCTCGATTCTATTCTCTGTCCCACCAGCAATGCCGCCAGTATTCTGCCCAAAAATGCTTTGCACAAATCCCTGGCAACACTCCTAGCCGCTGCTTTTAACTACAATTTCAACTTTGCAAATGCATCTGCAAACGCATTGTTCACCGGTTCCTTTGCTTCCCGGCGCATTTTATCCATATAGCGGGATACGTCTTTTTTGGATACGCCTCCCCCGCTCTCTTTCTTCCGTTTCTCAAACGCAGATAATTTCTCCCGGTAGCCGCAGGCACAGATAAACTTCTGATTCTCCCCTTCCCCTACCAGTTCCATTTTCTTGTGGCACTGAGGGCAGCGTGCGTTCGTAACGCGTGACAATGTCTTGCGGTAACCGCACTCCCTGTCCTGGCATACCAGCATTTTCCCGTTCTTGTGGTTGACTTCCAACAGAAGCTTCCCACATTCCGGGCATTTCTTCCCCGTTATGTTATCGTGCCGGTACGTTTTGGAAGAAGCCGCGATATCTTTTACAATGTCAACCGTATAGCTTCGGATTTTTGCTTCAAAATCCTTCTTCCTTGCCTTGCCTTTTGCAATATCTGCAAGTTCCTGCTCCCAACGCGCGGTAAGCTCCGGTGACGTCAGCCCTTCTGGCGCAAGTTCCAATACCTGCCTTCCCTTCGACGTCAGATGGATGTACTGCTCTTTTTTCTCAATCATAAAACTATTGAATAATTTCTCAATGATATCTGCACGTGTCGCAACCGTGCCAAGCCCGCCCGTTTCCCCCAAGGTCTTTTTCAGCCCTTGATCTGCGTGCTCCATATATTTCACTGGGTTTTCCATCGCGGCAAGAAGCGTCGCCTCTGTAAACGGCACGGGCGGTTTCGTCTTCCCCTGCGTTATCTTCGCTTCCCCAAACGCTATCTTCTGTCCCTTGGAAAAATCTGGTATACTGCCGGAAACCTCTTGTTCTTCCTCGTCCTCTTCCAAAATACCGCTGCCCTTCTGCAGATCCTTGATTTCCTGCCAGCCTGGCTTCTGTATCACTTTCCCCTTTATGGTAAGCTGCTCGCCGTTGCACATGGCAAGGACTTCCGTCTGCTGGTACTCGCACGGTGGCAAGAGCACGGCTAAGAACCTGGACACGACAAGCTCATAGATTTTCCGTTCCCCATAATCTAGCTCGTTTAAGCGGACGCCCTGTTCCGTTGGTATAATCGCATGGTGATCCGACACCTTTTTGTCATTTACAAACGACTGGTTCCCGCGGATGGGCGTTTTCAGCAATTTTGTACAGACTGGGGTATAATTCCCGCCGCGGCACGCCTTTACCCGTTCCGGCAAGGTATCGACCAAATCGGACGTCAGGTATCTAGAGTCTGTCCTTGGGTAAGTAACGACCTTATAATGCTCATACAGCCGCTGCATATAGTCCAACGTCTGCTTGGCGGAAAAGCCAAACATGCGGTTTGCATCCTGCTGCAAGGACGTCAGATCGTACAAAGACGGCGCATATGACTTCTGTTGCTTTTTCTTAACCTCGCCTACCACCCCAGTACTATTAGACACCTTCTCCGCCGCCCTTTGGATCTCCTCTTTTGCAAACGTTGACGTGCTGTTGCCTTTCTCTTTCCAAGTCCAGGAAACGCCTGCTCCTTTGACCTTAAGACCATAGTATTCCTTTGGACGGAATGCCTTTATCTGGGCTTGCCGTTTTGCAATCATCGCCAGCGTCGGCGTCTGGACCCTGCCGCACGATAGCTGCGCGTTATGCTTTACCGTCAACGCCCTGGTAGCGTTCAGCCCTACCAGCCAGTCCGCCTCCGCCCTTGCGACTGCGGCCTCGAAAAGCTTCTGGTATTCCCTAGCGTCTTTTAATTGGGAAAAGCCTTGTCGGATGGCCTTATCCGTAACTGAGGAGATCCACAGCCGTTTCATCGGCTTTTTCACCCCGGATTTCTGGATAATCCACCGCGCTACAAGCTCTCCCTCCCGGCCTGCGTCCGTTGCTATGATAATCTGCCCGACATCCTTGCGGTACATCTGTGTTTTTACCGTCTGGTACTGCTTCCCAGTCTTTTTGATTACTTGGGTTTCTAACCTTTCTGGGAGCATCGGGAGCGTTTCCATCTTCCAGGCCTTCCACTGTTCGCCATAGCTTTCCGGATCGGAAAGTTCCACCAAATGCCCAAGCGCCCAAGTGACCACATAATCCTTCCCTTCCAAAAACCCATTCCCGCCTTGCTTACAGCCCAGCACGCGGGCAATATCCCTGCCCACACTGGGCTTTTCCGCAATCACTAATGATTTCATCCTTTGCCGCCTTTCTGCTCTCTCTAAAAACCCTTGCCTGGCAACCGCCGAAAAATACCGTAACGCTTACATTGCCAGCTTTACCTTTAAAATCCTGCGGACGGATTCGTCGATCCGTTCTTCTGTAACCATACCTTCTGCTACGGCGTCCAATATCCCCTGGTATGCGCTTTTAAAATCTGCAGGCATCAGCAACATATCGTTCCCTGCCACAAGCGCCTTAACCGCCGCCTGGGCAGAAGGGTACTGCTCTGTCACCGCTCCCATATTCAAAGCGTCTGTCAATACAATCCCCTGATAGCCCAATTCCTCCCGCAGATACTGCTGGATCACGGTTTCTGAACAGGAAGCCGGGACGTCGTCTGATAGCGCGTTCGGCAAGGAGATGTGACCTACCATAACAAAAGAAACGCCATTGGCTATGGCCGATTGGAAGGGAACCACATCGGCAGCCTTCAATTCCTCCCATGTCTTATCTGTATAGGCATATCCATTGTGGGTATCGCCCAATGTCGCCCCATGCCCTGGGAAATGCTTGATACATCCAAAGACCTTATGGGACGCCAGCCCTTTTAAATTTTGGCCTACCATTTCAGAAACAACCTGTGGATCGGAACCGTAAGAACGCCGTTTGACCACGGTATTCTCTGGATTTGTCAGCACATCTGCAACTGGCGCAAAATCCAGGTTGAACCCCATACGGCTCAGATAAGCCCCGATGGCTTCCCCGGTTTCATATGCGCGGTTTGCATCCCCAGAGGCTCCAAGCTCCGATGTATCTCCAAATACAGGGACTTCGATCCCTTCACAAGACGCAATCCTTGCGACCTGCCCTCCTTCTTCGTCAATACCAATCAGCAAAGGCAGCCCAATCCGTTCTTTTGCATACGCCTGCTGCGCGGCAATCATATCCGTTACCTGCTGCTCTGTCACAAGGTTCCCTTGGAAATAAATCAGCCCGCCGACGGGATACTGCTGCAACGCTGCTTTCGTATCTTCCCCAGCCTGGGTCACGCTGTCCATCCCTGTCAGCGCTTCCGGCGTAATGAAGAAAAGCTGCGCCACCTTTTCTTCCAGGCTCATTGAAGAAAGCTTATCTTCCATGTCTGCGCTGGATGCTTCCTGGCTTCTAGACCCCTGTACGGGATCGTGGCCTTCTTCCTGGCTTCCAGATTCCTGTACGGGATCACGGCTTTCTTCCTGGCGATCGGTTTCCTCTTTCTGTCCTTCCTTTGGTTCTGTTGGTTCTTGCTCTTGTATTTCTGCTGTATCCGGCTTATTTTGGCTTGGCTGCGCCGGGGATTGGCACGCCGCCAAAAAAGCTGCCGCGATCCAAAAGCTGACGACAGCTATCATCCGCATTCGTAATGTTTTCTTTGTTCTTTTCTTATTCATGGGATCGACATCATTCCTTACTATTTATATTTCTCGTCCCCCTGCAATTTGGGAAGTCCGTACAGCCATAAAATTCCCCATACATGCCCTTGCGCTTTACCATATCCGCACCGCACCGCGGGCATGTAACAGTTCCGGCGTCCGAAGGATGGGACTTGAGCAGCTTCCCAAGCGCTTCATAACACTTCTGGTTCATCACGCAATCCTGCAACGCCCGATGCGCGCCTTTTGTCTCAATCCCGAAATATTCTGATACATCGGACAGCCTGTGGTGTGGAAGCTGCGGCAAGCACGTTCTGGCCATAAAAAGCGTATCAATATAGCTGTTCCTAATTTCTTTCCCAAATAATTGCATGGAATCCCTCTGGATGAACTTCAGATCAAACGTATGGATATTATGCCCTACCAGGATATCATCCCCGATAAACCGAAGGAACCCTTCCATAGCCGCAAAAAGCGCAGGCGCTCCTGAAACCATTTCGTCTGTTATGTGGTTTATTGCAGTCGCAGCCCTGGGGATATGCCGCCCTGGATCGACCAGCGTGCTGTACTGCTCCTTTACCTGATGGCCTTTTACCTTTAACGCCGATATCTCTATCACTTTATCCAGATCCGGCCTGACCCCGGTAGTTTCGAGGTCAAACACAACATAATCCCCAATATACTGGTTCAGGCGTTTTCCTTTGTTCTCTGACATTCCTATGCTCCTCTTCTGCTATGTATTCCAGGCAATAAGCAAATCAGGGATTATTCTACTGCCTTCAATACATAGATCTTTGATTCAAAATCATTGCTCGGTTCTTTCCCTGCAGGCACCTCCCCTGCCGTCACATCTGAGGTACGCAGCCCCAAATGCATCCATTCATCCCCATAATGCCTTGCCCCGTCCTGGCTGTTCTCATAGCAGGTATCTTCCAAAAGCCCCTTGAGCTTCACACGGGTAAAGCTTCCATTGATCTGGTTGAGCACACGATACCATCCCACAATCGCGGTTTTCTGATCCTGGCTGACTACCATCCACGCCATCTCATTCCCCTCAAAGGGGCTTTTCAGGCGGTAAAATGTCCCGAATTGCAGGATGCTGCGGTATTCCTTCATAAATGCAATCTGTTCCTTAACCTCTTCAAGCTCTTCCTCTGACATACGGTTCAGATCCAGTTCATATCCGAACGTCCCAAAATACGCCACATTTGCCCTAGTCCGAAGCGGCGTTTTGCGGTTCATCTGGTGGTTCGGGCTTGTGGATACATGGGAGCCTATGCTGCTAATTGGATAGCACAAGGAACTGCCGTATTGGATTTTCATCCGCTCTACCGCGTCCGTATTGTCGCTTGTCCATGCCTGCGGGGCATAATAGAGCATCCCAGGGTCAAACCTGCCCCCTCCGCTGGCGCAGGATTCAAACAAGATGTGGGGGAAATTGCTTGTCAGCCGATCATACAGATCGTACACGCCCAAAATATAACGGTGGAACACTTCCCCCTGGCGATCCGCCGGAATGGCTTTGCTAAAGACCTCCGTCATGCTCCGGTTCATATCCCATTTAATATAGGAAACATCCGCTTCCTGCAAGATATCCGCCATCATCCCATAGATCGCGTCCACCACCTCTTTGCGGGAGAAATCCAAAACAAATTGGTTCCTGCCATGGCAGCTTGCCCGCCCAGGAACCTCTAGCTTCCAGTCCGGATGGCTGCGGTATAGATCGGAGTCTAAATTTACCATTTCCGGCTCAAACCAAAGCCCGAATTTCATCCCCAACTGCCCGATCTTTTTAGCCAGCCCTGCAATCCCATGCGGCAGGCGATCTTTGTTCGCTACCCAGTCCCCAAGCCCCGCCAGTTCCGAATCCCTACGGCCGAACCATCCATCGTCTAAAACAAACATCTCAACGCCGCAGCTTGCAGCCTTCTTTGCTATCTCAAGTAATTTCTCTTCATCAAAATCAAAATACGTGGCTTCCCAATTGTTGATCAGGATGGGCCGTACCTTATCCCTCCACTCCCCTCTTGCCAGACACCTCTGGTACAGCTTGTGGAAAGCCTGGCTCATGCCATTCAATCCCTCGCTGGAATATACCGTTACCGCCTCCGGCGTCTGGAACGCTTCCCCCGGCTCTAATTTCCAGGAAAAGGTATCTGGATGGATGCCTGCCAAGACCCTGGCAGAACCATGGACGTCCACCTCTGCCTGCATCAGGAAATTCCCACTGTAGACCAAGCTAACGCCAATGGCTTCCCCGTGATCTTCTGTTGTGCATGGCCGCTTCAACGCCAAAAACGGGTTGTGGTGGTGCGACGAATGCCCCCGCATACTGCCGATGGATTGTATCCCTGGCGCAAGCTTACGAGATACCATATGGCGTTCCCTGGCCCACGCGCCAGACAACTGTACCCACTCATATAAAGAATCCGGCAAATCCAAACACAGGCTCATCGCGCGCTCCAGCCATACGGCCTGATCTCCTTCATTCACATACCGGACGTTTTTCGCCAATGCCGCGCCTTGTGTAAATACCGTATACGACAGCTCCGCTTTTATCCCAGTCAGCGGGTCCTTCAATTCCACCACCAAGGTCTGGGCATTGGAAGCCTCTTCCACATACGTTGCAGGCAGCCCCGCCAGGCCTGGCTTTCCGTCCTCGATACGATGGGAAGTATACTGGAAATCTGAAATCCTGCTCCCATCCCCTTGCCGGATCTCTACTGCCGGGGCGCGGAAATCCCCGCTCCCATAGCTTGGAAGCTCCAGCTTCACATGCTCCAGGGAAAATTCCTTATTGCCCATCCATGGGCAAGACGCCATCGCACGCGGCGCAAGCTCCAGCAGATCGGAAAAATCCTCCCTGTCATGGATCCGTTTCCCAAAATAAAGCTGCCCTAGCTGCCCATTCGGCAGAATCATCATGACATAGCTGACGTCCTGGTTCCATATATGAAATGTCTTTGATCCTCCATGAAATAAAATACTCATTTTCTTCTCCTTTGCTATAAAAAATACGAAAACCCAGGAACCCGCGGCATTCGCCAAATATCCGCGCTTACCCTCGCGGGAATAAAAACTGGAAATTTTCTATTACTTTGATTATAATGGTTTTTGAGCAATTGTAAAGATTTGTTTTTAGAAAAAGGCTGCCCACAAATACATAGTACATAACAGAATAATCACAAAAGAATGGAGGAAACCATGGCGGATTACGAACATCTTACCCATACATTCCAGCCTGTGTTTAACCAGGATTCCAAAATCCTGATCCTTGGCACATTCCCTTCCGCCGCATCCAGGGCGCAGCATTTTTATTACGGGCATCCGCAGAACCGCTTCTGGAAAGTACTGGCGGCGCTTACAGGCGAAAACATCCCAGAAGGGATCCCGGAAAAGAAACGGCTGCTGCTGGATCACAAAATTGCCATTTGGGACGTGATACAAAGCTGCGATATCATCGGCTCTTCTGACAGCAGCATCCGCAATGTCGTCCCATCCGATATCCACAAGATCCTGACGCAGGCAAAGATCTCTGCGATATTCGGCAACGGGGCAAAAGCCTGTAAGCTTTTTGAATCCTACGCCCTGCCAGCCTTAAAAGAAAAGGCAGATTCTGGCAAAGAACCTGCCTGGACGCCCAAAGACCCTATCCACAAGCTTCCATCCACAAGCCCAGCAAACGCGGCATGGTCTTTGGAACGTTTGATGAAAGCCTGGCATGAGGAAATCTGCCCATTCCTTTGACGATAGCCGTACCCTTACCAGACAGGAGGTATTTTTATGATTTGGGATACACATATGCATACGCATTTTTCTAGCGACAGCACAGCAGACATACACGAAATGATCGCAGCCGCCAGAAACGCCGGGGTCGGAGGGATTTGCTTTACCGACCATATGGACGTGGACTACCCTTGCGACAAGCCGGAAACTTTTTTCTTCGATCTGCCGGAATACTATGAAGAAATGAAACGCATCCAAACACAGTACCAGCGCAGCTTCCCCATACGGATTGGCATGGAGCTTGGCCTGCAGCCGCATCTAAAAGACAAACTTCCGCAGATTACAGAAGCATACCCGTTGGATTTTGTCATCGGTTCTTCCCATCTTGTCAACCATATGGATCCTTACTATCCGGAATTTTTCCAAGGAAAAGAAGAAGCTGATGCATACCGTGAATATTTTGAATCCATCCTGGAAAACCTAACGTTCTTTGACTGTTTCGACGTATATGGCCACATCGACTACATTGTACGGTACGGCCCGAATACCAATAAATTTTATTCTTATGAAACATATTCTGATGTGATAGACGAGATCCTGCGTACCCTCATCCAGAAAGGAAAAGGGATCGAGATTAACACCGCAGGCTTTAAATACGGCCTGGGGCATCCGCACCCCACCGAACAGATTTTAAGCCGCTACCATGCGCTTGGCGGCGAAATCCTTACGATAGGCGCGGACGCACACAAGCCGGAGCATGTGGCATACGGTTTCCACAAAGTCCCCGGAATCCTAAAGGAAGCCGGATTCCGGTATTTTACAGTATTCGAAGGGCGCAAGCCAGAATTTTACCCGCTGTAGATTAAGCCGCCCCAAAGGTATAACTTGGCCCATATTTGTCATTTTGTATCCTATTACCTGTTTACTGGCTTATGAGCCGGGTGAAGCCCAAAGGGCGGGGAAACTGCATTCATAGGACAATCGAACAGGCAAGACAAGCGTACCCATACAGCATGGCATTAATAACCGGGTAATAGGCGCCGGAATTAATGCAACGCTGTACGGGCTGCCCGGCGCCTGCCTTTGTCACGGAACCAGTTCGTCCAGCTTACTGCCGTCTGTCAAGCGGTACGCTTCCACCCTTCCATTGGTACACATAAAATAGAACGTATCCTTGATATAGGTCCCACGGACGGTATAGGGATATGCATCGCTGCTGTAATCTATGCTAAGAAGCTGCCGGAACTCCCCGTTTTCATACGTATATACCAGATACTGGTATCGCTCGCGGTATTCGGAAGACACCCCAAATCCTTCCACTTCATATCCATACGTTTCCGTCTGGAAGCCGAAGATATTCTTCTTCGGATCTGCCAGGACAGCTTTGTAGTGATACAATGCGTCAGAATAGTCCACCTCTGGCAGGTGCAGCTTACTCTTCTCTTTCACATCTGCAGGGTTGGATATGTCAAACATGGAAATCTTCAGCCCTTCTGTGTTTCCGGTATGTTCGTCTGCTTCCATGCCAATGCCAAGGAGCAGATCCTTCTCCCAAAAATGCAGATATTCCGAAAACCCGCTGATTTTAAGTTCTCCCAGAATCTTCGGTTCTTTGGGATTGGACAAATCAACGGAGAACAAGGGATCGGTTTCCCGGAAGGTCACAAAATAGCCGCTGTCCCCCATAAACCTTGCAGAATAAATACGTTCATCCTCTGCCAAGCCTTCGATCTGCCCCGTAACCTTCAAGTCCGGATCCAGCACATATAGGCTGTTCGTCGTGCTAGAATCCATTGTGTCATAGCCAATGATCTCCCCGCTGATATCATCTGTAATCTGTTCTATGGTATATGACTGCACCGTAGTGACCATCCTAAGATACCCCTTGTACTCATTCATTGCAAAATCATCCCGCAGCATTCCCTTTACCGTACCCTCCGCCGCCTTTTCGATCTTCCCCTCCTGGTAAGAAAAACGGTAGATGGCGGTTGTATCGGTCTGTTCCCCTACTGCCGTATAATGGATCGGTTTATTGTCCGCGATATAAATATTTTCCTTACTTACATAAAAACGATCCCCTCTGGCCACAATCGCTTTCGTATCGATAAAGCGATCTGGCTTGGCCATATTGACAGAAGCCATCACAAGATAAGAAGCCGTATCGGCGTCCTTTGGCAAATAAATCCGGTCTGCTTCCATCGTACTCCCATCCATTTCCGGGATATACGCCTGATACTCCTGTTCTGTTTTTGGCCTATCCGCATCGTATCCGGCAAAGAAATAGAGGTATCCATCCGAAATCCGGGAATCCCTGTAATCGCCCTTCACGGTAAACGTATGGATATTCTTCGGGTTTGCCCGATCCTTGATATCATAGATATGGATTTTACTGTAGGGGGCGCTTCCAGAACCAGAAGCTGCCGTATCCACCGCTGCGACCTCATTGACCGCCCCGCTGGCTGCATCCTCCAAGCCGTTGCCGTCATAAGACGCCCAGCCGCATTCAATTGCCACCAACGTATCTTCCCACAGATAGATATTCCCGATGCTCCCGTTCCCAAATCCGCCGATCCGGGCTGTTTCCGCCAGCCCCCCTTGTGTATCTACGATCTGGATTTGGTAGCCGTCTACATCCTCTCCATTCCCGTCTATCACCTGATAGAGGTAGCGGCCGTCATTCTTCAGGATATCCCCCTCTTCCACTTCTTTCTCCTGCTGGTTCGTCTTCCCAAAATCCCCAGAGCCATCTTCTTCCTGCTCTTGTGAAGCGCCCTCCTGGGTCCTTGTACCAGATTCCTGCGCAACGCCCATATCAGGCGCATCGCTATCCGCAATCCCAGCTTCTATCGCGCTGCCTTCACCCATTTCCACAGAACCCTCTGATGCGCCGTCTGCATCCGCTGCCACATCCACAGTTGCATCATCTACAGCGACATCTACACTCTCTTCCTTCATTTCCTCTTGTTTCTCCCAAATTTTTGAGAACGTCTGGTATAATTCCCCATATGTGGTCTTTTCTGCACCTGTATCAGATCCAGCATCCGCACCAGCGCTGGCTGTCTCGCTTCCATTCCCAGACGCGTCTGCTTGACTGCCTTCTCCCCCATCGAGCGTTTCTGTCCCATGAACACGCTCCGTCTTTGCCCCGTCTGTATGGGAAACGCCCCGCTTCCAATCCATGGAACGTCCTGCTGCCAGAACTACGATTGCCAGGCAGGCTGCCAGGGCTGCCGTGCCATACCACCATTTGCGCTTCCAAAGAACTTTATCCTTCGCTGCCTCTTCTAGCCATTCTTCCATCTGCTTTGGCTCCATCTGCTCTGGCACAGGTTCTCCCTTTGCCTTTTCCGCCTGTTCCAGCCATTTTTCCATCTGTTTTGGATGTAAGCTCTCTGGTATCGGTTCCGCTTCTGCTGCCTTCCTCAAAGATTCCCTTACGGTTTCTTCCCACTGTCTGCTCTCAATATGCTTTCCCATCTCACACCTCCAGCTTTTTTCTCATTTTTTGGAGCGCCCTCCGGTATTTAGAACGGATTGTACTGTGGTTTTTCTCTAAAATCCCTGCAATTTCCTCACTTGTATACCCACCGAACACAGACAATGCCACGATGCACCGTTCCTCCTCCTTCAATTCCCCAAACACCTGCCTCACCGCAGAAGCCGCCGCAAAGTCCGGCTCTTGTGACAGCCTGCTCCCCCTAGAAGGGGAAACTGCGTCGATATCCTCCTCGTGCCGGAACCAGGAACGCATCCTTTTCCTACAACAGTTTACTAAAATCTGCGTTATCCACGCGCTGAACTTCTCTTTGTCACGTAATTGCCCAAATTTCTCATAAGCCGTCAGGACCGCATCCTGCACCGCATCCTCCGCCTCCTGTTGGTTCTGCATGTAGAACCAGGCCGTACGGTAGAGCTGTGGGTAAACCTTTTCATAACACCGCATAAATTCTTCCATATGTGCCTCCCTTGTCATAGCCATCCCGGCTTCAACTCTCCTGTTTTCTTCCCATCCGCCACCAAAGCTATGCCCCCTGCTTCTTCTATTTCATCCATCGCGCGTTGCTCACAAGCAAACATACGGCAAAGCCAAACCCCCACTCTATACGCCCGCCATATCTCCATCCATAAAAACCTTTCCCCATACACCCACTCCTTTCCTTACCATCCAGCCTTCGGCTTTACGTTTACAACATACGCTCCATTTATACAATAAGAGCCGTTTTCACCTGAAATTGTTGCACCTTAATCTAAAAATAAAGCGATCCCCGCGGAGCGTTTTTGTTTCATTGGACGTACCTTCCTATGAAACAAAAAAGGAAGAAGCCGCCCTATTAAAGAAACACAAATGCTTCCCTTAATAAGACAACTTCTCTTCGTCTCCCTCTATTATTTGATTGCCCGCAGGCCCGGATAGATCCATGTTGTTTATCAGATTCCTTAACGTTTGGCACGCACCTCCTGTAAAACCGCGCAGACCAGCAAGATTACAGCCCCTAGGCCAATGACTACGCCGCACGCTGTTATCACGTCCATAAATACTATACTGAAATCCGGCATAGCGCAAGAAACCAGAAATACTGCCAAAAACCCTGCTGCAAACCCAGAAATAGCGCTTAAGGAGAACCGCTTTATAATCTCTACCCATTCCAATGCCTTCCCATACCCGCATAACTTCCATGCAAAAAAGAGCGGACGTCGGAACCGAAGCCAGATCAAAGTGACAAGGATCGTACTTAAGAAAAAACTGGCCAGAGTCATCATATAAATGGTATCCATGATCATATCGCTGGAAAAAAAGCCATCCAGCAAAGAGCCTGTTTCCCGTTCCCCCAAAAACATCCCAAAATCCGCAAAGGTAGCGAACATACGCTGCATATCCCGCCCAATCCCCAGGATATCTGCTTCCTTCCTCGCATCCAGGACATAGCTTGTGTTGATCCCCGTCAACCTTATGGCTGACTGGAAATCTATCGCAACCATCTGATCCAGGCGGCTCTCTTCCTCCACTCCCATAATCCCGATTACTTCATATTCCACGTCCTGATGGGTATAATACCGCTTCCCATCCCGCCAGACAGCGTCCTCCTGGTAATCCTTCCCTAGCACGGCGGTTGGACGCTCCGTCCATGACGCCTGGTAATCAAAATAGCGGCCCCAGAGCATCGGCGGGGATTCTACCTTCCCATGGACGCAGACCCCCTTCATCAGGACTTTTGGATCGCTGACTGGCACAAAAATCGCAAAATCACGGTATTTGCCATCCAATTCAGGGATGATATCTTCCCACCCCACCTTCCCGTTGGCATTAGAAACGCCAAACGACCGCTGGTGGTTGGAATACAGCCCATTCTTGCTCAACGCATTGATCCGCCCAATCCGGGAAGCAGACATTACAAGCAGCAGGCATACCGAAATTGAGGCAAAGCTGAGAAACAGCAAGAGCGTACCTTTTGGGATTTTTCTGCCGGCAACCTTCATACGCCCCCTCCTTCCCAGGCAGGGCGCCCGCCGTGCCCATCGTCCTGTATCAACCCGTCCTTCATACGGATGATCCGCTGGCAATGCCCAGCCACTTTGGCGTCATGGGTCACGATCAGGATCGTCTTCCCCTTTTCGTTCAATCTGTGGAAAATACCCTGTACTTCTTCCCCAGTAGCCTCATCCAATGCCCCGGTCGGCTCATCCGCCAGGATAAGCCTCGGCTCCTTTACGACTGCCCTTGCAATCGCCGCCCTCTGCTGCTGCCCGCCGGACAGCTCGCTGGGATACGCCTTCGCCTTGCCTTCCATCCCCAACTCCTGTAACGCAGCCATCACCCGTTCTTTAATTTCTTTTTGGGAACGTCCCTGGTACTTTAACGGAAGCGCCACATTCTGGAAAACATTCAGATCCTCAGCCAACGCAAAGTACTGCACGACAAACCCGATCTCGTCCCTGCGGAACCTGGCCAGCTCTCTCTGGTTCTTAAAATCTATGGGCTGTCCATCGTAAGAATAAACCCCGCTGTCAATAGACATCATGCCACCCAGGATGTTCAGCAGCGTAGACTTGCCCGAACCGCTTTTGCCCATAACCGCAGCCATCTCCCCTTCCTGGATGGAAAGGCTGACGCCGCGCAGCGCTTCCACCCGGGCTTCTTTCTTCCCAAACGCCTTTTTCACTTCAAGCAATTCAATCATAGCGCCCTCCCTGCTTATGGCCATTCCCCCATTACTTCCGTACGCATCCCTGGCAACGGGAAGATAGAATTATCATCATCGGTAAGTTCCTCTTCTACCCCATTTCGCAGTTTTACCCTGAAAAGCTCCTCGTTGGTATCGCCCTGGTAGAAAACAGCATAGCAACTACAGTCAATGCTATCTCCATCTGTAATATAGAGATCTTTTGTTTTCACGTAGTAATAATCCAATACCTCCATCCGATCCGTTTCAGACATCTCTTCCTTCACGTCAATGGACAACACGATCTGAAGCGTTTCGTTCTTGGAGCCGGAACCCGATGCGCTCGCGTTTTCATAACGCGGCTCCCAGACGCCCTCCTGGTACAGCTTCATTGCCTTATGCCCCTTTAACACCGTATCCAAATCCTTTTGCCCGCATCCTACAGCAATTGCCGCCAAGAGTAATGCTACAAGGCAGGCTATCCTATACTTCTTCATAACCATAGTCTCCTTCCCTTAATCCTTCTGCCGGATCAGATGTTCCGTATCCACACCCCGCAACATAAACACTAGGAACCCTGCGCCAACCAAAAACGCTCCTCCGGCAAGCAGATAGACCACCCGCATAATCGCGCCAAGCTTATATATTTCAAGCGCTGGGACTGAAAATACCATCCTGCTCACCAAAATCCCCGGAACCAGGATAGCTGCGATTTCCGCCAGGCAGGGAATGGCAATCATGCACAGAGGACATCCGTTCATCAGATAAATCCCATAATTCCTACGGTTGGACTGGATTTTATCGTAGAACGTAACTGCAAGGCCATAAAAAGAAAACCCAATCAAGGCAATGGTCAGGACAAACATAATCCGGATGCTGCTGTCAGACGCTTTCCGCAGCAGTTCAATCCCCATGGCAGGACTTGTTAAATGTAGCGGCGGGAAGCCATATTCTTCCCCGATATCCCGGTAAGCCGCCACCTGATCCTTCACCTTCCCTTCATCCTTCACCTCAGAAATCCCAAAATCCAACGCAAGGAAGTTATTCCATGCATACTTTTTTATTTCTTCTACATCCTTTGGATCCGTTTTTAACTTAATGCCAAAAGGGTAGACAATACATGTATCCAAGGAACGCATATCCCCGTTAAACTGCTGGTATTCTGGGAGCGACGCCCCCCGTTTCAGTATGCCTGCCACCTTACAGGGGTATACATACCCGCAATACAGCATTTCCAGTTCTGTCCCAACCGTAAGGATACCTTTGTAATCACTTCCCACTAAAACAGGGATTGGATCCGTGGATTCTTCCATCTCCAGGTTCTGTTCTGTAAAGCCCTCGCCTTCCTGCACCTGTATGCCAAAGAAATGATAAGCGTCTAAGCAAACTTGCGCGCCCTGCATATTATGCAAAAGATATGCCCCATCACCAAAAAGACCTGAAACAGGGTTTTTCTGGCTTTCCGAAAGAAAGCCAGAATAATCCCTGCCACCAAAAAAACGATCCAAATCCTGTTTCCTCAGATATACCCCCTGATAGGAGTTCACAAAAAAAATCGGGTATTCCTCCAGGGAAGCAAGGGTTTCGCAATAATCCATAATCTTCCGGCATCCTGCAACCGTGCCCATGCTGTCGGAAAATTCCTCCTCACACTCCTGCTGCAGCACTGTTTGATACCATCTGGCGTCTCCTACCTGTTGCACATTATGGGCATACCGCTCTCCCAGGTCAAAGTGATAGGAGCACATGATGACAGACATCACAAGGCTAACTGAAAACATAGCCATTAAGAGAATGTCTTTAAAAAGGCTTTTATGGAAACTCCGGAAAAACTCCTCTGCCATAAATCTTATTTTCCTCATACGCTCCTCCTAGAACCTCTGCCAAAAATACCTCAAACGGGATTAATTTTGAGTCCAAGTATATTTATAACCGCTTGCAGATTCAAATTTGTGATTCGCAAGTATCATAAAAATTTATTTCATTATTGTTTATTGTGTATAAACGTATTTTATTATATTTCAATGTATATGTCAATATATAATCGTATTTTTTTACTTAATTATTTTTTATTTCTTTTTAATATTTTTCATAAATTTTTCTTAAAAAACACGTTATCAAACTCTGTATTTCTTGTTTTATAGGAAATTTTATAGTATAAAAAGAACAAAAAAATACAGATTGCAAGAACGCCTCGAGAGAGCTGCTGGACGTGAAAGGGGCGGCACTGTGAAAAGTACCGCCCCAGCCTTGGGACATTTTGTCTCGAAGTCACTATGCGATAATTTAGACTTTGCAGGTAGAATGGCCGGGGTCTACTGGGGGGCGCCTTAATAACCAAAATGGAGTGCCTCCCCAGTGGACTCCCGGCCATATCGCACAGAAAACCGCCGCCTTGAGGTCTCCCCAATAGCGGCGATCCCGTGTAGGTTGGCTCTATTCTTTATGTGTCGTGTTATTATACTCTTGTCAAATACACTAAAAATGAAACCAGATAAGGATAAAAAATATATTTAAAGCAGATGATACAAAGCCGAGGAGAAAAGGGGTAGGATTTTTTGCTCGGATGGTAAAAGCAGAAATCAAAAATATCAGCTACACGAGGAAATCACTTTGCAACAGCGTCCACAATGATATCGAGCATCGGATTGTGCCAACCACAATCCGAATTGTAAAGTTCTTCCAAAATGTGATAGAAGATTATCTACCGATATGTTATAATGCCTGTGTTGTCCAACCTACACCCGGCAACGGGAGGGGGTGTTTGCATGGAGTTATTCTTCACATTTCTTGTGACTGTCGCGGCAGGTGTGGTTTGCCACCTCATCAGCAAATGGCTAGACAGGCACGACAAAGGCAACAAATAGCCTAGTGGACGCTTTGCCACTATAAAAA
>CAOKNO010000052.1 GCA_948470065.1 uncultured Eubacterium sp. | reverse complement strand
GGCGGATTGGGGACTTTCACCCGTTAGAACGTATGCCCACCGGGCACACCAAAATAGCGGCGTAGCATATGTTACGCCGCCATTACATCACTTATTTCTCTATGGCCACTCCCTTTATCCCATCTGTTCCATCAAGTTCTCCAAATAATCAAAATATCCATCTATCCCGCCAAATGTAGTTACAACCGTCACCACATAATATACCAAAACCAATATGCCAAACGCCACGGAAATAATCCCGAGTATCAGCCCTGGCACGGCATAGCCTTCTACCTTCCAATTCCCTCCACGTGACAGCAATGCCAAGATGATTGCCAGCGATCCAAATAGGATTGCAGGGTATGCGCAGCCTGCCATAAGGACGCCAATTGTTCCAAGCGCCAGGGATGCGGCTGCCATCCCAGAAGATTTCTGCTGCAGATCAGCCGATCCTTGTCCATTTACCATCTGGATCCCTCCTTTCTAAATCCCCATCATTGTACCATGCGCCTTGGAAAAACTCAAATATATTTTCTTGAAAGCCCTGGCCAAATCCGCTATAATTTTAGCCAGGACGTTATTACGATAGGCCGACGCAATTGTGCAGAAGGAGAACATATATGGATATTATTGCAACGTTAGCAAAAGAACTGAACATAAAGAAGCAGCAGGCGCAAGCTGCCGTACAGTTGATTGACGAAGGAAATACCATCCCTTTTATTTCCAGATACCGTAAGGAAGCCACTGGGGCGCTCAACGACGAGGTGCTCCGCAACTTGTACGAACGCCTGGTTTACCTGCGGAACTTAGAAGAAAAAAAGGAACAAGTATTATCCAGCATTGCAGAGCAAGGCAAGCTGACCGAAGAATTAAAGCGGCAGATCCTTGGCGCAGAGACCCTGGTTGCCGTAGAGGATCTGTACCGCCCTTACCGCCCCAAACGGCGTACCCGTGCAACCATTGCCAAGGAGAAGGGGCTAGAGCCTTTGGCAAACATTATATTGCTGCAGCGGCTTACGCACACGCTCGAATCCGAAGCAGAAGCATTCCTTGACCCCGAAAAGGGCGTCGGCTCCGTGGAAGAGGCCATAGCCGGGGCAATGGATATCCTGGCGGAACTTATTTCTGATGAAGCCAGCTACCGCAAATATATCCGGGATCTTACCATGCGCGCTGGCAAAATCAGCGCCGCGGCCAAACAGCCCGACGTAGAATCGGTATATGAGATGTACTATGATTTTGAAGAAGGCATAGCGAAGCTGGCAGGACACCGGATCCTGGCGTTAAACCGTGGGGAAGCCGAGAAAATCCTGTCGGTCAAAATGGAAGCGCCAACGGAACAGATCCTGGGCTATCTGGAAAAAAAGGTGATTGTAACGGATAACCCTTACACCACGCCTGTCCTAAAGGATGTAGTAGAAGACAGCTATAAACGCCTGATTGCCCCGGCAATCGAACGTGAAATCCGCAACGAATTGACGGAACGTGCGGAAGATGGCGCAATCCGGGTCTTTGGGAAAAATTTAGAGCAGCTTTTGATGCAGCCGCCCATTGCTGGAAGAACCGTATTAGGATGGGATCCTGCGTTCCGTACCGGATGCAAGCTGGCGGTCGTGGATCCCACTGGGAAGGTATTAGACACCACGGTTATTTACCCAACCGCCCCCCAGAACAAGGTAGAAGAATCCAAGGCCATTCTAAAGAAATTAATCCAGAAATATGGGATTTCCCTGATTTCTGTTGGGAATGGGACGGCGTCCCGGGAATCGGAGATGATTATCGTAGATTTGTTAAAGGAAATCCCGGCGCCTGTCCAGTATATTATTGTCAATGAAGCCGGGGCTTCCGTGTATTCTGCCAGCAAACTCGCCACAGAAGAATTTCCCCAATTTGACGTAGGGCAGAGAAGCGCGGCTTCGATTGCAAGACGGCTGCAGGATCCTCTTGCGGAGCTTGTAAAAATCGATCCCAAATCCATCGGCGTCGGCCAGTACCAGCACGATATGAACCAGAAGAAATTGAGCAACGCCCTAGGCGGCGTAGTTGAGGACTGCGTGAACAAGGTAGGCGTCGACTTAAATACCGCTTCCGCGTCCCTACTGGAATACATTTCCGGGATTACAAAAACGATTGCCAAAAATATTGTTTCGTACCGTGAGGAAAACGGAAGGTTCTCAAGCCGCAGGCAGCTATTAAAGGTAGCCAAGTTAGGCCCAAAGGCTTTTGAGCAATGCGCAGGCTTCCTTCGGATTACTAATGGGAAAAACCCACTAGACAGCACCAGCGTACACCCTGAAAGCTACGATGCAACCTTAAAGCTGCTCGAACGCTTACAGTTCCAGCCGGAAGATATCCAAAAGCAACGGCTGTCCGGGATTTCCAAAAAAATTTCCAACTATCAGCAATTGGCAGAAGAACTCGGGATTGGCGCCATGACGCTGCAAGATATCGTCAAAGAACTAGAAAAACCTGGAAGGGATCCCAGGGATGAAATGCCAAAACCAATCCTTCGGACGGACGTCTTGGAAATGAAGGATTTGGTTCCTGGCATGATTTTAAAAGGAACCGTCCGAAACGTCATAGACTTCGGGGCGTTTGTGGATATCGGCGTGCACCAGGACGGACTGGTACATATCTCCCAAATCTGCGAGCGTTACATCAAGCATCCCTTAGAGGCTGTCAGTGTTGGGGATATCGTTGAAGTGCAGGTGATGAATGTAGATTTACAGAAAAAAAGGATCCAGCTCACAATGAAATTTTAGTATTGACAGAACGGATGGGCAGGAGTAGAATGTAGCCATAACAGAATAATGTTCTTCAGGGCAGGGTGACTTTTTAAAAGGATTCCCGACCGATGGTGATTCCCCGCAGGGGGCAAGTCCATGAGCCGTAAGGCATGATTTGGTGAGATTCCAAAACCGACAGTACAGTCTGGATGAGAGAAGAAAATACTTTTGTGGTTGTACCCAACTATGGATACGCATGCCCTGGATCTCTGGATTCAGGGCATTTTTATTCCCGCGGGGATCGCAATATCTTAAGGCAGGAGAGATGATGGGACAGATGGAACATACAAATAACACAAGGGAAGCTTATATGCGCCAGGCTTTGCAGATCGCAAAGCAAGGAGAGGGATGGGTATCCCCAAACCCTATGGTCGGCTGCGTGGTAGCCAAGGATGGGGAAATCATAGCCACTGGCTTCCACGAACGGTACGGCGGGTTCCATGCCGAACGCAACGCATTGTTACATTGTAGCCGAGACGCCGAAGGCGCAGATCTGTACGTGACGTTAGAGCCTTGCTGCCACTATGGGAAGACTCCGCCTTGTACGGAAATTATTATCGAAAAGAAAATCAAAAACGTATACGTCGGATGCTTGGATCCAAACCCGAAGGTAGCTGGGAACGGCGTCCGTATCCTGCGCGAACACGGCATTTCTGTGGAAACCGGGACCCTAGAACAAGAGTGCCGGAAGCTGAACGAGGTTTTTTTCCATTTTATGGAACACCAGACGCCTTTTGCAGCAATGAAATATGCCATGACATTAGATGGGAAAATCGCTTGTGAAACCGGAGATTCCAAATGGATCACCGGGGAAGACGCCCGTGGCTTCGTCCAGCGGCTCCGTCACCGTTACCGTGGGATTATGGCTGGCATAGGGACGGTACTGGCAGATGATCCCATGTTAAACTGCCGGATGGCAGGCGGCAGGGATCCGGTGCGCATTATCTGCGATTCTAGGCTACGCCTTCCTAAAGACAGCCAGATCGCAGCGACTGCTTCCCAACTCGAAACGATCGCTGCCTGGAACCGCGAAGAAGCGCTCCGCTGGCGGGCACAGCAGGCTTTGCAGGATCCGGCGGCAGGCTTTCGCACAAGCGGCAAATACCCGGAACAAGCAATGCGCCAGCTAGACGCTGATCGGCAGGCGCTCGAAGAGCTTGGCGTTTCCTTGCTGGAAATCCCGGTACAAGGAAACGGCGATACCAAGCAGCTTGATTTAACGATCCTGTTCCGGGAATTAGCCAAACGCGGCATTGACAGTATCCTGATCGAAGGCGGCGGGACATTAAACGCTTCGGCGCTTCAGAGCCGTCTCATCCAGCGTGTCTATGCCTTCCTCGCACCGAAGCTTATCGCCGGGGCAAACGCTAAATCCCCCATTGAAGGCCAAGGCATACCCAAAATGGCGGACGCCATTTTATTGGATCAGATCGAAACGACACAATATGGCAGGGATTTCTGTATCACCGGAAGGATTTCCACACCGCCAGAGAAGGAACCATAAACGGAGGACACCATGTTTACCGGAATCATAGAAGAAACAGGAAGGATTTCAGGAATCGAACGAAACGGCCTTTCGGCCAGAATCCACATACAATGCAAGAAAATCCTGGAAGGGACGGACATAGGGGACAGCATTGCCGTCAACGGGATCTGCCTGACTGTAACATCCATTGCAAGCCATGGATTTACCGCAGACGTTATGGCGGAAACCATGCGCCGCAGCAGCTTATCCGAAGCCGCCCCCTTAAGCCTTGTCAACCTCGAACGGGCGATGGCCGCAGACGGACGCTTCGGCGGGCATATCGTATCTGGCCATATCGACGGGACTGGCACAATCACAGCCATCCGCAAAGAGGAAAACGCCGTCTGGTATACCATTGCCGCCACGCCAGGGATCCTGCGCTATATCGTAGAGAAGGGTTCCGTAGCATTAGACGGCGTCAGCCTGACGGTTGCCAAGGTAGCCAGCCAGGATTTCCAGGTATCGGTAATCCCGCATACCAGGCAGGAAACGGCGCTTCCTGAGAAGAAAATTGGCAGCCAGATCAATATTGAATGCGACGTTGTCGGGAAATACGTCGAAAAATTTTTAGCGCCCCAAACAGAAGCGGCTCCTAGCAGCCGCCTGGATACAAAATTTTTGATGGAACACGGATTTTTATAGCAGAAAGGAACAAGACAATGAGCAAGCAGCTTGACACAATTGAACAAGCCATTGATGATATCCGGCAAGGGAAGATCATTATGGTAATCGACGATCCAGACAGGGAAAACGAAGGCGATTTTATCTGCGCGGCAGAATACGCCACACCAGAAAACATAAACTTTATGGCAACACATGGAAAAGGCTTGATCTGTATGCCGATGGACAAAAAGCTATGCCAGCAGCTTGGGCTGCGTCAAATGGTGGAACAGAATACAGACAACCACCAGACGGCCTTTACCGTATCCATCGACGGGATCCACACAGATACCGGGATTTCCGCATTTGAACGCTCTGAAACAGCCCTTGCAGCCGTCAAGGATGGCGCCCGGTCAGAGGATTTCCGCAGGCCTGGCCATATGTTCCCATTGGAGTCCCGGGAGGGCGGCGTGCTAAAACGGACCGGCCATACGGAAGCTACCGTAGATCTTGCCGTCCTGGCTGGGATGAAGCCATGCGGCCTATGCTGCGAAATTATGCGGGAAGATGGCACGATGATGCGCACCACAGAATTGCTCGAGCTTGCCGGTAAATTCCAGATGACCGTGATTACCATTGCAGATCTGGTACGTTACCGGATGGATAGGGACAGCCTGATCCAGCGCGAGGCACATGCGAAGCTTCCAACCAAATACGGCGAGTTCGAAATCTATGGATACGTCAACAAATTAAACGGCGAGCACCACGTCGCGCTTGTTATGGGGGACGTATCAAATAAGGAACCCGTCCTATGCCGTGTGCATTCCGAATGCCTGACTGGCGACGTCTTCGGCTCCGGCCGCTGCGACTGTGGGGAACAGCTTGACGCCGCCATGAAAGCCATTGCAGACGCTGGGCGCGGCATCCTCTTATATATGCGCCAGGAAGGGCGCGGCATTGGCTTAATCAATAAGTTAAAGGCTTACGAACTCCAGGAACAGGGGTTCGATACCGTAGAGGCCAACGTAAAACTTGGGTTTGCGCCAGATTTACGCGACTATGGGATTGGGGCGCAGATCCTACACGATCTGGGGGCGGAGAAGCTTCTCTTGCTCACCAATAACCCCAAGAAAATCAACGGGCTATCTGGATATGGGATTTCCATCGCCGAACGCATCCCCATCCAGATGCCGGCAAAGAAAACAGACGTTTTCTATTTGAAGACAAAACAGAGCAAAATGCAGCATATGACAACATATTAAACCATAGGCAATTGCAAAACGTTCTCTGCAACAGACGCGTTTGTACCATCCATACAAAAGCGGGCTCCGAATGCCGTCGCAAGCCGCCCTTCTTTTGTATGGATGGTACAAACGCTGTTCCTAGATATTGAGTTTTGCAAACGCCTAATTATATCATTCAGAAAGGATAGGTATCACATGAAAATTTTAGAAGGAAACGTTATTGCAAATGGCGCTAAGATTGGGATCGTAGCATCCAGGTTCAATGAATTTATCGTAGCTAAGCTGGTGGGAGGCGCTAGGGACGCATTGATCCGCCATGGGGTTAACGACGACGACATCTCGCTTGCGTGGGTCCCTGGCGCATTCGAGATCCCGCTGGTTGCACATAAAATGGCGGAAACCGAACAATACGACGCTGTCATCTGCTTAGGAGCCGTTATCAAAGGCGCCACCAGCCATTACGACTACGTATGCGCAGAAGTCAGCAAGGGCATTGCAAACGTAGGCCTGAAGACAAAAATCCCTGTTATCTTTGGCGTTGTCACGACTGACAATATCGAACAGGCCATCGAACGCGCCGGGAGCAAAGCTGGGAACAAAGGATATGACGCTGCATGTACCGCTATTGAAATGGTCAATCTGATGCAGAACATCGGATAGCAGCCCTTACGGCAAATACCCCGCCTTATCAGGCAATACCTGATAAGGCGGGGCTTTCTTACCTGCGATAGCATACGGAAGGTTCTAACTCTCCTATCAGCTCGCGGTAAAAGGTAACCAGCGTCTGCTCCATATATGGGACAATCCATAGCATCCCGATCCCACAGGAAAGTATCCCCAGCACGTTCCATCCAAGGAAGCTTAAGCAAAGAGTAAACAACCGCCTCCGGTTGCCCTCCATAAGTTCCCGGCTCTTCTTTAGAGCCTCCAAGACCTCCATCTGGCAATCGTCCACCAGCAGAAGAGCCGCCATGCTATACCGTAAAACATACGGCAGCAGGACCACAATCCCTGCCAAACACAAAACTCCTCCAATGGCGTACGCTAAGCTCGCCCCGCTGGTTATGCCGACGTATATGCAGATCTCCCCTGGAATCATACAGAATATATTAATCCAAAGCGCGACGAGGTACAGTGTGATATAACGCTGCGGTTCTCTTGTAAACTCATCAAACAGCATCTTTAGCCCCGCCGGCTCCTTACGGGCAAAAGACAGATGGAGCCGCAGGACGCCGCACTGCAGAACCATCATCACCGCTAACAAAATGCTGAGTGCAATTTCATAAGCAATCGTCTGCACCTTCCCGCCCCCGCTCAAATATTGCAGGGAATAAAAAGGCGCCAATGCCGCCGTCACTACCAGGATGGCGGTAAGGTTCGCCGCAACCGCAAGCCCCCACTGGCCATCCAGGTTTTCCCTTGCAATCCGTTTTAATCCACTTGATCTACGCTTCATTCCTTCCTCTATGCTCCATTCCAGTGCAATATGGCTATCGGCAACAACGTGTTATTACGCCGCATAATCGATATTCCTGCCCTTGGCTTCCTCCGCCCGAAGCGCCTTCTGGCTCTGCTCATAAGGATTCGCCGGATATTTTATCTGGGTAGAAGTCGTCCCACCCGAAACATACGATCTCCCGCATTCCGGGCAAACCGACATATGGATGCTTACCGAAGCAGAAATCACCTTTCCATTTTTCTGCGCCGCACTCGTATAAGCGTTTGAAACATGCTCGCCTTCATGCGCACGTACTGCGCTGGCTGCTGCTTCCGGGGATACGTGCGCTGGAGATTTAAACGAAACGTTTTCATTCGATCCATCCTGGTACTTGCGTTCCTCACAGGTCTGGCAGCGTTCGCCATTGACCTTCTCCTCTTTCCCGCTTCCAAAAATACGCTTTACGGAGCCGTCTTCCTTGCCCCCAGCCTGGGAGACAGATCCCGGATTCTCCTTGGCCCCAGCAGGGACAAAGGCTGCGGATTCCCTGTAATTGCCATACGTATTGTAAGCATACGCATTGCTATAACCATTGACTACGCCGCTTATTCCAATCATTAGACGCACCTCTCTTTCCTAAATACTTCTTAGGTAATTGCGAAACCCTCTCTGGGACAGACGCGTCTGCCCAATCCATACAAAAGCGGGCTCCAGATGCCGTCGCAAGTCGCCCTTTTTTGTACAGATTGTACATCCGCTGTTTCTAGAAAGGGAGTTTTGCAATCGCCTACTAAATACTTCCTCTATTCTACCACATTCCCAGGCCTTTGACAAATAGGAAAAAAAAGATTATACTGCAACTATTACTCCGCCGGAGTAATAATAACCGTCTGGAGGGAACCCTTATGAGAAACCATGATAAAGAAGAAACCGCATTATTTTATATCGGCTGGGCGCTGGTATGCCTGGGCTGCGGCCTTTTCCTGCTGTATGCACTCTTTCCTCATGTAGCTGCAAGCCTGATCCTGCCTTGTATGGTAAACAGCCTCCTTGGCATTTACTGCCCGGGCTGCGGCGGGACAAGAGCCGTTGTTTCCCTGCTTCACGGGGATATCCTCTCTTCCTTGCGTTACCATCCGTTCGTACTGTATACAGCGATAACAGGCGGATGGTTCTTGATCAGCCAGACCGTCGAACGCCTGTCGCGCCGCCGGATCCCGATCGGGATGAAATACCGGGACGGCTATGTCTGGGCGGCCCTTCTGATTGTTGCCGCTAACTTCGTGATCAAGAACCTGCTGCTTCTTGGGTTCCAGGTGGATTTACTGGGTAGTTAAAGGATCCCATTGTTACATTGCAAGGATTACAATCCTACCCGATAGATACTGCTGATATATTTCCCCTCTCCAATGGCCTCCTTCTTGGCCACTACATATTCCAACTGGGAAGGAGCCAGGAACCGGAAAAAGACATATGCGCCCTCTTCTGACTTATCAACTAGGCATTTCCGTTTATAGATGGAAGGATTGTTCTTAATCTCTACCGCGCAATTGCCGTCGAATACCTCTGGCAATTCGGTGTAATAGAACTCAAATGTTTCCGTATCCTCCTCTACCTTCCGGAACGGATGCCATTTATTATATTCCATATCCCTTCCGAATACGACCTTAAAATTCCTCCGATAATTAATCCCGATATAATAATTCAGCTTAATCTGCTGCGTCTTCTTTCTTTCTGACTCTACCTTGATAATGGAGCCTTCCCTGCATAACAGCATCCCATAAGCAACGCCTGTCTTCCCGGTTGGCGCCATCAAATCATTTTCATTCACCTGGATCCCGTTCTGCTTCTGTATCTCAATTGCTTCTGCCGTTCCCAACGGGGGATAAAGGCATATATCCGCCCCATCCTCTTCCTCCGTTTCTTCCTCTTCTTCTGTTTCTTCTATGTATTCCTCAAAGCGCTCCAACAGCAATTCGACCTTGGCATCCTTCAATGAGTCTGCTTCATTTTCGTTTAAAAAGAGCAGAAAATAATCGAGCACCTCTTCGCCTTCGGTATCCTCCAATAATTCCTCTATATTATTATCAAGACTCTCTAGCGCCGCTTCGTTTCCGCTATCCTTCCATCGTTCCTCTTTATTTTTCTCTATATATTTATCAAAACAATTTAGCGCCGCTTCGATCCCAGTATCCTTCAATCGTTTCTTTTCATTTTCCTCTAGATATTTCCGAAAACGCTTTACGATTGATTTGATCCCATCGGAATTGTGCTCTACCGATAATTCCTTTTTATATTCTTCCATATATTCCTGAAAGCATTCCATGACCAAGCCGGATTTGCTGGAATTGCCAGCAAGGAAGATGTGGACGGGCTCTTCTAGCGCAAGTTCCATTTTGGTATAGGCGCTGACCAATGCTTCGAAGAAATTCCGGACGCCCTGTCCAATCCTTTGGCTTAGTATTCCATATACAAGCGGCATCTTGATATCCAGGCATACCGTTTTCTTGCTATGCCCATCTTCTTCAAACAGATGGACTTCTGCAGCAGCAGAGGAATCTTCATAAAGCAGTAAATTTCCAGAATTGCCACATTCAATCTTTACCCCTTTGCGCGCCTTCTTTCTTGTCTGGCTGCTATCGAACCATTTACCGCTGCTCCCGTTTCCGCTATTTCGCCACTCCAGGAACCCTTCCTGCTCCTCCCAAATCGGACGCAGCACTTCCATCAATTGTTTGGTGTTTAGGATTGCATTTTCTTCTGCGCTGGCCAAAGCCTCCAAGCCTGGGAATATTTCAGCCTCTTTTGGCCGATAGAACACCAGCTTATGCTCCCTCATGATCTGGATGTTTGAAACTCCTTCCTGGGATCCTGTTACCTTTTTCCCGGAATCCGTACTATTATCTATGATTTCATCGCTGCTGAACACATAATACGCCAACAGCTCTAGAAGGTTCTCTCCCCCTAAGCTTTTATCCCCGCCAGAACCAAAATGGCGAATCACGTAATTATAGGATTCCTCCTCCTCGGGAGCGTTTTTCCAAATGCCAAAATCAAAATCAGCCGTCCCTCCGCCAAAATCAAAAACGCCATAGAAAATCCCCTGATCCGTGGGCTGGATACCATACTGCTCTAACGCACAGGCCGCGTACGCCGCAGGCTCGCTTATGCCCTGCCTTACACGGAACGCTGCTTTTGCTTCTTCATCCTGGAAAATTTCCCTTGGAAGAGAACGCTTGATCCCCTTTTGGAAGCTTGCGATAATGTGCTTCCTGGTCTCTAAGGAGAAGGTTTCTGGGAAGGAAAGCATATAATCTAAAAACACCCCGGTATGCATATTGTTGATAAACGTCCCCAAATAGTATGCATACCATTCAATCGGATCGATGTCTTCTTCCACCAGCTCACTGTAACCGTTCAAGTCGTACCGTTTCCCTTTTTGATCGCGGATCACAATATGCCCGTCGCCTTTTTTCTTATACTTTCCTCCCGCCCATTGTTTTAAATCCGAAAGGAAGCTGGCATATTCGCTGCTCTCTCCCGCCGCTACCATATCGGTAAACGCTTCATGGGAAATCTTCAAATCCTCCCAAGAAGTATACGGCCGCCCAACCTTGGCCTCATATGATTTCCAGAAAGAATGTAAATCTACAAAATGCATCACCGTCGGATTCTCGTAATGAGCCATGGACGGCGCTTTTGAATAATCCGCCATTCCAATCCGCAATGGGACGATCTGATCATCCTCATCCTGGATGGCGACAATCGTGCTCTTTGTCCCAAAATCAATCCCTACAACTGCATTGTAGTGGATATCCGCCAAAGGATTCCTGGCAACAATCCCATTCTTAATGCGCAGGATATACACATCCTCCTCATCTGCTTCTATCTTACTGGCAGAAGCCTTTGCCTGGCTCTCTCCTACCTTACCATTGTCTGGACTGTCTTCCGGACCTGCCCCTTCCTTGCCATTGTTTGGATTGCCTTCCTGACCTGCCCTTTCCTTACCATTGTCTGGACTGCCTTCCATATTTGCCCCCATTTTGCCGTTGCCTGAACCATCACCTTGCCCTGCTCTAGCCCTACTGCCGTCCGAACTATCCGCCGCGTCGGATTCACAGGTTCTTAAAATCCTGCCTTCCCATAACTCCCAATGACCTTTTCCTTCGTCGGAAATATACCAGCGTGGGTTATATTTCTGTATCCTGGCGCGTTGATAGTCATATCCATCCAGGTATTCCTTTAAAAATACCCCATTGCCGCTATCCGCCTGCATATCCAATTCATCTTTTAACATTTGCTCTTGAACGCTCTCTGTATGGACGGGAATTGACAAAAATTCCTTGATATTATGGTTCAACATGTACGATGCAATAGACGATACATCCTCCAAGTCCACACCATCCTTCAAAAGATTCGTAAATGCTTTCAAAGCCTTCTTATCCTCGGATTCCAGGCAATCAGGGATTAAGCCGCAGTTTCTGGCAATCTCAAATAGCGTTTCCTCTTCGAAAACATGCACTTGCATTTTCACAACGAACTCCTCTGAATAAGATGACAGAGCGTTTTGGTATGTATCTTTTAACGGGCTATAATAACAATAGTCAATATCATCACTAAAAACCATCCACTCAATTTTGTTATTAGCCAACCGTATTTTCTTCTCCAACGTGAAGAATGAAGCGTTTCCGCCTTTAAAGATACGACGTACATCATCTTTTGTCCCTTCTGTCCTCGGCAGACCTAATACCGTTTCGTCAAATTTATCTGGACAAAGAAACCCACTATCTTCTATATATTCCAAAAAGTTACTCTTCTCCCAAAAAGTGCTGCTATATAAAGTGCTGCTATATTCTATATGGTCTGAATCTATCCTACTCAAAACTTCAGAATATGTATAGTGATTTAGTATAGATCCTAAATAAACAGGCTTCATTTTCCTTGTATCCGGTACTAATACCTTCCATGCCCCATCTTGGAAAATAAAATAGTCTTCATTGTCCACCTTCACCCATGGCTCTTGGATCTCTTCTAACTTCTGTTTGATCGTTTCATACAGTTCCTGTATCCGTTTTATGTTCTCTTTTACCTGGCGTTTACAAAATAGATCCATAAATTCTTGGTCAACGCTCAGATATTGTACGCTTTTTGTTGGATTCATCTTAATTATAATAACATCCTTCCTTCTTCTCTCTTAATTTCTGGCTTCCTTCGTGCTGGCGGTTCACATACGGCTGGTTGGATCGTTCGTTCCTGCATCATTACTTCTAGGAATGCTTTGAATACCTTTGCCCTGCCGCCTGCATCTGAAACGCCTGCTGCAAACATCTCTTCCCAGCAGGTATCTCCTAGATGGGTTGACGCTGTTTGTCCCTGTTGACGCTTCGTTACTTCTTCCTCCTCTAGGATGGCCTGGATCAGTTCCATGCTCAAAATACCCGCTGTGCTGATTTGGTTCAAAACCATGTAATCCAAACCTGTTTTCTTCCGTTTGGCAACCAGCTTTTGCTTGAGCGCTTCAAAAATATAGGGATGGTACGTGATCCCGCTCCTGCAGGCATATGGGCATTCTATCATATTCCAAAAGATCGCCTTTGTAATATCCTCCATATCGTCCTCATGGTACAATGCAACCAGATTTCTGCTGTTCAGCCGAAAGGACGCAAAGCGTATCCCCGCCTTCTCTTCCTGCTCCTCCATAACCTCTAACTGCAGCGTATGGGCTACCTGGGTCCCTCTTCCATCGATCCGTTCTGCTTCCTTTGGCACAAACATAAGCTTATAGCGGCTCTGCTCTCCAATCTGCCCCGTCCTTTTCCATTGCTCGATCTGCTCTGATAAATCAATCTCATCCATAGAGCGGTATATCCTGCCTTGGTACTTTATCAGCCCGCCCTTGATATAGGCCTTCCCATCCTTCACACCCACTTCGGTCCCGGCAAGTATGCCGTCGGGATGCATATGGTACTGGATGTCTTGGACGTCTATGGGGAACGCCCGCAGTTCTGTGAGCATTTCCCGTGTCAGGACGGTTCCTCTTTCAAATGTCAAATCCAAATGCCTAAACAACCCCTACACCTACCTTCTTCCATCAAAAAATGATTTTGCAGATTCATTTTCATAATTTTCATAAATCGGGCTCCACCAGCCGTACCGTTCTTTCCCATCTATCACTTTCTTTATAATTCGGTAAATGGTCATGCCGTATCCGGCGTTCGAGGGTACTGCAAATACCATACGGACGTAGTCCTTCTCGTCGGTTTTTTTCGGATCCTCTCTGAGAAGTTTATCCTGCAAACGGTCTAACACTTCTTCGCTGGCAATTCCGTTGCTTCGTACATGTTCAAAAATATCAGACAATTTTATTTCCCTTGGTTCCTCTTGCAGTTCTACAATAATCTTCCGTTCCACTTCCCCAAAGAAGTTTTTCACCAAAAATTCCGCCTTTACCGCTTTGCTCGGAAGCGGCACGTACGCCAATAAATTGGGGTCGTCCTTGGACAGCGCCGGGATTTCAATATCTACCTTGTTGACAAATACATCGTAAATCATCTTTGGCTTTTCCGTCTTCATTTCGGGCTTAATCTTGCCGCATTCCTTGTCCCGGATATAAGCGATGCTCCCTTTGATGCAATCCAGCTTCAACCGGATGCTGCCTTTTCCATCCTCTTCCGCATCCTCCCGCTTTACGCTCGAATTGGTCCGCAGATTCCTGCCTGGGATAAATTCCTTCAGCAGCTCGATAAACAGATTGATTTTACAGGATTGCCCCGCCAGCCTGTAATACTGATAGCGATCCACAGAAAAGCCTTCCTGTACAATCAAATGGTTTAAAAGCCCATAAATATCCCCTATCAGCACTTTACGGATATCGTTGATCGTGCTTCCTGCCTGATGCTCAAATTCCTTTGAGATTTCTTTTTTCACCAACGCCCCTTGTTCTACGACATAGAGGAAATTGTTTTCCGTCCGGTCAAATTCCAACAGGTTATTCTCACTTGTCCCGAACCCTACGCTCACTACGTCTTCTTCATAAAATTTAATCTTTGTCTTTTCCGCCAACTGCCACAAGTAATAGTAATTCCTCTTTATTTTCTTCAATTGCCCGGCAAACCGGAACGTTTGGTTTCCCTGGAATACCGTTGGGATAATTTCCTCCGCCTTCTTGTATGCTTCGACAAAATCAACATAAATCGAGTTCTGTCTATCCGAATTGTATTGCCTGCCCTGCCCGGCTTCAAAGTTCCCCTCGACTTTACTTAAGATTTCGCTTTCATCCAGCGGGATCAATTTCTTCAGGCTACAGTCCTGCATCAGATCCGGACGGTATGCCGACGCCAGCTTTATTTTAAGAAGCTGCATAATACGGAAGGTAATATTGTTCCCGCCGAAATTGGAATTGCCATTCATAAATTTTGTTGCAATTTCCAGCTTTTTGCCAGTATCCAAATCTTTTGCCGAAACCTCGCAGCTTGCAAGATCTGTCGTGCCGCCGCCGCAGTCCAAAATCATTATGCTGGTCTTCTCATTTTCTTTGATCCGATCCGACTTAATCAACTGGGAAATGCTGTTGTAGATAATCGCAATCCCCTCGTCTACGCTGCTGGAAGTCTGCAGCACAATATAACCTTCCTCATAGAGCATACCGCTCATTTCTGTATAGAACTTTTCTTTTAGCTTTACTGGCGCAGATAAATGAAGGCGCTCAAACTTCTGCTTGAAATACTGCTGTGCCAAATCTATAACATGAAGGATATATGATTTTACAATGACCCTCCGTTTTACAAGCAGGGTGTTCCCATCTTCATCACTGATTTCTTCTTCGGTATCTAAAGATCCGATCCAACGTTTGATTTCAAAGAAGACGGACGCTTCCGTATCGTATCCCTTATCCGTAACCTTCTTTTTCGCCTGGTAGCCGTACAGTAATTTCATGGAATCCAGGCTTTTGCATTGCTCCACATATACAATGGTAGGGTATAGCTTCGACTCCTTCTTATCCGGCGTCGTTACATCGGTAAACGACACAAGTTCAGTCTCATTTTTCTCCCTGTCCAATATACCATAGGAGCCTGCCGCCGTATTGCTCGTGCCAAAATCAATACATAAAGTGCTTACGGATCGCTCCATTTGCTTATAATCAATGTTGCATGAAATAACGGATACTACCCCGCCAAATGCAATGGCGTCCCCTTTCCCCAGCGTTTCATTTCCAAACGTAGCGGCGTCTGTTTCGTGAAACAACGCCAAACGGTACTTGCGGTTCGTCCCAAACGCCTGATAATCAATTTTCTCACGCTCTATCACAATATGGTACTTGTCCTCTTCCCGCTGCAAATACCCAACCGCTACCGCCACATTCTCGCTTTTCTTTAAAATAACGGCAATTCCCTCATAAAATCCCGGCTGGTACTGCACGCAGAAGCCATCCTGGTAACTGACCGAAATACCTTCGTATATCTTGGTATCCATAATGTCGATTTCACCCGTTTTATCCTCGAACTGCGTGTCCTTTAGGTTGGAAAGAAACCGATTCACTTCTTCAATCCCAAAGGAACAGGGCTTCCCATCCTCTCTTGGGCGCCGCGGAGCCGCCTCTGGCTGTACGGAACCTTCTGCTTCCATTTGTTCTGCATGATCCTCCTGCTTCTCTTGCTCCGGGATCTTTAACCCCTGGATTTCAACATGATCTAAAATCCATTGGATCCGTTTTTCTTTTTCCGCCAAGGATACAATATTAGCCGGAGCGCCCACTGCTTCAATGATATCCTTCAGCCACAAGCCCTTTGTCTTCTTCTGGCAAAAGAAATCTTTGAGCTTTTCCAAGCTATCAATCTCCTTAGCGCCTTCCGCCCCTTCACATATTTCTAAAATTTCTTCCAGGGAAATAACAAAAGCTTTCTCCTGTTTCCCATCCTTCTCTTGTGCCATTTTGCTCTTCTCCTTCCGAATGTTAATCCTTTTCCCAATGTAACCCAGATCTTGCTAAATACCATACTCCTTCTCGCGCCATCGTTCGCTTACTATGTGCTTTCTCTTGCCCCATCATACGTTTACTCTATCCTATCTCTTGCGGGCGGACGCCAGATATTGCGCTACGACAGTCTGGAATAAATCTGCAAGCCCATCTATGTTCTGGAGCGAAAATGCGAATGCTTTGCTGGAAGCTAACGTTTTGAGATAATTGAAGTTACCAGAGTTCCCACTCCCAACATAAATCGTAATCACATCAATCCCTTTTTGCTTTGCTTTTTTTGCACTTTCCGTCGTCTTATCCGGATAATCTGGCATTCCATCTGTCACAATCAACATTACCTTCCTGTTTTTGCTCGTTTCCAGAACTGATATCCCTTTTGTAATTGCCCGCTCCATAGGAGTCCAACCATCTGCCATCAAACGGTCAATGCCCAGCAGCAGTTTGTTCCTTTGATGCGACAAAGGGCTTACTTCATCAACAGTCATCCCAAACCCAATGATCCCCAGCCTGTGCACATCCAAATCTAAAATCTCATTCACTAGCTTTGCCGCCGCTTCCTTCGCCTGCTTCATATCGTATCCTATCATACTGCCGGATGTATCGATCAGTAATTCAAAATCAACAGGCTCTACATGGGTGTTTGCCTGCTTCATCATCCCTTTTGTGACCTTTACTTTCTTTTTCGCCCCTGTCTTCAAATCACGCGCTGTAACGGTCAGCAGACGGCTCCTGTCATATTCAAAGGATACTTCTATCTGCGGCACGCCCTTTTTGGCGTCCTCTATCCCATCCAGTACAAACCCACCGTACAAGTCATGGTTCCAGGCCTCCTGTCCATTCGGATCCCGATAGGAAATCTCCTCCACATCCTCTTTGTCGCTCCCGGCCTCATAAATGATAATTTCCACGCTTTCCTGGTGATCCATCGCTGTTGTAAACACACGCTTTGCCGTATCTGGATATTTCTGACCGCGTTTTAAAAGCTTTTCCAGGATAAGGACGCCGTCCTCCCGCAATACCTCGACGCCCAGTGAATGCGAGACAATATCCTTATGGCTAACTGGATCGTCCCAGGCGTCTGCAATAAAGCATGCCCCGATTACGACCATTGTGGATCGATCCATCGTCGTATCTGCCGTCTGATGGAACATCGCCTCCATATCTTCTTTGATCTTTGGGATATAACAGCTTCCGCCGGCCAGGATAACGCTTCTGATCTCTTCCATGCGAAGCGCCGGGTTATCCTGGAAGACTTTTCGTATCCTGCCGTTGATTTTTTCAAATAAATCAGCGCATAGCCCGTACATCTTTTCTCTTGTAAACATAAATTCCAGGCTATAGTTCTCGTTCTTATATGTAAACAAGTTCGGGATAACCACCTCGTATTCGTTCTGTTCGCTCAATTCCTCTTTCGCCCTACATGCTTCTTCCTCGATCCTGCCCACCGTAGAATAGTATTCCTCATAACTCAGCCCAGAAGCTTCCTGGCTCCCCAAATCTATGCCAAGGTCGTCTTCAATCAGCGTCTTAAAGTAGGTATAGATACGTTCGTCAAAATTATCCCCGCCCAGCATACGATCCCCATCTACTGCTAACGTGTCGTATTGATCGTAATTGGCTTCTAGGATACTGATATCAAACGTACCTCCTCCCAAATCAACTACTATAATCTTCTGCTGTTCGATGGAAAGCTCCTTGATATTTGCAATCGCAGCCGCCCGCGGCTCCGTCACAATCCCCAATACCTTCATGCCCGCCTGCTCGCCTGCTTTTTTGGTTTCATCTATCTGGTTCGACGTAAAATATGCCGGAACCGTGATGACCGCCTCAACCTCTGCGTCTGCGTCCGCCTTCGTCTTTTTAATAATCCTTTTTTTCACTTCCTTCAATATCTCCGCCGCCACATCCGTAGGCGTGAATTTCCTTCCCCTCAACTCCCATTTCTTCTTAAAATCCCCCATATGCGTTTTGGAAGAGCAGATCCGGTTTACCGGGTCGAAAATCCCCTGTTTCCGTGCTTTTTCCCCTATCAGCAATGTATTGTCTTCCTTCAGATATAAGACTGACGGCAGCATCTTCCCGCCGGGGAATTTCACCAACGCTGGTTTGCTGTCCTTCATATAACAAGCCAAGGTATTCGTTGTACCCAAATCGATCCCTACCCTGATTTTCTCCATGATAATTGTTCCTCCTAAATCGTTCTCTCTCGCAGCCTTTCCTGCCATCCTTCGTCCGATCGCAGCGTGCCCTTCCTTCTTGCTTCCTACATATCCTGTTCCAACCCGAACGGCTTATCCTGTTCTTCGCTGCAACCGCCTGGCTCTTCGGATCCTTCCTGTGCATTTTGCTCTTCCATATCGCATGGCGCTGGCAACGCTTGGGTAGCCTGGGATTTCTCCCTCTTTTGCACGTCGCGTACGCATACGTCCAAATCATTGACCATCTCGCGCAGATAATCCCGGATCATAATTTCTACCTGGCTCTCAATGTTCTCCAAGCCATCCTCTACGCTTTGCTTTAACCCTCGAAGTTCCACTTGATACTGCTGCGCCACTTCCTGGGATTGCCCATACTCCATCTGTAAGCGCCCGATTGCCTTTGCACATTCCCGTAACTCGCTTTGTATCTGAAGGCTTTCTTCTTCCTTCTGCCTTTCGTATTCCTGGATCATCTTTTCCAATGCATCTGCGCGCGCCCGCTGTTTTTCTTTCTCTTGGCGTTCTTCCTCTGCTTTATCCCGATAGCTACAAGCCATTTCATACATATGCCGAAACGCTTCCTTCGCCAGCTTTATCTTATTATTTTCCATCTTACCTCTGCTCCCGTCCTAATCATCCAAGCCTGCGTCCTGAAACACCTGCTTTATCCCAGATACAATCGCATCCTTCTCTTTTGATGTTTCCTGCAGCTTCTGTCCTTGTACCTCAAAATCTCCTTCAATGGAATCCAGCAATTGTTTTCCATAATCATACAGCTTTTCTAACGCTTCCATGATGTCATGCCTCCTACGATAATTTCTTTCTCTTCTAGCAAGACGGGCGTATTCTCCTCTGTCACGCCAAAGAATTTCCCTACGACCTTCCCCTTATCTGTTGTACCGAATTTATACAAATACGCATCGTACCCTTCGTATTTTTCTTTTTCCAAAAGGATCTCCCCCAAATAGACGGCCCCATTTTCTGCCTCAATACGGCTGTTTTCCTCCGAAAAGGATTGGTACAGCACAACGCGCCAGCAATCTGCTTCTAAATCAACGATTTCCGGCAGGCCGCGGTATGGCGTAAAAATCCCATATTTCTGGTTCCGCTTTATCACTGGCTTAAAACAGCCGTTTTGGTTTACGCCGACGTAATAAGGGATTGCGTTTGAAATGGAAACGTCGCTGTCTTCATCCAGCAGGATGCCCAGATACCTTGCCGCCCCATCTGCTACCGCATGGTAAGCTTCGTCAGAATCGTAATCCTCCTGGTCAAATACGTCTTCTCCAAAGTATTCCTCTAAGATTTCCCGGATATAACGGATCCTAGAAGTACCGCCAAATGTTTTTACCATGGTGACATCTTCTTTTTCGATGTCAGAAGAATCTTCAAACAGCGCGTCTAGCGCGGCGACAATCTGCTCTTTTACCTGATGGCGTTCCAAACATTGGATAGCTTCTTCCAACGTGAGCTCTACATCCACATTACCCGCATTATATTTCATCTGGAATGAGTTTTGGCAGGATTCCTCCTCATCTTCAAACAATTCTACCTTCATTCTTTCTGCGGTTTCCAAAAACTCTGCTTCCATCTGGTTCAGTATATCGTCTTGTATTTCACGGTCTATCTCTTCCTTATGCTTCGGATATAAGACGTCGCGGTACAGCATTTCTGTAAAATCCACGCCGCCTAGATCAATTCCGGCGGAGGTTTCGATATCAATGTCAATATGCCCCTCGCCGTCGTTTTCCAAATGGAACAGGCACAAATCCAAGGTCGCGCCGCCAAAATCAAATACCACTACATTTTCGTCGCAAGCTTCTCCAAACAATTCCTCAACCGAAAACAAAGCCGCGACTGGCTCCGTAATCGTATCCTTAATATTAATCCCCGCCTCTTTTGCCGCTTGTACCACCTTTGCCTTCTGTATCTCTGTAAAACAGACAGGAACGGTTATGACAGCGTGTTCCACTGGCCTTCCTTGTTCTTCAATCCGCGCTTTTATCCAATGGAAAATATCCGTTGCAATCTCTTGCGCTGACAACGTAAACCCCAGTTCCTGGAAGGAACGGCTCCAGGATTCCAATTCCAATTTCCGTTTGATCAAATCCACAATATGTTTGAGGTTATACACCTTATTTTTCTTAGCCCGAGCCCCTACCAGGTATTCCGTCCTTCCCCTATATTCAATGACATTTGGAACCTTATAATCGGAATTATTATCGCTCTTATCTAGCTTTAACTGCCGTATATTCTGCCTGGCGCTGTCATAATGCGACACCTTAATGCTGCATGTCCCAAAATCAATGCCCACCGAATATCCCTCCATTGCAAGCTCTCCTTTCTGCCTTCTATGCAATTATAGGTAATTGCGAAACCCTTTCTGGGACAGACGCGTCTGTCCAATCCATACAAA
>CAOKNO010000051.1 GCA_948470065.1 uncultured Eubacterium sp. | reverse complement strand
TTGGTATTGACTTAGGTACAACGAATAGCTGCGTGGCAGTTATGGAAGGCGGTAAGCCAGTCGTTATCGCAAATACAGAAGGCGCACGGACCACACCGTCTGTCGTTGCTTTTACAAAGACGGGGGAACGTCTCGTAGGCGAGCCGGCGAAACGTCAGGCAGTTACGAACGCAGAGAAGACGATCTCTTCCATTAAGAGGGATATGGGTACGGATGAGAAACGCAGGATTGACGATAAGAACTATTCCCCGCAGGAAATTTCCGCAATGATCCTCCAGAAGTTAAAGGCGGACGCTGAGAATTACCTAGGAGAGAAAGTAACCGATGCAGTAATTACCGTACCGGCTTATTTCAACGATGCGCAGCGCCAGGCGACGAAGGACGCAGGGAAAATCGCAGGCCTTAATGTACAGCGTATCATCAATGAGCCGACGGCAGCAGCCCTGGCATACGGCCTGGACAATGAGAAAGAGCAGAAGATCATGGTCTATGACTTGGGCGGCGGTACGTTTGACGTATCCATTATTGAAATCGGGGAAGGCGTTATCGAAGTATTGGCTACTTCCGGGGATAACCGCTTAGGCGGGGATGACTTTGACCAGAAGGTTACAGATTATATGCTGGCAGAGTTCAAGCGTACGGAAGGCATTGACCTTTCCGGTGACAAGTTGGCGCTCCAGAGGCTCCGTGAAGCGGCTGAGAAGGCGAAGAAGGAATTGTCTTCTGCGACGACGACAAATATCAACCTGCCGTTTATCACAGCGACAAACGAAGGACCGAAGCATTTTGATATGAACCTGACCAGGGCGAAATTTGATGAATTGACCCATGATCTGATAGAACGCACGGCTGTCCCAGTACAGAATGCAATGAGGGACGCTGGCCTGACGTCTTCTGAGCTTGGGCAGGTGCTTTTGGTAGGCGGATCCACCCGTGTCCCGGCTGTCCAGGATAAGGTAAGGCAGCTTACCGGGAAAGAGCCAAGCAAGACGTTGAACCCAGACGAATGCGTTGCATTGGGCGCGTCCATCCAGGGCGGCAAGCTGGCTGGGGATAAAGGCGCTGAAATCCTGCTGTTGGATGTTACGCCTCTGTCCTTGTCCATTGAGACAATGGGCGGCATTGCAACAAGGCTGATTGAACGTAATACGACGATCCCGACGAAGAAGAGCCAGGTATTCTCCACAGCGGCGGATAACCAGACGGCCGTAGATATCAATGTAGTACAGGGCGAGCGTCAGTTTGTACGGGATAACAAGTCCTTAGGCCAGTTCCGTCTAGACGGGATCCCGCCAGCAAGAAGGGGCGTGCCGCAGATCGAAGTAACGTTTGACATTGACGCCAATGGTATCGTAAACGTATCTGCAAAGGACTTAGGGACAGGGAAAGAGCAGCATATTACGATTACGGCAGGCTCTAATATGTCCGAAGCAGACATTGAGAAGGCTGTCAAAGAAGCGGCAGAATTTGAAGCGCAGGATAAGAAGCGCAAGGAAGCGATTGATACCAGGAACGATGCGGACTCTTTCGTATTCCAGACCGAGAAGGCGTTAGAAGAGGTCGGGGCGAACCTGGATGCAAACGACAAGGCAGCCGTAGAGGCAGATTTAAGCGCGCTGAAATCTTTGGTAGAAGCTTATCCGAATGCAGAGGAAATGACAGAGAGCCAGCTTGGGGAAATGAAAGCTGCCAAAGAGAAGCTGATGGAAAGCGCGCAGAAGTTATTTGCGAAAATGTATGAGAACGCACAGGCAGCCCAAGGCGCAGGCGCGGCCGGCCCAGCGCCAGACATGGGAGAAGCTGCTTCTTACAATGCAGCAGATGACGATGTGGTAGACGCAGATTATAAAGAAGTGTAGAATTGGTATAAGCGTTATGCTTCCCCCTGCCAGATACGGCGGCAGGGGAGGCGATAACGCTTTATCCGTGGAAGGGGCTTATGTCCCGCCAAGGCAGATTGTTAGCCGGATCGGCTTAGAAGATAGAAGAGGATGGGATCATGGCAGAACAGAAAAGAGATTATTATGAAGTCCTGGGCATAGACCGGAACGCAGACGATGGCGCAATCAAAAAGGCTTACCGCCAGCTTGCGAAAAAGTACCATCCGGATATGAACCCAGGAGATGCAGAGGCAGAGAAAAAGTTTAAAGAGGCGTCTGAGGCATACAGCGTATTGAGCGACGCGGAGAAAAGACGCCAATACGACCAGTTTGGCCATGCTGCTTTTGACGGCGGCGCAGGCGGTGCGGGAGGGTTTGATTTCTCCGGCATGGATATGGGCGATATCTTCGGCGATATCTTCGGCGATTTGTTTGGCGGCGGCTCCAGAAGGCGTTCTGCCAGCAATGGCCCGATGAAAGGCGCGAACCTGCGGGCAGCGGTACGTATCACATTTGAAGAAGCAGCCTTTGGATGCGAGAAAGAAATAGAAATTACATTGAAGGATGAATGCACCACCTGCCATACGACAGGCGCGAAGCCAGGGACGAAGCCCGAAACGTGTACCAAGTGCGGCGGCAAAGGGAAGGTAGTCTATACCCAGCAGTCGTTTTTGGGGATGGTACAGAACGTGCAGACCTGCCCGGACTGCCGCGGGACAGGCAAGATTATTAAAGAAAAATGCCCAGACTGCCGCGGGACAGGGTACATTGCGAAACGCCGCAAGATTAAGGTGTCGATCCCTGCAGGGATTGACAATGGGCAGAGCGTGCGTATCCGGGACAAGGGAGAGCCAGGCACAAACGGCGGGCCAAGGGGCGATCTGCTCGTAGAGGTAAACGTTTCCAGGCATCCGATTTTCCAGCGTCAGGATATGAATATCTATTCCACCGCCCCGATTTCCTTTGCGCAGGCAGCGCTAGGCGGGGAAGTACGTATTCGCACGATTGACGGCGACGTCTTGTACGACGTGAAGCCAGGGACGCAGACCGATACAAGGATCCGCCTGAAGGGGAAAGGGATCCCATCGTTGCGGAATGCATCGTTGCGCGGCGATCATTACGTGACCCTGGTGGTACAGGTCCCGACCGGGCTGAGCGAAGAAGCGAAAGAAGCGCTCCGTAAATTCGACGAAGCAAGCGGGCAGTCGCTGAAGAAGCAAGACGGCGCGGCAACATCCATGGGCAAGCATGGGAAGAAAAAAGGATTTATGGGGAAAGTGAAGGAAGCGTTCGAGGATAAATAAACGCGATCGCATTCCCAGAGTGGATGGGAAAAGCCATATAGATTTTAAAACAGAGGAAATGCACAGAAGAGATGCGTTTCCTCTGTATTTTTACGTAACAGTTTATTTTGCTGTATTGCATATTTTGTAGTTGCAGAATAAAAGAAGATTGAGTATACTAGAAAGAACAACGTAGGGTTGGCAGAAGAGGAAAGAAAGAGATAGGGAGAAAGAGAATATCAATTTACAGCAGGTATCTGCCGGATAGAAGGCCAGATACCTGTTGCCATGCAGAAAAAGGAGGATCCTATGAGAAGAAAACGCATTGTATTACCGTTGATTGCTGCATTGCTGTTTACCTCTGTCCCTGTAAAGGCAGAAACATATGGCGGCGATGTGCAGGAAGAAGCTTTTACCGTAGCAGCCGAAGGGAATCTGACGCAAGAGGTAATATTGACAGAGGAAGGCCGTTACAACCCTGTCTATTACCAGGAACCAGAAGCCTTGTACCCAAAGCGTTCGGTAAGGTCGGAGCGGGCGCAGCTTACATTGGAGGAATATATTGTCAATGCGCTGAGCGATGTGGAGCATTTGCCTAAAGAAATTGACGTGAGCGCTTATAAGATTCCATTTGACAGGGAAACGGCGTCAGAGACGTACTTTCAGATCTTGAATAACAACCCAGAATTGTTCTATGTAAAAAGTTCTGCTAGCTGGTCTTACAACAGCCAGGGATATGTAGTTGCGTATAAGATTACATATGCAATCCCAGAAGAAGAGATCCCAACAAAGCTTGCAGAGCTGCGCCAGGCGGCGGATCAGGCAGTTGCACAGGTAGACGGTTCCTTAAGCGACATTGAGAAAGCGCTGGCAGTCCACGATTACCTTACGGTATATTGTGAATACGATAACGACCGTTTAGAAGCAGGCACTTTGCCGGATATCTCTCATACGGCGTATGGTTCCCTAGTAAACCGTATGGCAGTATGCGATGGGTATGCCGATGCGTTTACTTATATTATGAAGGATCGCTTCGGTGTGGATTGTACGGTGGTATCTAGTGGCGAGATGGCGCATGCCTGGAACATGATTTCCATTGATGGGAAATGGTATCATGTAGACGTAACTTGGGACGATCCTGTCTTAGACTGCATTGGCCGTGTAAGGCATAATTATTTCCTGCTCAGCGATGCGGCAATCTCAGACGCAAGCCACAGGCATACTGGCTGGGTAACGGATAAAGCGGCCAATTCCACAACGTATGATTCTGCATTCTGGACGGAGATTTCCTCAGCAATCATACCGTACCAGGGCGCGTGGTATCATTCTAAATTTGACGGCGAAATCGGCCAGGTGCAGTTGGTGAAGAAACCCAGCCTTTTTAGTACGTCGGAAACCGTTGTGGATACAAGCGGTCTGTGGGGCGGGAAGCAAGGATACTATGGCGCAAGCTTTATGTATTTGTATAAGGCAAACAACCGCATTTACTACAATAAGGCATCAGAGATCTGCCGTTTGGACAGCAGCGGGGCGACAGCGACGGTGTATCGGCCAAGCATACCAGAGGAGCATTGTATTTACGGGTTCACCGTCCGTGGGGATCAGCTGTGTTACGCCATCCAGAATACGCCGAACTTGGCTACGAAGCAAGAGGTCAAGACGCATACCCTGGCAGAGTTAGTGGAACCGGAACTTTTGGAGATCACAGGTGTGAGCGCATCGGATGTAAACGCCGTTTACGATGGGAAGGCAAAGCAGATCCAGGTAACAGGCACAAAGGCAGGCGATGTGGTTACCTATGCGCTTGAGGGCGGCGCTTACGGCGTTTCCCAGCCTGAAATGAAAAACGCTGGGACATACCGTGTGCTGTACCGTGTGGAGCGCAACGGTTATAAGCCGTATAACGGAAGTGCGTCTGTGGCCATTACGAAGGCAGTGCCAACGTATACGAAGCCGTCTGGATTGAAGGGGAGCAGCGGCCAGACGTTAGGCAGCGTCAAGCTTCCGGCTGGGTTCTCTTGGGAAACCTCTGCCACAACCCGCCTGTACCAGGAGGGGAAGCATACCTACCGTGTGAAATACGTGCCGTCCGATACGAAGAATTACCAGGAAGTGCCAGGTATTGAAGTCGAAGTGACCGTAACCTGTCCAGGCCATCAGTATGATTCAGTTGTAACGAAAGAGCCGACCTTAACAGAAGAAGGCGTGCGGACATATACCTGTAAATTATGTGGGGATAGCTATACGGAGACAATTGATAAGCTGGTTCCTTCTGAGATCGAAGGGATCCATGCAGAAAATGTGAATACCGTCTACGACGGGCAAGCGAAGCAGATCCAGGTAACAGGCACGAAATCAGGCGATATCGTGACGTATGCATTAGAAGGCGGCGCGTATAGCGCGTCACAGCCCAGGATGGTAGACGCCGGGACGTACCGCGTGCAATACCGCGTGGAACGCAGCGGCTATAAGACATATAACGGAAGCGTGTCCGTGACCATTGCAAAAGCAGTACCGTCTTATACGATACCTGCCGGGTTAAAGGGAAACAGCGGCCAGACGTTGGGCAGCGTTGCCCTGCCTCGGAATTTTGTATGGCAGACGCAGGCAGATACCCGTTTCTTCCAGGAAGGGACGTTTACTTACCTTGTGAAATATGTGCCAACGGACAGTAAGAATTACCAGGAAGTGTTGGATATTGAGGTCGCCGTAACCGTAAGCTGCCCAGGCCATGCTTATGAATCGGAAGTGACAAAGGAGCCGACGCCAGAGCAGCCAGGGGAAATCGTCTATACTTGTAAGCGCTGTGGCAACAGCTACAAAGAAGAAATCGAATACCAGGATCCGGAGAAGCCAGTGATTACGAATATCCAGGCAAAGGATGTAAACGCCGTATACGATGGCAGCGCAAAGGCCATCCAGGTCGAAGGTACGCAGGAAGGCGATGTGATCAGCTATGCGGGCGAGGACGGCAATTACAAGGCAATTCAGCCTGAAATGAAGAATGCTGGGACATACCGGGTATTTTTCCGTGTGGAACGGCAAGGATACCAGACGTACCAGGGCAGCGCGTCCGTTACCATCCAAAAAGCTACGCCGCAGTATACTGTGCCGGCTGGCTTAAAGGGAACCAGCGGAAAAGCCCTGTCTGACGTCACGCTCCCAGCAGGTTTCCAATGGCAGACCGAAAACATATCCTTTGTCCAGGAAGGGATGTATACGTATCTGGTAAAATACATTCCAGAAGACCGTGAGAATTACGAAGAAGCCTTGAACATCGAAGTGCAGGTGGAAGTAAGCTGCCCAGGCCATCGGTACGATGCTGCCGTGACAAAAGAGCCGACTACGGCAGAACCAGGGGAGCGGACCTATACTTGCAGTATCTGTGAGGATACGTATACCGAAGAAATCCCAAAACTGGATCCCGCTCTCCCAGCCTTAGAAAACATCCATGCAGAAGACGTGCAGGCTGTATACGACGGATCATCCAAAAAGATCACGATCCAAGGCGTACAGGAAGGAGATACCGTCCTATATGCAGGTGCAGACGGTATCTATGGCAATGAGCAGCCCCAGATGGCGGATGCCGGGGTTTACCAGGTATCTTACCGTGTAGAACGTAACGGCTACCAGCCGTTTACGGGGACGGCAAACGTAGAGATCCAAAAAGCTGTCCCAGCTTACCAGGTTCCGGCTGGCTTGAAGGGGAGCAGCGGCGCGCAGCTAGGATCCGTGGGGCTGCCACAGGGCTTCCAGTGGCAGGAACCGGAATCCACACGCTTTACCAAGGAGGGCACGTTCCAATACCATGTAACCTATACGCCGGAGGATATCAAAAATTATAAGGTAGTCCAAGGGATTGCAGTATCTGTGCAGGTAAGCTGCCCAGGCCACAAATATGATTCCAAGGTGACAAGGCAGCCGACGGCAACCCAGAAAGGGATTCAGGCTTTCACATGCAAGATATGTGGGGACGCCTATACGAAAGAACTTCCTATGCTTGCTCCGCAGAAGCCTGGCGCCCTATCCGGCCTTAAGGTAAGCAAAGCGGCTGTAGATTCCCTGAAGTTTACCTGGAAGAAAACAAACGGAGTAAGCTACCGCCTGGTACTTTACAAAGGGAATAAAAAGATATCTGAGAAGACGACAAGCAGCAGTTCCTACACCTTTAAAAAATTAAGCGCTGCTTCTGTATATACGTTAAAAGTTACGCCGTATAAGAATTGGCAAGGCAAAAAGCTTTACGCAGCCAAGACCTCTTCTGCCAAAGCGGTAACCGCCCCTGCAAAGCCGAAGCTTTCTTCGGTTAAGAAAAGCGGATCTGGCAAGTGTAAGCTTACCTGGAAAAAAGTAATGGGAGCCAGCGGTTATGAGATTTACCAAAAGACCGGAAACGGGAAATACAAAAAAGTAAAAACCTTAACCAGCGGATCCAAGACGTCCCTTACCAAATCCGGCATGAAGAAAGGGAAAACATATACCTTTAAGATCCGCGCCTATAAGAAGAACGGGAGCCAGAAGGTTTACAGCGCATACAGCAGTACCAAAAAGATTAAGTTTAAGTAATCCTATCGTTTGGATCTATACACAATTTTTTGGAGGGACACACCCAATGAAGTGGAACAAATATACCATCCAGACCACCACAGAAGCCGAGGATCTTGTCAGCAGTATGCTGGCAGACCTCGGGATTGAAGGCGTCCAGATAGAGGACAATATCCCCTTATCTGCAAAGGACAAGGAAACCATGTATATCGACATCCTGCCAGAGCTTCCGCCGGACGACGGCGCTGCAGCAGTCAGTTTCTTCCTGGATGCAAACATGCCGCGGGAGGAACAGGAAGCTTTATTGGCGCAGGTGCAAGACGGGCTTGGCTCTCTGCGCTTGTTTGTAGAGATTGGCGCAGGCACGGTGACCCAGGCGGAAACGGAGGACGCCGACTGGATTAACAATTGGAAACAGTACTTCAAACCATTTGTAATTGAGGACATCCTAATTAAGCCTACCTGGGTGGAGCAACAGGAAGAGGGGGCGTACCGCTGCGTGATAGAAATTGATCCAGGGACTTCGTTTGGCACAGGCAAACATGAAACGACGCAGCTTTGCATCCGTCAGCTCTGTCATTATTTAAAGCCTGGGGATCGCGTGCTCGACGTCGGGTGCGGCAGCGGCATCCTGTCCTTAGCCAGCCTGAAACTAGGGGCAGGAAGCGTTGTCGGGACAGATATTGATCCCATCTGTATGGAGGCGTCAAGAGAAAACCTACGGGTCAATAAGCTGCCAGAGGAGCAGGCAACATTTTACCATGGGAATTTAATTGAGGATGCAGCGCTCCAGCAGGAAGTCGGAGCCGGATATGATATCGTAGTTGCGAATATCCTAGCGGATGTGATTATCCCACTGTCGCCAGTCGTACACAGGCATCTGAAACAAGGCGGTATCTTTCTTTCAAGCGGGATTATCGACTTCAAAGAACAGCCAGTCAAAGATGCCGTCCAGTCGGCTGGCTTTGAACTGCTAGAAATAAAGCGCCAGGGCGAATGGGTAGGCATTACTGCGCGCAAAGGATAGAGGGGACGGTTGTAAGAATCCGTCCATTCAGGAGGTTTTCATGTTTCAGTTTTTTGTAGGACCAGAAGATATTTCAGAGGGGATGGTATCGGTGACAGGCAGCGACGTGAACCATATGAAAAATGCCCTTCGGATGCGGGCAGGCGAACGGGTACGCGTCAGCGACAATGCAGGGCAGGATTTCCTCTGTGAGATTGCTTCCATAGAGGAGGCGTTGGTTACGCTGCGTATCCTTGCGCCGTGCCAGGGAACCGAACTTCCCGTGCAGGTGACGTTGTTCCAAGGGCTGCCCAAAAGCGATAAGATGGAATGGGCCATCCAGAAATCCATAGAGCTGGGCGTTACGGAAATCATCCCGGTTGCCATGCGTAACTGTGTGGTAAAGCTGGATGATAAAAAAGCAGAAGCCAAGCGTAAACGATGGCAGGCAATTGCGGAGAGTGCGGCCAAGCAGTCAAAGCGGAGCATAATCCCCCAGGTTGGGCGCGTCAGAAGCTTCCAGGAAGCAATGGAGCTGTCCCAAACACTGGACGTGCGTATTTTCCCTTATGAGCAGGAACGTGGCATGGCGCATACCAGGGAAGTGTTCCAGAACATAGAAGCAGGCAGTTCCATCGGCATTTTCATAGGGCCAGAAGGCGGCTTTTCTGCCGAGGAGGTGGAACTGGCCAAAGAGGAGATGGAAAAAGGCGGATTGTATGTGGTTTCCCTTGGCAACCGTATCCTGCGCACGGAAACAGCGGGGACGGCGGCGCTTGCAATGCTGGCGTATGCTTTGGAGGATTAGGGAATAGGAGGCTTTCGGGCATGGAAGTATATTTTGATAACTCATCGACGACCCGGTGTTCTGATACCGTGAAGGATCTCGTGGTACGGGCAATGTGCGAAGATTATGGGAACCCTTCTTCGATGCACCGCAAAGGAATGGAAGGGGAACAATACATCAGGGAAGCCAAAAAACGCATTAGTAAGACGTTGAAAGCCAAGGAATCAGAGATCTTGTTTACATCTGGCGGGACGGAGTCCAACAATCTGGCTATTTTAGGAGCGGCTATGGCGAATAAGCGCAGCGGGATGCATCTAATTACGACGAAAATCGAGCATCCGGCGGTTTTAAGCCCGATGAAATTCTTAGAGGAGCAAGGGTTTTCGGTTACTTACCTGGATGTGGACGAGCATGGAAGGATTTCCCTAGAGCAGCTTGCGTCGTCTGTCACGTTGGACACGATCCTGGTATCTGTGATGTATGTGAATAACGAGATCGGAGCCGTAGAGCCAGTTGCAGAAGCGGCGGGCGTCATCAAAAGGAAGAACCCGTCTGCGCTGTTCCATGTAGACGCTATCCAGGCTTATGGGAAGTACGTCATCCATCCAGGGAAGATGGGCATTGACTTACTGTCGGTCAGCGGCCATAAGATCCATGGACCAAAGGGCGTGGGTTTTTTGTATGTCAGGGAAAAGACGAAGATAAAGCCCATTTTGTATGGCGGTGGCCAGCAAAAGGGTATGCGTTCCGGTACGGAAAACGTGCCAGGGATTGCAGGCCTTGGGCAAGCCGCCGTGGAAGCTTATGAAGCGTTTGAGGATAAGAGGGAACATCTCTATCAGCTAAAGGAAGCGTTTGTCCAAGGGCTAGAAGGCGAGGAGTGGGCGCATTTCAACGGCGGGATAGGACGGGATGGCGCGCCCCACATTGTAAGCCTTACCGTGGACGGCGTGCGCAGCGAGGTCTTGCTCCATGCGTTGGAGGATCGGGGGATTTACGTATCCGCAGGCAGCGCATGCGCTTCCAATAAGCCGTCGCCAAGCGCTACCTTACAGGCAATCCGTTTGGAAAAGGAACGGTTGGAATCCACGGTGCGCGTTAGTTTTTGCGCAGGGAATACATTAGAAGAAGTGGGATACTGTATCGCCGCCTTAAAAGAACTGGCGCCAGCTTTACGAAGGTTTACCAGGCATTGAGAAGGAAAGGGCGGCCAGCATATAGGCGCCAGGTATCCATAAGGGTATGCCCATACATCAGGAAGATCGCAGAGGAGAACATTATGTCAAAAGCATTTTTAATAAAATATGGGGAAATCGGGATTAAGGGGAAGAACCGCCATCTGTTTGAAAACGCCTTGGTGCAGCAGATACGCCATGCCTTAAAGCCGTTGGAAGCAGAATTTTCTGTTACCAGGGAACAGGGGCGCATTTATATCGAGGCGCTCACAGAGTGCGAGGAAGAAGAAGTCACCGAACGTCTACAGTGCGTGTTTGGGATTGTAGGGATCTGCCCGGTCGTGATCCAGGAAGAAGAAGGATTTGATAAGCTGGCGGAGGATGCGGTTGCATATCTGAGGGAGCAATATCCGGATCGGAAGCTGACGTTTAAGGTGGATACGCGCAGGGCAAAGAAAAGCTTTCCAATGACTTCTATGGAAGTCAATGCAGCGTTGGGGGAGAGGATCCTAGAAGCATTCCCAGAAATGAAAGTGGACGTGCATCATCCGGATCTCATGCTGTATGTGGAAATCCGCAAAAAAATCTATATTTATTCCAAAACCGTGCCAGGACCGGGCGGGATGCCGATTGGCACGAATGGGACGGGGATGCTGCTTCTGTCTGGCGGGATCGATAGCCCGGTAGCGGGGTATATGATTGCAAAACGTGGCGTGGGGATTGACGCTGTTTACTTCCACGCGCCGCCTTATACGAGCGACCGCGCCAAGCAAAAGGTGGTGGATCTGGCGAAGATTGTTGCAAAATACGCAGGGCCGATCCGGCTGAAGGTCGTAAATTTTACGGAAATCCAGATGTATATTTATGAGAAATGCCCGCACGATGAATTGACGATTATTATGCGCCGCTATATGATGCGGATTGCGGAGCATTTTGCACAAGAGATGGGTGCGCTTGGACTGATTACCGGAGAAAGCATCGGGCAGGTGGCAAGCCAGACCATGCAGTCTTTGGCTGCGACAGACGAGGTGTGCAACTACCCGGTCTACCGTCCGTTGATTGGGTTTGACAAACAGGAAATCGTGCAGGTTTCTGAAAAAATCGGCACGTATGAAACGTCTATCCTGCCGTATGAAGATTGCTGTACGATTTTTGTGGCGAAGCATCCCGTTACAAGGCCAAGCATTAAGGTGATCAAGCGTTCTGAAACGAAGCTTCAGGAAAGGATTGACGAGATGGTAGAAACTGCGATAGAAACTGCAGAGGAGCTCGTGGTAGAGGCGGAATAAGCGAAATGGATCTTGTAGCCGTATCTAAAGAAATGCCGCCATAAAGGAAAAAGGATCCCACCAGGACGGGGCTCTTCCTGCTGTATCCAGAGGTGGGAGCCTGCCGGCGGGATGGCAACGCATATCAGGCGCGGCCATTATGGATGAATGGATCTATTCGTTGCATAAGTAAGGGCTGATGGCGTCCATAATCTCATCCATTTCGTCTTCTACATGGATTGCCAGGTCGATGGGCTTTGACAAGTCCAGGCTGAAGATACCCATAATAGATTTTGCGTCAATGACATACCTTCCAGAGATTAAATCAAAGTCGAAGTCAAACTGGGAGATGGCGTTTACAAAGGATTTTACTTTGTCGATGGAATTTAAAGAAATCGTTACTGTTTTCATAATGAGCCTCCTTAATTTCATTGAATATTTTAGAAAGAAACAATTAAGAGAATCCTGCAAAGCAGGATTCTTTGTTCTCTTTTCATAGGAAAGCGCGTCCTATGAAACAAAAACGCTCCGCAGGATCGCACGCGCGAATAGGAATTGCGGTGCAATCCTCTATTGGATGGATCTTACGCACTTTTATAGTATCCTCTTTTATTGGAAAAGTCAAGTAACTTTGGTTGTTAGAAAGGAAGGGAACAAATTGAGGAAAGCAGCATTACACAACCTGGGCTGTAAGGTGAACGCATACGAAACAGAAAGCATGCAGCAGATGTTAGAAGCGGCTGGTTATGAGATTGTGCCGTTTGAGGAATGGGCGGATGTCTATGTGGTCAATACTTGTACGGTGACAAATATGGCAGACCGGAAGTCGCGGCAAATGCTACATCGGGCAAAGAAGAAGAACCCGGACAGCGTGGTAGTGGCTGCTGGATGTTACGTACAGGTACAGGCGGGGCAAGGACAGCTAGAAGAAGGCGTGGATATCTGGATCGGGAATAATAAGAAGCACGAACTGGCAAGGCTTTTAGAAACGTTTTTCACCAAAATGGAGAAGGAAGGGAAAGCTAAGCTTGGAAATGGAAGTCATGCAGAGGAAATAGAGGATATCGCGTCGGAACGTACGTATGAGGAATTGGGCGTATGCCGTACCGCAGAACATACCCGGGTATTCCTAAAGGTCCAGGATGGCTGCAACCAGTTCTGCAGTTATTGCATTATCCCTTATGCCAGAGGGCGGGTGCGCAGCAGAAGCATTTCCAATGTAAGAAAGGAAGTGGAGGCGCTTGCTGCAAACGGATACCAGGAAGTCGTGCTTACAGGGATCCATTTAAGTTCTTATGGCGTGGATTTTGCGCAAGGACAAGGCAAGATAGGATTGCTAGAATTAATCCAGGAGATCCATAAAGTCCCTGGGATTGAACGGATCCGGCTGGGATCCTTGGAGCCTAAAATTATTACGGAACAGTTTGTACAGGAATTGGCAAAGCTGCCTAAAATCTGCCCACATTTCCATTTGTCTTTACAAAGTGGCTGCGATACGACGTTACAGCGGATGAACCGGAAGTATACGTGCGCAGAATATGAGGAAGGCTGCCAGGTTCTGCGCAGGTATTTTGATCACCCTGCGATTACAACAGATGTCATTGTGGGTTTTCCAGGGGAAACCGAGGAAGAATTTCAGATTACGCGGGAATTTTTAAAGAGGATCGGTTTTTTTGAGATACATGTGTTTAAGTATTCCATACGGAAAGGGACACGGGCCGCAGATATGCAAGGGCAGGTGCCAGAGGAAATTAAGAACAAAAGGAGCGATACGCTCCTGTCGGATACTGCTTTGATGAAACGGGAGTTTCTGGAGTGGTATCTTGGGAAGGAGTTGGAACTGCTGGTCGAAGAGAAGGCTGTGGTTCAGGGCAAAGAATTTTTCCTGGGCCATACAAAGGAATACGTCAGGGTTGCGGTTCCGGTATCGGGCTGTGGGAAGCCAGGGATGGAGAATCAATTTGTGGTAAGGACGGCGTCTTCTATATGGAACGGGCAAGAAAAGGGCGGTATCCATAAGGCTGGCGCACAGCGTATGATGTTGCTGGCTACATGAAGCAGCCAGGGATTCTTTCGGTTGCAAAAGGTTTGCCAAGTATGCTACAATATGATATAGCAGTAAAACGTAGAGCCATAGCAGATTAAGGGAGGCATAAAATTGGGAAATTTAATGGACAAGCTGCAGAAGCAGGCATACAGTAAGACAAAAGATCCAGAGTCCGAGCGGGAGAAAGCACAGCAAGTGAAAGCGCCGAAGGAGGATTATTTACTCCGTCAGATTGACGAGTTTAAAAACAAGGCCAAGCAGCTCCAGGAAACACTCCTGAACAAAGAAAATAAGGTACAAGAACTGCAAGGGCTTTTGGAAAAACGGGAAGAACGGGCAAAGGTGCTTCAGAATGTATTAAAGGAGCAGCAGAAAGAATCAGAGAAATTGGTGCAGGGAGTGCATAAGCAGATCGAGGCAATGACAGCCAAGGCGGACGCCCAATTAAAAGCGATGGATGAAGCGTTAAACGGCAAGGTCAGCCAGTTGGAGAAAAAGATTACTGCACAGGTAGAAACGGCAAACCGAAATTCTGAGACAGGGATGGCGTCAATAGATGGGAAGCTCCAAGAGGTATCCAAAACGGTAGAGCAGAGCGTGCAGGGGTTCTCAGAAACCATAAGCCTGAATGTGCAGGGGATTACGGATACCGTCGGCCAGAGTATGCAGGCGATTACGGATATCGTGGGAGAGAGCATGCAGGGCGTTTTGGATCTGATGGGCGCTGAAGTGCAGAAGCTTCCGGATACGCTTGCCCAGTCGGCAAAAGAGCAGAATGAGATGCTGCGTGCGCTGACAGAAGAGGTTTCTGTGAAAATGGAATCGATAGAGGCTGAAGTTTCCCGGATTACTGCGGATGCACAAATAGAAATGGCAAAGAAGCTGGATGCCGTCCTGGCTGATCTGGGAGATATTACAGGGACAATCCAGCAAGGCGTGTTCGACAAGCTGGATGTGGTACAAGCCGAGCTAGGGGAAAAGGTCCATAGTGAGAATGTGAAGTGTTACCGGAATGTCCAGGTCCTTGTGGAAGAGTTGGATCAGAAGGTAGAATATATCGGCAATGGGGATACCGCAGGCCTGGTCCGTAGCTATTCGGTTGTCCTTATGGTAATCTCCCTTTTGAACTTGTTAGGGATTGGAGTAATTGCAGCGCATTTATTCGGAATATTCTGACGACTGCCAGATGGGCTGGCCAAAGAGGAGATTGAGGAAGAGACATGGAGCAGGAAAAGAGCATTTGGGTCATTGGGCATAAGAACCCGGATACAGATTCTATCTGTGCGGCTATTGCCTATGCAGAACTGAAGAACCAGGCCGGGGAGCAAAAATACGAGGCAAAACGCGCCGGGCAGGTCAATGAGGAAACAAATTTTGTACTGGAATACTTTGGCTTCCAGGTGCCAGGCTATGTTACAGACGTAGGCGCTCAGGTAAAGGATATTTCCATACGCAAGACGCCAGGGGTAAACAGCAATATTTCCTTGAAGACGGCATGGCAGATGATGAAGGAACAGAATGTTGTGACCCTTCCGATTACAAACCAGGGCGGGCTGTTGGAAGGCCTGATTATTACAGGTGATATTGCGACCTCTTATATGGATGTCTACGATAACCGGATCCTTGCAAAGGCGAGGACACAGTATAAGAATATTGCAGAAACGCTAGAAGGGGAAGTGCTGGCAGGGAATGCCCATGGATATTTCGTAAAAGGGAAGGTTGTCGTAGGCACAGAAAGCCCAGAACTGATGGAAGAATATATGGAAGATGACGATATGGTGATCCTAGGGAACCGCTATGAAGTGCAGTTCTGCGCCATTGAAATGAATGCAAGCTGTATCATTGTGTCATCCGGTGCGAAAGTATCCAAGACTATCCAAAAACTGGCGGAGGAACGCGGCTGCGTGGTAATCACGACGCCATACGATACCTATACGGTGTCCAGGCTGATCAACCAGAGTATGCCTGTAAAGTATTTTATGCGCCACGAGAACCTGGTTACATTTGAAACAGAGGAATATGTGGACGACGTCAGGGAGGTTATGTCGAAAGAACGTCACCGCGATTTTCCGGTTTTAGAAGAGGATGGAAGGTATGTCGGGATGATTTCCCGCAGAAACCTGTTGCGGATGAAACGCAAGCAAGTCATTTTAGTAGATCATAATGAGAAGACCCAGGCCGTGGACGGCGTGGATGGTGCAGAAATCTTAGAGATCATCGATCATCACAGGCTGGGAAGCTTAGAAACGATGTCCCCAGTGTTTTTCCGTAACCAGCCGCTGGGCTGTACCTCCACGATTATTTACCAGATGTACAAAGAGCAGGGCTTTGAAATCCCAAAGGGCATTGCAGGGCTTTTGTGTTCTGCGATTCTTTCAGATACCTTGATGTTCCGTTCCCCGACTTGTACGGCGGCAGACCGCCAGGCGGCGGAGGCGCTGGCTGGGATTGCAGGAATTACAATAGAAGATCATGCTAAGAGGATGTTCCAGGCTGGGAGCAATTTCAGGGCGAAGACGCCGGAAGAAATCTTATTCCAGGATTTTAAGACCTTCCATACGAATGACATGAAATTTGGCATTGGGCAGCTTAGTTCTATGAGCGACGAGGAATTACAGGAAGTGAAGGAAAAGCTGGCGCCGTATATCTGCGAGGTGCAGAAGGAGCGAGGGCTGGATATGGTCTATGTGATGCTCACCCATATTTTAGAGGAAAGCTCGGAGCTTATTTTTGTAGGGGAATCGGCAAAAGAGATTGCGGATCAGGCGTTCCATGGCCATGCCGTGGATAAGGGCGGGGCATTGTGGCTAAAGGGCGTAGTGTCTAGGAAGAAGCAATTGGTTCCCGCAATTATGATGGCATTGCAGGAAGTATAGCGTTGGAAGCTTTGGGGCTTTCTTGTAATAAGCTACATAAGAGCGTGTGTTTGGGCAAGAAATAGCGTCATAGAGAGGGACAAAATGAAAAAACGGCCTGTAAGGGGTAATTTTACAAAAAAAAGTACCGATATATTAGAGAAACGCGGCAAGGCAGACGGCATAGATATCAAAAAGCAACTTTGGAAAGCAGGGAATATGCTGTATCCCATCCCGGCGGTTATCGTGACGGTGGCTGACAAAGCGGGGCGGGATAATATGATTACCGTGGCGTGGACAGGGACTGCCTGTACCAACCCGCCGATGGCGTATATTTCTGTACGCCCAGAACGTTACTCTTACCATATGATAAAAGAAACAGGGGAGTTCGTGATTAACCTGACAACGGAATCCCTTGCATATGCTGCTGATTATTGCGGCGTGGTTTCCGGCAGGCAGGTAGATAAATTCCAGGAATTGAATCTGACCCGCCAGAAGGCTTCGCAGGTTGCAGCGCCATTGCTGGCAGAGAGCCCGGTCAATATAGAATGCAGGGTGGCAGAGTGCAAGGAACTTGGTTCCCATCATATGTTTTTGGCAAACGTGCTATGCGTCCATGTGGATGAAAGCTACATAGATAACAAAGGAAGATTCTGCCTGGAGCAGGCGGCGCCTATGGTGTATTCCCATGGTTCTTATTTCGGTTTAAAGCGTTCACTTGGAGTATTTGGTTTCAGTATCAAGAAAAAAAAGAAAAAAGGATGTGATTGATTTGCAGCAAGCAAATTTATTTGAAAATTTATCTTTTTGTTCCGTGTGCCGCACCCCGCTCCCAACAAGCTATGAAGGGGAAATTTGCCCGACTTGCATGGAGAACCAGCTATTTAATGAGGTGAAGGAGTATATCCGTTCTAACGACGTGACGGAATACCAGGTGGCGGAACATTTCAAGATACCGCAGCGGCAAGTGAAGAAGTGGATAACAGAAGGCAGGATTGAGTATAAGGAGGAAGAACAGACCATTGCAGCGCTCCATTGCTCGATTTGCGGGGAGAAAATCGCCTTCGGCACCCTTTGCCAGAAGTGTTACCATGCACAGCATGACAATAAGGCAGGGTATGCGATGGTAAAAGAAGGCGAAAAAGACAAGATGCGTTTTATGGAAGATTTATAAATGCAGCGCGTACCAACCCGTCTATGTGGGGATGGTGCGGGGCAATATCTTTCCGGCAGCCAGGGGCTGTTGCATAGAGGAAGAATTCCCAAAGTCTGGTTTGGGGGTTCCTTTGTGCGGCAGCCCCTTATTTGGTAGCCAGGGTTGGCTGTTACCGGATTAATAGATCCATCAGATAACCGTAGACGTCTTCATTCTGTTCTTTCCAATTGGCGCAGACGGTTTCTGCAAGCTGTTTGGTCTTGACTGTGATCGTCAGGTCTATTAAGGTACACTCCTTTTCCCGCAGCTGGCAGCGGACGGCAAACTCCTGCGCGGTGTTCTTATAGTAATCCGCCATTACAGAGATTTCCTGCCGGAGTTCTATTTTGTTTTCTGCAAAATAAGTGAGCACGTCTTCTTTAATTGCGGGGGATATCTTATCCGGGAAGTAAGAAAGCGTTTCCCTTCCGGCTGGCGTTAGGTAATAGCGCGTATTGTTGTGCGTGGGTTCCTTGCGGATAAGTTCTGCGCTAAGCAGTTCGCTGATTACCTGCTGGATGGTAAAGTATGTCGTATAATCTTTTTCCAGCACAAAATTGGAAATCTGGGTATTGGTCAATGGGAAATCCACATGATCCAGCATATATAGGACGAGCAGTTTATATTGTGTCAATGCTTCCGCCATGGAATCACTCCTTTTTATAATATTTTCCCTGCCAGGTATCCCTTCGTTTTAAGGTGTCCTGGATCTGGTTCAATACGCTTCGCTTTGCGCGGCTCCAAAGAGGCGCGATCAGCAGATCCTTTGGGCCGTCTCCGGTCAGCCGGTGGATGGTGACGGTGTCCGGCAGAAGTTCCAGGCAGTCTGCGATCAGTTCACAGTAACCATCCTGGGAGAACAGGGGGAAGGGATGTTCCTGGTAGAGGGTCCCTAAGTCTGTATCGGAAAGTACATGGAGGAGCTGTAGCTTTATCCCGAACGCAGGCAGACGCCCCACATAAGAAACCGTTTCTAACATCTCTGCCCTGCTTTCCCCTGGAAGCCCTAAGATGACATGGGCAATCACGGGGATCTGGACGTCGGATAGCCGCTGGACGGCTGTTTGGAAACATTCTAAAGAAAAGCCGCTTCGGATCAATTGGCTGGTCTTCGGATGGATGGTCTGCAGGCCAAGCTCCACCCAGACAGGCTTTTGCTGGTTCAGTTCCTGCAAAAGGCGTAAGGTATCCTGGGATAGGCAGTCTGGCCGGGTAGCGATAGAGAGCAGGACAACGTCTGGATCCGAAATTGCCTCGGTAAAGAGTTTCCTTAAATAGCTTACCGGGGCGTACGTATTAGTAAAGGCCTGGAAGTAAGCAATGAATTTGTGGCAATTGCGTTTCTGGCGTATCTGCTCCTTGGCGGCGGCCAATTGCTCTGGGATTGGGATACGTGCTTTCTGTGCGAAATCACCGCTTCCAGCAGCGCTGCAGAAAATGCAGCCTCTGGCGCCAAGCGTGCCGTCCCGGTTCGGGCACGTCATTCCCCCGTGCAACGAGAGCCGGTAGACCTTCTCCCCAAACGTCCGTTTCAGGTAAGAATCTATGGAGTAGTAACGTTTCCCATCCCAAGACGCCAAAGGGTTTTGGCAAATGGGCTGCCCTAGGCTCCCCTCTGTGTGGGAAGGGGGTGCGGAAGCCGTTTTTTCCCAGCGCATATTAAGGCTTCCTGTCGGGGATATGGGATTTGACTGCCTGGGCGACCGCCTGGGCGACGCGTGGATCAAATGCTTCTGGCAGGATGAAATCTTCCCGCAATTGCCCGTCGGGGACTAACCCTGCGATGGCTTGCGCGGCTGCCAGCTTCATTTCTTCTGTAATTTGGGAAGCCCTGCCTTCTAAGGCGCCTTTGAAGATGCCAGGGAAGGCGACAACATTATTGACTTGGTTTGGGAAATCGCTGCGTCCCGTCCCGACAACCCTTGCCCCGGCAGACCTTGCGATATCCGGCATGATCTCAGGCACAGGGTTCGCCATTGCAAACAGGATGGAATCCTTGTTCATAGAGGCGACCATCTCTGCGGTGACAATGCCAGGTGCGGAAACCCCTACAAAGATATCAGCGCCCTTAAGCGCGTCTTGGAGCGAGCCTGTCTGGCCTTCTAAATTCGTGGTTTCCGCGATTTTTTGCTGCATCCAGTTTAAATCCGGATAATCCTTCCCGATTATCCCCAGGCGATCGCACATAGTAATATGTAAAAACCCATAAGACTGTAGAAGCCGTGCGATTGCGATACCAGCAGATCCAGCGCCGTTGATGACTACGTTACACGATTCCTTCTCTTTCCCTACGACTTTTAGCGCATTGATAATGCCTGCAAGTACGACAATTGCAGTCCCATGCTGGTCGTCATGGAAGACAGGGATGGGAAGCAGTTCGTTCAGCCGCTGTTCAATTTCGAAGCAGCGTGGGGCGGAGATGTCCTCTAAATTGATGCCGCCAAAGCCTGGCGCAAGGTTTACGACGGTTTGGATAATCTCTTCGGATTCTTGTGTGTCAAGGCAGATAGGGACTGCGTTGACGCCGCCAAATTCTTTAAACAGGACGCATTTCCCTTCCATCACCGGCATGGCGGCGTATGGGCCGATGTTCCCAAGCCCTAATACGGCGCTTCCATCCGAAACGACGGCGACCGTATTTGCTTTCATGGTATAGGTATAGACGTCCTCCTGGTGTTCTGCAATCCGTTTACACGGCTCCGCCACGCCAGGGGTATAGGCGATAGATAGATCTTCCCGGGTCTTTACCGGGGATTTGGAAACAGTTTCCAGCTTACCGTTCCATTCCTTGTGGAAAAAGATTGCTTTTTCGCTGGTTGTCATTGTAGTCGGCTCCTTTCTGTGCAAAATTCTTTATTTCCAATCATATCATGAACGAAAGACTAAGGCAAGGGAAAGCTTTGGATGGTTCCCCGCAGTATGGACGATGGATGGGTTTTTACAGAATTTCTAAATTTTTGAAAAAAGTAGTTGACTTTTCCAAATCTATCGCATATAATATAACTTGCGTTACGGTTGACGCGACAAGCAATAATAAGGCGGGGTGTGGCTCAGCTTGGCTAGAGCGCCTGGTTTGGGACCAGGAGGTCGCAGGTTCGAATCCTGTCACCCCGACTGTAACAGGTGGATGTGTTGTTAGGACAGGACACCGGCTTTTCAGGCGGAGCCTATGATATGTTATGTGTTCGTAGCTCAGTTGGATAGAGCAACGGCCTTCTAAGCCGTGGGTCGGGGG
>CAOKNO010000050.1 GCA_948470065.1 uncultured Eubacterium sp. | reverse complement strand
TTGTACAGATTGTACATCCGCTGTTTCTAGAAAGGGAGTTTTGCAATCGCCTACATATTGCTGCCATCTATCTGGCCTACTGCTGCATCAGGCTTACAATCATCTGCGCTGTTTCCACAAGGCCTGTCCCACTGTCCATACTGCATTTTTGTATGTAACGGTGGGCTTCTTCCTCTGTCATATGGTTGCGCGCCATCAACAGCTTTTTGGCTTCTGTAAGCAGCTTCTGTTCTTTGGGGCTTCTTTCTTTGGGCTTGGCTTTCTTCTTTTTCTTCCTGCGTGCGATAGAGCAGCAAATCATTTCCACCGTACTTACCAATTCATGCACTTTAAGCGGCATGGACAGGCAGACAACCCGATCTGCTTCTTTTTCCATACAGCTTTCGGGCGGCAGCATTACCAGCATTTCAAACGTTTCCGGCATATATTCTAAAAGCTGCGTATACCGCATATCTAACAGCCTGCCTGCACATATCACAAGACCGTCGCCCAATGCGTCTGTATGCTGTAGCGTTTGCGCGCCTGTCGTACAGACGGCGCAGGCTTGGATTCCATGCTTAGCTAAAATGCTTTTTATCTTTTTGCCATTTTCCAGTTGTGGAAATGCTACGATTACGTTTACCAAAGCAGTTCCTCCCTGGCGTTATATTTTATAAAGATAATTGCTGATTTCCCATTCCGTCACCTGTTTCTGATAAGCTTCCCATTCTGCCAGCTTCGCCTTTGCATATTTCTCAGAGATATGCTCCCCCAATACCCCGCAGATCAATGCATCTTTTTTCATCTCCTGTACGGCTTCGTACAGATCCGATGGAAGGGAAGCGATCTGGAGCGCCTGCTTTTCAGATTTGCTCATCTCAAATATATTGGCGTCTACAGGCTCTGGCGGTTTGATCTGGTTCTTGACGCCGTCTAAGCCAGCCGCAAGGCATACGGCAAGGGCAAGATATGGGTTTGCGGCAGGATCCGGGCTTCTCAACTCAATCCGCGTAGCCGCGCCGCGGGCTGCGGGAATACGGATCAAGGGGCTGCGGTTTGTGGCGGACCAAGCGATATCCATCGGCGCTTCAAACCCTGGCACCAGGCGTTTGTAGGAGTTGACCAGCGGATTCGTAACCGCCGCCATCCCGCGGATATGCTTCATCAACCCTCCCATAAAATAATATGCTTCCTGGCTTAAGCCCATCGGATCGCTTGGATCTTCAAAAATATTCCTGCCGTCTTTTGACACAGACATATTGATATGCATACCAGAGCCATTCACGCCGTACCTTGGCTTTGGCATAAAGCTTGCGAACAGGCCGAAGCGTTTGGCAATCGTTTTAACCGCCAGCTTAAACGTCATAATATGATCTGCCGTCGTAAGGCATTCGTTATAGTGGAAATCAATTTCATGCTGGGCAGGCGCCACCTCGTGGTGCGACGCTTCAATCCCAAATCCCATTTCTTCCAACGTCAATACCATGTCGCGCCTTGCATTTTCCCCTAAGTCCACAGGACCCAAATCGAAATAGCCTGCCCGTTCGTGGGATAACGTCGTCGGCTGGCCATCCTCATCAGTATGGAACAAGAAAAACTCGCATTCCGGGCCAACGTCAAATTGATAGCCCAGCCCTTGCGCCTCAACCAGCGTCTTTCTCAATATATACCTGGGATCCCCTTCAAACGGCCTGCCGTTTGGACGGTAGATATCACAGATAATCCTTGCCACTTTCCCCTGCTGGGGCCTCCACGGGAAAATGGCAAACGTGCTAAGATCCGGGTACAGATACATATCTGACTCTTCAATGCGCACAAACCCTTCGATCGAAGAGCCGTCGAACATACACTGGTTCTCCAATGCTTTTTCCAACTGGCTCTTGGTAATCGCTATATTTTTCAGAGTCCCAAACATATCGGTAAACTGAAGCCTTATAAATTCCACATCCTCTTCCTCCACCATGCGGAAAATATCTTGCTTTGTATAAGCGCCCACTTGGCATCCCTCCTTTTCCAGCCATATTATAAGCAATTGACCCAAAGAAGTCAATCGCCGCGCAAATCATCAGCATTTCTGCACACGCTAGGAGCAATACTCCCGTACCTTTGAAAAGCCCATCGGCCCTCCGAAGATATCAAGCGCGCTCCCTATCGTAACATGGAGCCTGCCTTGCCCTAGTTCCTTTAATTCTTCCAGATCTGAGAAGCTGCCAACTCCCCCAGCGTATGTGATGGGCAGCTTCCCCCAGCTTCCCAAACGCCTGGCCAAGGGACGTTCAATCCCACTGGCTTTGCCCTCCACATCTACCGCATGGATTAAAAATTCATCTGCATAAGCAGACAGGCGTTCCAAAAGCGGCTCTTCTAACCGCTCTTTTGTAAATTTCTGCCAGCGATCCGTCACAATGTAATAATCTTCCCCGCGCCTGCGGCAGCTTAAATCCAAGACAAGATGCTCTTTTCCGACGGTTCCCCGGATCTTTTCCAAGTTCTCAAAGCTTATCGTACCGTTATGGAATACATAAGAAGTCACAATCACATGGCTAGCGCCCGCCCGTAAAAATTCCATAGCGTTTTCTGTATGGATCCCTCCGCCTACCTGCATACCGCCAGGATAAGCGTTTAAGGCTTGCAGCGCCTGCGACTTCGTATCTTCGTAATACGCGCTGCCTACATGGTTCAACAGGATAATGTGCCCTCCCTTCATCCCATAGCTTTGGTACAGCTTTGCAAAATATGCTGCATCCTGTTCCGAAACAAAATTTTCAGCGGCCCTATCCCCCTCGTCGTCCAGGCTGCCGCCTACAATCTGCTTCACCTTCCCATTGTGGATGTCAATACATGGACGAAATTCCATATGTCCCTCCTTTTCTAATAGATAACCATCTGTACGGTTTTCCTGTGCAGGGCTATTGTACCACTTCCTATGCCAATACGCAAAATACATTCCAAAAGGAAATGGCTTTTCTATCCAGTCCATGTTATAATAGGATTTGGATTATAACTTCATACTTGCACCATAGGCAATTGCGAAACGTTCTCTGCAACAGACGCGTTTGTTCCTAGATTTGAGTTTTGCAAACGCCTACTATGGGACCAAATGAAAAGGAGAGTAAATGTATGGAAAAATTTTTTAAGCTGGACGAGAACCGGACAACGGTAAAGACTGAGGTAATTGCTGGATTTACCACCTTTATGACCATGGCTTATATCCTGGCCGTCAACCCCAACATCTTGTCTGCTGCCGGGATGGACGCAAAGGCCGTGCTGCTTGCAACTGCCCTGGCTTCCTTTGTGGGGACATTACTGATGGCCGTCTTAGCCAATTACCCCTTCGCGCTGGCTCCCGGCATGGGGCTGAACGCCTATTTTGCATACACCGTCGTAATCGGCATGGGATATAGCTGGCAAGTCGCTTTATTTGCCGTATTTGTAGAAGGGATTATCTTTATCGTACTGTCTTTGACCAATGTGCGCGAAGCGATTTTCAACGCCATCCCGTTGACGCTAAAGGCGGCCGTCAGCGTAGGCATCGGCCTGTTTATCGCGTTTATCGGGCTTCAGGACGCAAAGCTTGTGGTTAACAGCGACGCTACCTTGATTACTTACCAGACTTTCAAGGGCGACACGTTCCGTTCCGTAGGCGTCGGCGCAATCCTTGCATTGATCGGCGTGCTGGTTACCGCAATCCTTTTGGTAAAGAAGGTAAAGGGCGGTATCTTAATCGGCATCCTTGCCACTTGGGTGTTTGGAATCCTCTGTGAGCTTGCCGGCATTTACGTCCCAAATGCAGATGCGGGCATGTACTCCGTCATCCCCTCGGGGCTGGTAAGCCTTGACTTTTCATCCCTTAAGGAAACCTTCGGCGCGGTCTTCACCATAGACTTCGGCTCACTGAAACTCGGGGACTTTGCAATTATTATGTTCTCATTCCTGTTTGTGGACTTATTTGACACGCTTGGAACCTTGATCGGCGTTTCCTCTAAAGCGGACATGCTAGACAAGGACGGCAAGCTGCCCAGGATTAAGCCAGCGCTTTTGTCAGACGCAATCGCTACTTGCGCAGGCGCAGTATTCGGCACTTCCACAACGACAACCTTTGTAGAAAGCGCTTCCGGCGTAACAGCCGGCGGACGGACTGGGCTTACCGCGCTTACAACAGCCATCTTATTCCTATTGTCCGCCATTTTCTCACCGTTATTCTTAAGTATCCCGTCCTTTGCAATCGCTCCGGCATTGATTATCGTAGGGTTCTATATGATGGGATCGGTCGCTAAGATCGACTTTGAAGATATGACGGACGCAATCCCAGCGTTCCTTTGCATCATTGCAATGCCGCTGGCTTACAGCATATCGGAAGGAATCGTAATCGGCGTGATTTCCTGGACCTTGATCAACCTGATTTCTGGGAAGGCAAAAGAGAAACGGATCAGCGTGCTGATGTATGTACTGACGTTCTTATTTGTACTAAAATACATCTTCTTATAAAATGGACAAGCCTACTCCTGCCTTTGGCGTTCCATCTTAAGAAGCAGCAGGAAAAAGGCTTTTTGCCTGAATCAAATACATTGCAACCTGATAAATTTAGGGGCTGTCGCAAAATAGATGCCGTATACAAGATATGGGCTTTAAGCACATAAACTCATCCATATTTTGTATACAAACAATACTTTGCAACAGCCCCTAATCTTTTAAACAGAGAACCCTTTTGGATTCCTATTATTTTTTCTTTGCTTTCTTCGGTTTCGGAGCAGGCAGTTCCTGTTTTCCGGTATGTGATCTGGCCTGCCCCGCTTAACTGATCGGCAATGTATTGGACAAATTCTGGTCTTGATGCCATCTCACTTCCTCCTCTCTGCCAAACCCTGGCTATTCTATGCGCCAAATCCCGGTTACTCTATGCGCCAAATGCAGATACTTCATACGCTGTATAGGCCTTATCAAAATGATAGCCTAATTTCTTTGCAATTGCAACCGACCACATATTCTGTGCGTCCCAGCTTGGATACAGGCCAAGATCCATACATTCCAACACAAGCCTTGCCCCACACGCCAAGGCAAGCCCTTTCCTTCTGTGGTCTGTCCTAGTTGCGATTTCCACTTCAATCCCACCCTTGTAAACGGAATAAGAAGACGCCGCGCTTACAAGTTCTCCATCTTTGCATACGGCAACCCCCAGCCCTCGATCCCGGTAATCCTCATAAGAATGGAATTGCGCGGTAAAGTCCTTTGCCCAGCCAGCTTCCCTGGTCTGCCAAAACAACGCTTCGTCGATCCTTTTCATCTCATATCCTTCCAAAAGCTCTTCTGTGATCTGCACAAGATGATCCCGGTCAAAAATACCTGGCTCCTTTTTGATGGCGTAGCGTTCCACACGTTTACAACGTTTTTGATACACAGATTCGATTTCTTTTGACCAGCTTTCGCTTCTTGCGCTTTCCGGAACCATAATAATAAAATCAGACGCCCTCTCTTTGGGCTTTTCCGTAATCAATGCACGATCCACCTCTCCGGCAAGATAACAAAAATCCCCCAACATAATACGCGCCGACTTCGGGTCTGTCTTATTGTCCGCCCACGCCTCCCCCATTACGCCTTGTAAGCAGGACCAGATCACAGACTCCTGCCATCCTGCGAATAAATGGGCAATCTGATGCACCTCTGATGGATCCAATCGTACAATCCCCATATACAATCCTCCCTATCCGTTCTTATTGTTTGTATGAAAAAACTCCTGTTCCCTGTCCAAAAGGCGCTCCACCAACTGCAGCGTCTCCTCCGAAAACAGCCTCTCTTGCCCCAGGCAGCAGATCCTTTTGCCCTTTTGCAATGCAAGATCCCAGGCAATTCCCGTTTGCCCGCTGCTGTAAGAAAGCCTGCCGCCGCCACCCGGCCTATTTACTGCAATCCCTATCTCTTCCTCTAGCCCAGATGGCGCCAGCCCAAGATCTGCTTCTAGCAGCATTGGGATATCAAATGCGCTGTCGCCTGCTGCAATTACCGCCGGGAAGCTTTGGGTTCCTGGCAGCTTCCCGGATTCCTTCATCATGTTGCAAAACCTGCGTACGGCGGCTCCCTTCGTCAACACCTTTGGCATAGCGTACACCTTCACGCCGTTTGTAAATACATCTATCCTGGAATGCTCCAACGCATCCTTTAGGTTCTGGGCAGTCCGTCTAGGATCCTGGCTTTTGGTGAACAGGAACAATCCTTCTATATTGCGTATTTCAAAATCCACCTTTGGATCCTCGTCCAGGATTTTTGCCGCCAGGCACAACTCCTCCTGGCAATCCGCCACAAGGCGCTTAGAGCCTTCCTCCCAGGCAGGATCCCGCGCCCCATCCCGCAGCAATACGCCTCCGTTGCATACCAGGGCGTATTCCGGCGTCCCAATCCCAAGATCAACCCTCGCATACTGCTCCATCGTCCGGGTCGTCACCGGAACAAACAAAACCCTCTTTACCACCTGCCCTAACAGATGGTAAGAGGATCTTGCCATAAAGGAAACCTCCCGTCCCTGGTAGGTTTCCACACATTGTTTTTCTTTCCCGATGTCATGCTTATACGAATAGATCAAGGTATTATCCAAATCTGAAAAGAAAATCTTCATCCCATTCCTGCCTTTTTCTACCTTATCTCTCTACCACTGTTTTCCGTATCAAATCCACTGGGATCATAGTAACGGCAAGCAGTACGGCCGCCACCCATCCTTTTATGCCGAACGGCACGCAGCTAAACATATTCCCAATCCAGGTAAATGCAGTAAATGGAACCAACGCAGCATTTACAATCAACGCCTGCACCAGGATAATCAGGAAAAATACCTTTAAAAACCCTGTGTTTTCATTCAGGCCTTTGAAGATGCCGTATTTGTCGTCACGGACATTAAACCCATTAAAGAGCGCGCTTACAATAAACAGCACGAAATATCCGGTCAGATGCTGTTCTTCCGTCTCAAATAAGCTGCGGAAAAACGGCAGCTTCAAATAGATGAAGCTAATAATGGTCAGCCATGCGCCCATGGTGACAATCTGCGCCATCATCTTCTTGCTCACAATGCTCTCGTCCCTGCGCCTTGGCTTCTCGTCCATATATTTCTTCAGAGCAGGCTCGTTGCCTAACATAATCGCGCCCAGCCCATCCATTACCAGGTTGACAAACAGAAGATGCGTGACCTTCAGTGGCTCTTCAATGCCAAAGAACGGCGCAATCGCGCTTACGACGACAGCGGCTACATTGATGACGAGCTGGAACTTACAGAATTTGAGGATGTTGTGGTAAATGGTCCTGCCATACCAGATCGCATCCTTGATGGATTTAAAGTTATCATCCAAAATTACAATTTTCCCAGCTTCCTTCGCTGCTTCCGTCCCGCTGCCCATTGCAAAGCCAACGTCCGCGCGCTTCAATGCCGGGGAATCGTTCACGCCGTCGCCTGTCATGCCGACTACCAGGTTCATTTCCTGGCACAGGCGTACCATCCTGGACTTATCGGTCGGCAGCGCCCTTGCAATCACACGGATATTCGGGATAATCTTCTTCACTTCCTCATCCGACATTGCATTCAACTGAGCGGAAGAAAGCGCCTGATCCGATGCTTCCCGCAGAAGGCCTGCGTCTTTGGCAATGGCAACGGCAGTTTCTAGCCTGTCCCCGGTAATCATAACGACCTGGATCCCAGCCTGCTGCACTTCTTCAATCGCCTCTTTCGCCTCCGGCCTTACATCGTCGCGGATGCCGACAAGCCCGATAATCACAATATCCTCGTTGATCTTATTCTCCACAAGGCCTTTTTCAGAATAACCAAACGCCAGCACGCGCATTGCCTTAGCGGCAAGCGCGTCAATCTTCTTGTCTAACACAGCCTTATCCAAAGCCTTTACTTCACCGTTCCCATCAAGGAACTTCGTGGCAGAAGCCAGCAGGCGTTCCGGCGCGCCCTTGTAAAAGGTCTTGCCCTGGTTCTCAATCCTGGCCTGGCTGAACTTATTCGTGGAATTAAAGCCCTGCGAACTGGAAACCGCATTTGTTTTGTCCGCCTCTAAGGCACGGAAGGTCTTCTCCCCGATAAATTTCATCAAAGCCTGATCCGTAGCGTTCCCGCCAATCACACGATGTTCCGCATCATACATGGACTGGGTATTCTTGCCGATGGCAAAATCCAAAAGCCCTTTGATTTCTTTATGCTGCCCTAACGCAGGGATCTCGATGGATTTGCCGTCTGCCGTAAAGAAATCCACGACTTCTAGCATCCCTTTTGTAATCGTACCCGTCTTATCGCTGAATAAAATATTCAAGGAACCAGCCGTTTCAATCCCTTCCGCCTTACGTACCAATACATTGTGATCCAGCATTTTGCTGGTATTCTGCATCAGCACCAAAGAAATCATAAGCGGAAGGCCCTCTGGCACAGCGCAGACAATAATCACGACTGCTAAAGAAACGGCCTCTACGATTTTCTTGATAATCACTTCCACGCCCAAGGCGAAGAACGCGGATACCCCGCCTGCAGAAATGACAAAGTACGCCAAATACAGCACGGCGATCACTACCGCCCCGATATAGCCGAAGGTAGAAATCTGGTTGGCCAGCTTCGCCAGCTTCACCTTTAATGGGGAATCTGGCTCATCTTCCTGCATTTCCTCCGCCATTTTGCCCATCATGGTCTTTAAGCCAACCTTGCGGACGTCCAGCACGCCTTCCCCGTCAAATACGACGGCTCCGCGGAACAATGAGTGGGAATCTACGAAAGTATCTCCTGTGATATCCTCTGGAAGCTGTACGCTCTCTGGCGCCTCGGTCTTTTTACATTCCTCTGCTTCCCCGTTCAGGGCAGAATTGTCTACCCTAAGGTTCCCAGATACCAGGATACCATCCGCTGGGATCTTATCCCCAGACTGCAGCAGGATCTTATCCCCTACCACGACGTCATCTACATCAATTACCTTGATTACGCCATCCCTTTGTACCTTACACTGGTCTTTTTTCGTACTGTCTTTTAACTCACGGTACTTGGTATCGCTGGCAACGCCTGTTTTGGCTGAAACAAATGCAACAATCAATACGGCGACAATTGTCCCCAAAGGTTCATAGATTTCTGCATAGCCGAAGAAAAACATCACAATCATAAGAACTGCAATTGCAAGCAGTATCTTAATCATAGGATCGCCAAACGTTTCTTTAAATTCCTCCCAAAAAGTAGTCGGCTCAGAATCGGGAATTTCATTGGAACCATATTTCGCCCGGGAATCCGCTGCCTCTTGCTCGGTTAGTCCATTATACTTCATCGTGCTTCTCCTTTTTATAAATATCTATTTGCCAACTCTCCAATCCCTGGATCACTCGTCCCCTGGCCAATTGCATTGAACTTCCATTCCCCGTTATAACGGTATACCTCTCCGAAAATCATCGCCGTCATCCCAGAGTAATCCTCGGTCAGGTTATAGCGGCACATCTCATTGTTGTTCCTGCCGTCCACCAACCGGATAAACGCATTCCGGATCATCCCAAAATGCTGCTTCCTCTGGACTGCCTGGTAAATATTTACTACGACTACAATCCGGTCGTATTCATCTGGCACTTTCGCAAGATCTACAACAATCTGCTCATCGTCCCCTTCCCCTGCCCCAGTCAAGTTATCCCCCATATGCTGGACGGTCCCAGACGGATGGCGCAGGTTCCCAAAGTATACGATATCCTTCTTGTCCCGTAATTTCCCGCTAATCAAAAGGAATGCGGAAGCGTCGCAGTCAATATCCTGAGGCTTTGCTGAAAATAACCCGCGTTTCTTCTGTTCCACTTCATCCCAGCCTAACCCAATCACTACCTTAGAAAGGCCTGCATTGTCCTTCGAAAGGCTTACCTTCTGCCCTTTTTGTAAACTAACTGACATTTTTATTCCTCCTTTTCCCGCTGCCAGGCGCACTGAATAGCCGCTGGCTCGCCTTATTTCCGTCCAGGCTTCCACCGCAGTCCCCAGTGGAACGCCTGATCTAACGCCTCATGCCCCGTGTAGAACTGCACAATCTTCTCCACGCTGAACGTTTCATCGTTGACATTTTCCAACAGCGCAAGCCCGCACATCCGCTCTGTGGAATTGTAATCGTCCATTTTCACAACAAGATCCTCCGCCCCTGGGTATTTAATCGTCACAATCCCATCCGCCTGCTGCCAGTTTGCCACGCCTTCGTAAATAAACGTATAGACCAGGATCCGTTTGATGTTCTGGATCTGGTTGCCATTAATCCGAAGGTTCTCGCCAGAGGCCGCCGCCCCGGTCCTGTCGTCGCCATCTAACGCAACGTATGGCGGGCGGTTCAAGTTCCCAAATGCGTTGCCGAGCGCCTGCACCGTTCCTTTCTGCCCGTCTTTTAACTCAAACAGGCATCCCAAATCCAAATCGATCGCCTGGCTCCCGCCAAACAGGCCGCCCAAAAGCCCCTTCTTGGCAGGTCTAGCATTCCAATTCAAATTGACTAAGATTTCCCCCAAGCCGCTTGAAGAACTTTTCTTTAAGCTGACCTTCTGTCCCTTTTGTAAACTTATTGCCATAATGCTCTCCTATTCTTTTAGAAACGAACAGCCCAGACGCCCTCGTATGGCAGATGGCGTCTGAACTGCTACCTTCCATTCCACTCTTCTTATCCTACTTCTACGCCGAAATTCGCGCAAAGCGCCGCCAGGCCGCCCTGGTAACCGCTTCCAATCGCGTTGAATTTCCACTCGCCCCCATTCTTATACAATTCCCCAAAGACAGCCGCCGTCTCTATTGAGAAATCCTCGCCCAGATCATAGCGCAGCAGCTCTTCGCCGTTTTCTTCGTTGTAAATACGGATAAAAGCATTGTTGACCTGGCCAAAGTTCTGGCGCCTTTGCTCCGCCTCATAAATCGTGACAGTAAATGCAATTTTTGTGATATTCTCCGGAACCATCGCAAGATTAATTTTAATCTGCTCATCATCCCCATCGCCTGCCCCGGTTAAATTATCGCCCAGATGCGTTACGCTTCCAGATGGATGCTGCAAATTCCCATAATATACGAAATCTTCGGATTTCGATACCTTCCCGGTGTCCGCAAGAAGGAACGCCGCCGCATCCAAATCAAAATCCCCTCCAGTATCAAACGCATTCACATCCCATCCTAGCCCGACTACTACCTTAGACAATCCTGGGTTCCCTTTCGTAAGGCTTACCTTCTGTCCCTTTTGCAAATTTACTGGCATATCATCCATTCCTCCTTCATTCCAATCTAGTTCTTTGCCATTCTGATACTATTTCTATGCCACTTCAATCCCATAGTGGCCGCACAATGCCGCAAGGCCGCCCTGGAAGCCGCTGCCAATCGCGTTGAATTTCCATTCCCCACTGTGGCGGTATAACTCTCCCACGACAACGGCCGTTTCAATTGAGAAATCCTCTCCCAAATCGTAATGGATCAATTCCTGCCCGGTAGATTCATCCACAATCCGGATATACGCGTTCGATACCTGCCCAAAATTCTGCCTGCGTACGTCAGAATCGTAAATGGTAACCGTAAACGCCACGCGTTCCACATTCATTGGGATCTTCGTTAAGTCGACCAAAATCTGCTCGTCGTCCCCTTCGCCTTCCCCAGTCAGGTTATCCCCCATATGCTTAACAGACTCGCTGTTGTGCTCTAAATTCCCATAAAAGATAAATTCCTTCTCTGTCGGGCACTTCCCATTGGCTCCTAACATAAACGCGGCGGCGTCTAAGTCAAAATCTGCGCCGGAATCAAATGCATTCACATCCCAGCCCAAACCTACCATAATACTCTTTAAGCCTGGGTTCCCTTTTGTTAAATCAACTTTTTGTCCCTTCGATAAATTAATTGGCATAATCTAAGCCCTCCTCCTAATATTTATTTTAAACCCTGAGGCTTTATAGCAGAACGTGAAACGATCCGGCATTCCGCCCCTAGAGCAAGGTAATCCTACGCAATCACGGCTTCCTGTTACTTCTTCTGCGGCATATGGTACATCCGGTTGAACTCTGTCTTGATGTTTTCAAGCCTTGCCTGATCCTCAATCCGCTGTTTCCTTGCATTCTCCTGGATCTGCTTCGTTTCATCAATCCCATTGACGATTGTACGCCAGGTCGTTTCCAGCGTTTCGATCTTAATGGAACTGCCGGACGCCAGGCGCGCGGTCATCTTCGACTGTTCCGCCGTGTTCCTTGCATTCTTAATTAACATTTCATTCGTCTTCTCATCAAGCGCCGACATGGCCTCTGCCTGGATACGCTGGCGTTTTAACATAATCGCCTGCGCCAAGGCCTGTTTAAAGACAGGCAGCGTCACAATAAAAGCAGAATTAATCTTGCGGACCAGGTTCATATTGCTAAACTCCATGGTCTTGATCATAGGGATGGACTGCATTGCGACGCTTTCCGCCGTGCGCAGATCCTGGGTTCTTTGCTCTAGCATCATCAGCGCCTGCTGTAGGCTCTGGATTTCAAACTGGATGGAATTATCCCCAGTAGATTCCATATCCGCCTGCCTTTGGGCAATGTAAGCTTCAATCTCCCGGCACCCTTGTTCCCCTGCTAGGATATACTTGACCAATTCATGATAATAATTCACATTTGCCTCAAACATCTGATCCAGCTTGCGGTTGGACTGTTTGATCTCGGATTCATACTGCTTAAGCTGGACATAGATCTTATCGACCTCTTCTCCCATGGTATGGTATTTTGCAAGGATCTTATCCAACTGCTTGCGCAGGTTGCCGAACAGCTTCCCAAACAAGCCTGGGTTCTCCTTAATTTCCTCAATGTCAAACTTATCCATAATTTTAGCCAGCGTCGTAAGCATCACGCTGGAATCGTCCAGTTGCGACATGTTCATGCTGTTCAGCACCACATCGGACGCCTTGGAAATTTCTTCCGCAGCCTCCGCCCCAAACGAAACAATCGTTTCAAGGTTATACACCTCAATTGTGCTGGCTAAGGCGTCCACCTCCGCCGAATTTGTCAAGGTATCGTTCATCTGCTGCCGATCCGCCACGATATCATACTGCTCCACAACCTCGATTTCCTGCTTTGTCTGTGGAACAAGCGTCTGCTGCGTTGCCGTCTTACTAAAATCAAGCGCCATAATCAATTACCTCTTTTAAATAACCTTTCCCGCCAGGATTGGCGTATGCCAGATAGCCCCTTCCCAAAGTCAGGAACGCGCAAGTCGTACAGATACTCGCCGATCTGGTGTTCTTCCATAATTTTCCCATTGTAAAATTTTTCTATGTTCTGATACCCTGTCGGAATCAAAAACAGTACGTCAAACCCTGCCAGGTTCAAAAATGCTGCCAGGATTGCGTCCTCCAGGGAAATCATACGCTCTGTTGTATTGATGTAGAGGAACTTTGGGTTCTTCTTTGTAAAATCAAACCCCTGGATCAGCCTTACAAGTTCCATTTTCATATTTAATATGGTCGCAATAATGGTATATTCCATCCCATTTTCAAACGTCCCTTTGATCAGCCGCTGTTCGATCAGAAGCTGCAATTTATCTAAAATATGTTCCTGGATCTCCTCCCGCAAGAACCCATAAGGATAGCTTGGGTGCTCCTTGATTTTTGCACGTAGAAGCTTCCCATTCTTGAAAAATGCTGTTACATGGGGCTTTATAGGGTTCGCTCCCTCAGGCTCCACATACGGCACCGTCCGGGCTACCACCGTATGTTCTGTCACAAGCTTTCGGATCCCGTCCCAGTACGCCGGGACATTCCCGTCCTTCACCCCGGAAACCTTTGCAAACAGCACCGGGATATTTACAACGCTGTCCACTGTGCTGAAATTGGGACGGTACTTCAGCTCCTGATCCCATAACAGCTCGATTTCCTCGTACATCGTCTGCAAGGAAACGGCATTGGATTTGCCATACTGGCGGTCGCGGTACATACCAGAATCCTGATACAGGACCGAATCCAGCTCCTGCTCCGCATGGTAAGCCGCCGTCCCCATACGGATCTCCGCATTCTCCCTTGGGAACTTCTCTACAGCCATAGACTGCTCATAGTGGATCTCATACAACAAGCGATCCGTAAGGCAGCATGCCCGGCTCAAATCAGGGACCAGCACCAGCACATCCACCGGGATCCTAGCTAAAAACCGCAGGAACATCGCTTCCAATTCCGTCCTGCACCCGCCCAAATAGATAAAACATCCGATGTCCGGCTGCTTCCAATTGGAAAACAGCTTCGGCTGGTAACGGTTCAGCCAGCAAAGCAGGTATACCGCTTTATTCGTCAGCTTATTCAAGTTCATATCTGGCTTCCCTGCTTCCTCAAACAGCACGTCAAGGAAGGCTTTGACCAAAATCCGCTGTAAGCTTTGGTTCGCCGTATATTTGATATTCGCCGATAAATCCATCAGCATCTGCTCCTGCTTCGCATACTGCTTCCTATGGATAGCATTGATTTCTTCCATGGTCGGCTGCTGGATTTGATGTTCCACAACCACAAGGCTGCGCTTGCTGTTTTTCAGCTCTAGCTGGAACTGGTATAGTTCGTTCAGATACGTCGTCTTATCTTCCACGCCGCAGATACGCAGGAAGCAGTTATAGAACAGCTTCGGATCCTCGCCCCGCAACCGGGGCTCCTTGCGGATATCCGAAAGCCCCTTCCCTTCGATCCAAGCATTCGTAGCATTTGTAAGCTCCGGCTTTTGGCCATACAGACGTTCCCGTTCCATCTCCTGTTCTAACTCCTTGCGGATGAATTTCAGATGGAAGGTATCCGGGAACGGCTCCATCCCAGGCATTTGGAACACATCCGATACCTTAGAAGCCGGATCCAGCTTCTGATAGCTGGCGTCCCCCTGATATTGCAGCAAGACGATATCGCATCCCGCATGGGACAAGATATCCAGCATTTTCAACTCATAATTGCTGACCTCCCCTTCATACAGGATCTTAGGGACATGCTCCGCCCCAAGCTGGTTGACGATGCGTTCAAAACGGTAATAAAGCCAGCACATAAATTTAATATATGCATTTTTCAGCATATTTTCATTCTTGCCTTCCCGCTGCATCCCCTCTAACGTCCCGTAGAGGGACTGGGCTACGTTCTCCCGCTGGTATCCGTTCATCCGCGGAAGCCATTTCTGAAGGCTTGCTGCCAGGAAAGATTTCTCCATACAGAAATCCATTCCCATAATCTCCCCATAGTATGCAAGGTTCTTCTCATCCGGGTTCGGGATCCTGCCTTCGATCACAACGCCCGACTTCCTTGCACTGTCGTAATACTTCTGGACAAACGCTTTAACCTTAGCATGGTAGCCGCAGATCCGGCAGAAAAACACGCCGTGCTCCCTCCGGCTTCCCAAATCCAGGAAATATTCCTCTAAGTCCAAAAGCTTCTTTCTCTCAAACATATGCCATCAATCCTATCAATAGTCGCTCATTCGGTTCCGGTTCATAACAAACCCCAGGGACGCGCCAACGATCCCGCCCAATATATGGGTCAGGTTAGAGATATTGTCGTGTACAAATAACCCTTCGTATATCTGCTGTCCAATATAAATCGCCGCCACAAGGATAAAGGTTAAGGGGATCTCCCCTTCCCCTACGCAGGTAATCGACGATAACAGGATCAGTGCGAATACTACGCCGCTCGCACCCAAGAGCATAATACGTGGGAAAAATATAAAGTGTACCAGTCCTGTCGCCAGGGCTGTCGCCAATATTACGAATAAAAGATTCGCAGAGCCATATTTCTCTTCCAGCAACGGGCCGACAACAAGGATCAGCATAATGTTGCCGAACAGATGCTCCCATCCGGCATGGCCGATCACATGGCCGAAGAAGCGGATATACGTCTGCAAGCTAAGCAATGGGGAACGGTAGACGCTGAAAAACGCGGTATTAGACGCTCCCTCTGTGATATTATTCAGCAGCATTGCCAAAAAACAAAGAATGGTAAAGGTCAATATTACAGGGGAATTGAAGGATATCCTTAATTTTGTATCACGGTTTCTCATATGCTGCTTCCTCTTTTCAGAATAATATATGGCTCTATTATATAGTTTTCCCACAATTTTTTCAATACATTTTGGAAAAATAAGGATGGAACTTTGACTAGAAACAGGCGGCATTCCCCAAAGCATCCTTAGATCGCCTGCTTTGAAGGAAGCCGCCCATTCCTTACCTTCGATTATGCCTATGTTACTCTTTGATATGCAAAAGTTCTAATACCTTGTGCCTTGTTACCAGCAAAGACGCCAAAAGGATCCCACAGATACTTCCCAAAAGATACAGGCTGCTGCAAAAAGCCAAGGTTTCAGATGCGCGTAAGAACCTTCCGGGGTTATAAATTGCAAGCGCCGCTATCACAAGGAGCGTCCCGATAACGCACAGGATAATCTGTTCAAACGCCAGCATACAGCGGGTACGTTTCTTGGTCACGCCAAGGACACGCAAAAACGCCGCTTCCTTCGCCGACTGTAGGATGACAAGCCCAGGCCCAAAAATACCCAGTAAGACCGCCGCCGCCACGGCAATTGGGAAAAGCTCTTCTAACATCCGGCAGATACGGTCCATATTCTTCATTTCTTCCGCATCCAGATAATAAGAGGACGTCATGCCAAAGCCATAGTCATGTGCTTTTACCCTTGCAAGGAAATCATTCAGTTCTTCATATCTTGTATTGTCCGCCAGGATAAATTCACTGCTCTCCACAATAAACGGATTGCTGTACATGCTTTCTGCAATATCGTTGATTGCACCGAAAATACCTGTTGCAATATCCATATCCTTTGATTCTATCACGCCTATGACTTTATACTGTTTCGTCGCGTTTTCACGCGCTTCCTTCAGCCTCTTCTCATCTTCCTGGAACATTTCTATTTCTGCCAGGCCAAAATACATTACATCCGACAGAAGCCCGATCGAATCTCCTGGCTTTACGCCGTACAATTCCGCCGTTTCATTCCCCAGTATGCACAACGGCCCCATGCCTTCCATAGAAGAAGCGTCAAAACCTTCTGCATATTGAATCTTATAATCCTCTGTAAAATCTGATGCATATTGGTCGACATTGTTCGTAAAAACCATTTTTGTGCTTGCATCTACGCCATTGATCCGTACCCTGTAGCTTGTCTGGTAGTAAAAATCCTGAACCAGCGGGGACTGTGACAATTCCTGCATGGTACTAGAGGAAAAACCTCTGAGGGCGCCTTTCACGTCAACCTCATGGAAAATATCACGGAACGTAAGCCTTGCCAACACAAGCGTCCCAACCCCTGCCGTTAAAACAACCGCCAAGGCAAACGTTACCGCCGTCCTTGTAAGCCCGCGCCTCATATGGCGCATAACATAGGCAGATACCTGTCGGACAGACCCATATCTCCTGCGCGAGGGCTTGGCCACGCCGATAGGAAGTTTCGATAATTCCGGTTTCACCGGGATGGACGAAGGGGGCGCAGCGTCTTGTCCCTTCCTTTTCCATGCCCTGGTATGCACCAGGTTCCCAGAAAGCAGTTCCAACGGGGGGATCCTTTTCATCCTCCGTAGGAAAAATAAAGTTAACAAAGCGGTAAACCCCAATTCTAATACCAGGCACAAGAGCACTGTGCTGGCCGAGATCCTGGCATTGGGCACAAACTCATCAGGCACGAGCTCCACCATCTCTTCTATGGCCACGGCAGCCGTACCTTGCGCATAAGATAGCCCTATCATGCCGCCAAGCGTCATTGCAATCATACACAGCACGGCAAATGGCAGTAGAATGGCATTCCTTGCGGCTTTGCCTGGCGTCCCAAGCATACGCATAATCGCGTAAGGCTTCTTACTCCGCCCAATATAAAGGAATACGGCAAGAAACAAGGCAAGCGCTGTCCCTACAAGATATAATGCGGTCGTAAGAAGCGATATCCGGGCGCCTGTTTCCAGCCCATCCTTTACATTCATCCAGCCCCTGTCTGAAAAACGCATATTGATCCCCATCTCTGTAACGAGCGGCTCCGACTCCCGCAGGAATGATTCGATATCTTTGGCATTTTCAATAAAAACACTAAATTCACTCACTTCAACTTGATGATCTGCTGGAACCTCTACTGGCAGAAGCGAGGCTGGGACAAAGACCGTACTCTCAGAATAATTCCACAGACGATCGGATATGCGTTCCGTATAACGTTTGTTAAACTGATAGGCGCCGATAATTTCAAGCTCTACCGTATCCGTAAATTTTGACATGCTCTCAGCATTGTAAGGCTGCGCGCCCATACTATAACTCTGGTTAAATAACCTGTCCCCAAGCTGTATGCGGATCGTATCGCCAACAGACATGCCGTTTTCCTCTAGAAACTGTTCATTCACAACGCAGCCTGCGGGATCCTTTGCCGTCAGAGGGCGTCCCTGAGAGATTACCATACTCCGTTCATTGACATACGGTATGCTGTTCATATCGGAAGTATACACAATATCATAGACGTCTGCCGCCTGCTCCACAACCTCAATCAATTCCTTATAAAATGTAAATTCCTCCGTTTCTAGGTAATGCTCTGGAAGGCCTTCCACCACACGGAATAAATCCTCCTGGCCCTGCGCCTGCGTCACATATTCCATAGCAAACCCACTTATGCCCAGTATGTTGTCAAGAATCCCAACCACAAGGCAGCGGCTCCCCTTCTTAAGGCTGTCCCAATACGTCTTAGGGTATGGGTTTTTCTTGCCTAGATAATACTCGGAAGACGGGCATAAGACTCGGATTGGCTCTTTGGGTTCAAATTCCATATTCCCGGTAAGCGGTTTCACATTGTCAAATATAAGGTATACCTTACCCTCACTTGCCTCTTCATATCCGGCATAGCCGCCCTCCATAACAAACGTCCCTTCATCCAACTCTTCCTTGCCAAATATGCGTTTGCAGCCCTCAATAAGCCCCGCTGTCATATACCTTGTTTCTGCAAGCGTGACGCCCGGCAGGGAAGAAAATTCCTGTAGTTGCTCATCCGTCGGCCACGGCTTCTTCTCCCCATCTATTATATAAGAGAAATCCTCAAACTCCAGCACCGTTTCCGGCGTCGTATTATCCAATGCGGCAACCCCTTTATAATAGCCCATAGCATTTTCACGCTCACGCGTAGTAACCGCATAATCCGCCACGCGCGAGAACAGTGTAAATGAAGCCGCAGCGATTAAAAGGAACGTCAACAAGGTCTTAAGCGGGGCGCGCAAAAGCTGTTTTAATGCAATAGATTTCCTCATCTCCTTCTCTCCTTTCATAGCTTAGAAACTAGGCGATTGCAAAACTCCCTTTCTAGAACAGCGGATGTACAATCTGTACAAAAAAAGGGCGACTTGCGACGGCATCTGGAGCCCGCTTTTGTATGGATTGGACAGACGCGTCTGTCCCAGAGAGGGTTTCGCAATTACCTACTTAGAAACAGTAGGCGTTTGCGAAACTCAAATCTAGGAACAGCGGTTGTTCCATCCATACAAAAGAAGGGCGACTTGCGACGGCATCTGGAGCCCGCTTTTGTATGGATGGAACAAACGCGTCTGTTGCAGAGAACGTTTCGCAATCACCTACTTAGAAACAGAGGATGTTATGGTTCTCCATACAGATACATATACCCGCTCTTTGTATTCCTCATAATATCCACAAAGGAATCTTCCCTAGGAGCGTCGTAAGCGCCTGGCGCCGTTTCGATTGCCCGTATGTCCCTCTGGCTTTGGTGTCCTGGATGGAGTGTGAAAGAATACGAAAGATAAAAAAGCATTGCAATCGCCAGAAAGCCTGCCGCCATAACAAACCCGTTCTGGTTCCTGCCGCTGGAATGGATGGACACCGCCTGAAACCGTTCTACGGTTTCAGATCCATAACTTCTTGCAACAAGGGCAGCCGTACCATAAAATTCTTCCGCCCGGTTTCTCTTGCCCGCCCGTTTCAGCACAGAAACAATCGCTGTCAAATAATCCGCCTTACGACTGTCTTCCATGCCGCCTGTCACACTCAAATCACATTTGATTTCCAGAAGCTGCGCAATATCCTTCTTCAGCAGATATACCACAGGGTTCCACCAGAGCATACAGCTTAGGATATGGACTGCAATCTTTATCAGCAAATCATGGTTCCTAAAATGGGTATATTCATGAAGCAGGATATAATATAACTCTGAATCGCTGTAATTATCCTCTGGCAGAAGGATGGATTTTTTCAAGATCCCAACGCCCATTGGAATGCTTACATGCCTGCTGCGCCTGATTGTGAGCTTCGCCTGATCGCCGCATTCATTCAATATCTTCTGGAACGTCCTTTGAATCCGTTCTTCTTCACAGATGCGGCATCCAGAAAACTCCCGTATGGATTTGGCATAGCAGACCAAAAAACGCAAAAGCAGCATGGCCGACGTCCCAAACCATACAACGGCAAACGCCAGGAAAAACCATGGCCGCCCCGTTCCTGCCCCTAGACCGCCAACGTTCGCCCGAATCCCTTGGAAAAAGCCTTCCGAAGGCAGCGCCCTGGCAAACCGAAACTCGTACGGGAATACCATCCGGACAATACAGCACATATAGAGGAACAACACATTACGGATCCCGAACTTCCGGAGAAACAACGGCTTTTTCCTACAGAAATGAAGCAGTACGGCCAGTATGCTGCCCCATAGTATTGACATGATAAAAGAAAAAAGTGTTATCCTCATAATTAATTCTCCATAGTTTCTTTCTTTTTCAGTTCTTCTATAATTTCCTCCAACTGGCGGATAAGCCCTTTTTCATCCGGTTCCTCTGTTTCATCCACCATCGCTACCGCCACGTCCGCAATGGAATGGATCCCAATCCCTTTTGACATAACAAGCCTCGCCGCATATTGCTCCTTTGTAAGCGCTGGGTAAAACTGCCTTGCGTACTGCGTCCCGCTCGGCACGACGCCGCATACCTCAAGCATTCCTTTCTTCAGCATGGAACGCAGCATCCTGTGTATGTAATTCCCATTCCAGGAACGCCCAGCCGATAGTTCTAAAATCTCCACGCTGGTCAAAGGAACCTTCTTTGACCAGAATAATTCCATCAATTCTTCCTCACTAGCGGTCAATTGCTTTTGTTTTTGATGTGCCATATTAATTTTCACCACACTTTCTATATCTACTATTAACTTTTATTGTTACTCTTTAGGGATAGTATAACAACACAATACATTTATGTCAAGGTAATTCTTCACCGAAACGTATCGTTTTTCCAAATCGGAAGCTGCTGCTGAAAATAGGCTCAAAAGAGATTCCAATACAGGAAAACCGAATGAAAAATGAGCTATAGATGTAACAGAATTTAAAATTCCCGAAACCGGAAAGAAGTTATATCTTAGTGTTATGTTTGACCTTTATGACCATTATCCAGCGGCTTATGTTATAAGCCGGAGAAATGACAATAAGTTTGTATTTGATACTTATGGCAACGCAGTTGAACAGAATTCGGAAACCAGACCACTCTTGTGTTGGGCACTGTATTGATAAAGGCTCCACAGAAGGTATGTGGGGAATTATTAAGTCTGAGATGTACTGTTATGTATAAGATAACGGATGAAGATTCCCTGCATTCTGATATGGCAGATGCCTATAGTATTATTTTAGATATTTTATTTGTCTACTTGACAAGGGGCTGATCAAATCTGTTTTTTTAGATTCCTGGCTCTATAACTTTGCCTATGCGCTTCTATCAGCTTTCAGTTGTTTGACTTCCTCAAGAGAAAGTCCT
>CAOKNO010000049.1 GCA_948470065.1 uncultured Eubacterium sp. | reverse complement strand
TGTATGGATTGTACAGACGCGTCTGTCCCAGAGAGGGTTTCGCAATTACCTATATAGATATATCCTCTTTCGTCACGGCACATAGGCATACCGCCCCTCTCTACCGCTTATAGGTATATCGCTCCCCTCTACAACTTATAGGTATACCACCTTCCTCTCCATCCATAATCCATATTCCATTTCCACTCCTTTCCGTACATTCATCATACCATGGATAAGAGACACAAAAAAGATGATAGTTTTGAGAAAATTTCTACTCAAACTATCATCTTAACAGCTATTTTATGGAACAGCCAGGAAATTTTTGTAACAGCCAGGGTTCTGGCTATTGCAATGGTACTGGCGCGCTACCCCAAAGAAAATTTACGCATCAAATGGCAAATTTCTTTATACTTCCTTTTATGTTCTAAGATCTCGATTAGGTAAGGCACATGGAATTTTTCATAACTGCTTGGTAGCTGCGTTTGCATATGCTCCATACAGCTACGCAGCTTTCTTTCATATTCCCTCTCTTCCCAATAGACAGGATGCTCCAAACGGTACTCAACCAAACCGTACATTTCCTGGTAGACTGGGAACTTCCCGAACCCCTGGGTCTGCCTGCCTTTTTGCAGCATCCTTTGCGCTTCTTTTATCCTACCCAGCTTTTCCATACATAGGGCATACTTGTGGTAATACATCGTGTCCCTCCTGCCGCACTTCTTAAAAAAAGGCTCGGCCTCTTCTGCTTTCCCCCATTCTAAGAATGTAGCGGCGATATTGTAATCGATCTCCTGGATATAATCATCCGCCCCAATTGCTAACGCTATCTGCTTAGCAACCTTATACTGCCTAAGCATCAGTTCCTGGCTGTTTATGGAAGAATAACAATTCCCCAGTATGACTTTGGCTAACAGCATATTGTATACGGTGCCTTCCTCGCTGGCTGCATGGTAACCCCTGCCTAAAAGTTCGATTGCCTGGATATATTCCCCTTTGCTCCAATGCCAGCTCCCTGCCTGGGTCAGATAAAACCCATTGGGGTTTAATTTCAAAAGTTCCTCAAAGTTGTCTTCGCCATACCAGGATCTGCAAAACAGGTAATACCCATACTGCCTTCCTGACATGCCGGATACGTATTCTCCCAACTCCCGGATCTGCTGCCGGTATCCTGTATCTTCTGACGCTTCTAGCATATTCCCCGCCGGATACGGAATCTCCAGCAACAGCAGCATAGCATCCAGCATATACCTGCTAGAAAGGTATCGTGACGACTCCGCCCTGAACCCTTCAAAATCCTGTTCCTTTGCCCTGCCAGAAAATATGAGTTCGTACAATTGTTCTACCGTATCCCCTGCGCGTTCTAGGAACCCTGCATCTGTTTCATAAGAAATCCCCAGACGCCCCAAAAGCGCAGCGATAATTTCTTGCCCAGCGTCCACACGGCCCTGTTCAATCTTAGACAGATACGACACAACGCAGATCCCCTTGCACAGCCCTTCCTGGGAATAATTCTGCTTCAAACGCTCCCTGCGGATCAACGTCCCGATAAACGCTTCCATTTTGTGTTCCACCATCTCCTGTCCCATCTACTGCAAAAAACCGAATCCCAAGCCTTCTTATCAGCTAAAATAAATCAGTTCATCCTCCGGCTTTTGTGCAGGCGTTACCTCCAAAGCGTATAAGACGGGCCCCTTGCCTTTGTATTCCATTGCAAATTCCGTCCTCATCTCTGCCGTAACGGTAATCCAGGAACGGTGAGGGATTTCCGCCGCTTTGCCATACTTGCATTTGAAGCCTACAAACGTGATATCATCCACACAGCAAGTCATCGCAAACCGCCCCGGGATCAAGACGCCTTTTTTCATTTTATCTGGACGGTAGGCCAAGGCAAGGAACTTCACTTTCTTGCCTTCGTATTTCCTTGGATCGTCCAAAGCATCCATATACCAGATGCCATAATCCATATCTGTGATTTCAATCACATCCTGATCCAGATCATATGGGAGTTCTTCCATATCGTTTTCATCTATCGTGCCATCCTCACGTTCATAAGCAATCTGCGCCTTACGGTTAATAGCCTTGATGGCACGGCGGAACTTTCCCTTTGGGGTATCGTCGGCACACCGGTTTATGATGACCACATCTGCTGCAAAAACCTGTTCCATAATCATTGCCCGCATATTTGTAAGGAACATCTCAAACGTCGTCGCATCCACGGTTGCCAAGGACTGCACCAGCACCCAGTCCTTTGGCAGATCCATCTCTAAGAAGGTGGACATCTGCCACGTCCCGTTGTATTCCAAAAACACCTGATCTGGATGGTACATACGGCCAAGCCCCTCCAGCGCTTCTGTGGTAAGCCCAGACTCCTCTTCGATCAGAACCAGCTTGGTATTTGCCTTTAAAAGTTCATTTTCATCAAATTCAACCTCTCCGTCTTCACAGAGGATCAGCAAGGTCTTCCCATTTTCACTAAATCCTCCATCCACCAGTGTTTCCCGGATCAGAGAACTCTTGCCGCTGTCCATAAAGCCGGAAAACAAGTATACTGGAATCTCCATTTCCCCACACCCTTTCTTCTATGTGCTAAGATTAAAACGGCGGCACATGCCATCTCTGATAACGCCTTACCGTCAAGACAGCGGTGATATCCCAAACAGCCCTTCTAGCTTATCCTCTGCAAGATCTGTCCCAATGACACAGAGCCTCCCGGTATAATCAGGTTCCCCGGTACGGAGTTCGTATTCGCCATCCACCATATCGAAATAAATCCATGTCCCATCCGAGGATGGAACCATACCCTTTGCACGCAGGATTGTACCATAGTCTTTGGTATCACAGAATGCCTCCATTGCATGTTCAATGACGTCCCGGGTAAACACATGCGGCGTTTCCCTGCCCCAGCTAGTAAATATATCGTCTGCATGATGGTGCCCATGATGTTCATGATCATGATGGTGGTGGCAGCATTCTTCTCCCTCATGATGGTGATGCCCATGGCACTCCCCTTCCTCATGGTGGTGATGCCCATGGCAGCCCTCTCCTTCATGATGGCTATGCTCATGGCAGCATTCCTCGTCATGATGGTGATGCCCATGGCAGCATTCCTTATGGTGGGCTTTCTGCTCGTTTAGCATTTCCTCTTCTAAGCTTCCCTGACGCTCCATTACTTTGTAGATTTGTTTCCCACTGACGTCGTCCCATGGCGTTGTAATGACTGCGGCCGTCGGGTTTTTCTCACGGATTGCCTTTACCACAAGCTCTGTCTGCTCTGGCTTTACATTCTGGGTACGGCTTAAGACTACCACAGTGGCGTATGCAATCTGGTTATTGAAAAATTCCCCAAAGGCTTTCATCTGCTTCGTCGCCTTTGCCGTATTTACAACCGTGACCAAGCCATTTAGCTTTACTTCATTCTCTGCTTCCACTTCCCGTACGGATTTGATAACGTCGGAAAGCTTACCCACGCCGGATGGCTCAATCAAAATCCGATCTGGATGGAAGCGTTCCATGACTTCCCGCAGGTTCTTTCCAAAATCCCCTACCAAAGAACAGCAGATACATCCGGAATTTAACTCGCTGATTTCAATCCCGGAATCCTTTAGAAATCCTCCGTCAATGCCGATTTCCCCAAACTCATTCTCAATCAGGACGATTTTCTCCCCCTCAAACACATCTTCGAGCATTTTCTTAATAAACGTTGTTTTCCCTGCGCCTAAAAACCCTGAAATAATATCAATCTTCGTCATCATTCCCTCCAATCTATCCCTTTCTTCGCAATTACTTCCTTAAAGATACGATCCCTTTTTCTACCAAAAATGCCGGGCGGTAAGATAGCTTCGCCTTCCGCAGGCCCTCCGCCCCCGTATCCTCTTCGCGGTTCACATATTGGTATCCCTGCGCCTCATGGGCGACAAACTGCTGGTTTATCATCGGGTACGCGCCCTGGATTTGCGGAAACGCCTTTTCAATATGCACAACGAACGTATCTGGGTTTAAAGGCTCCCCAATCGTAAACGCCACAATCTCTCCTTGCGGCGATTTGCGGAGCAAGCCTCCAGTAAGCTTCAGTTCCCCCAGCAGGCGCAAGGCATTGAGCGTTACGCACATCTCCGCCCGCTTTTCCTCATCTTCTTCACATCCTGCTTCCTCACGCCATTTTAAAGCCATTTGGAAGCATTCCTCTGCATTTCCAGGCGTAAGCGTTTCGTATACCCAATCCGGGTAGCTTTCCTTAAACTTATTGATATGGTTGCGCTTGCCATGGAGCTTCTTCCCAGCCAGGGTCGTAAGCTTCTCTGTTTCATACACATAATCGGCCGTGTCCCTGTCGTATGCAATCTGGAACTTCCCCGGATACCATTTCTCCAGCAACTCAAATTCCGCTGGCTGTACCAAATGAAGGCGCGGCTCCTTTCCTTCTGCCTGGAACCATGCAATCACCGCGTCCATTGCCTTGCGCGCCTGCGCTTCTTCCCCCGCGGGGAACGTCATGCTTGGCTCCCCATCATCCAGATATCCACGGAACACCAGCGCATCCTCTACAAGCGCAGCTTCCGTCGGGTATTTGCGGCTCCACAAGTAAATATTCGGGAAAACCATTTCACAGCTTCGGTACATTTTTTTCTGCAAATAAGGATCGATCCACTCTCTGTCTTCTAGCCTAATTTTTTTAAATAATATTTCCATACATCTCCTATCCGGCAAACTGCATCTGGTACAGCCTTGCATAGATCCCATCTTGTTCCAGCAATTGCTGGTGCGTCCCCTCTTCTTCAATCCCACGATCCGTCAGCACCAGGATTTTCTGTGCATTCCGGATGGTGGACAACCGATGGGCAATCACAAAGGTGGTACGGTTTTTTGCCAGTTTCTCTAACGATTCCTGCACTACCTTTTCACTTTCGTTATCCAGTGCGGAAGTCGCCTCATCAAATATAAGTATGGGCGGATTTTTCAAAAATACCCGGGCAATGGACAATCTCTGCTTCTGCCCGCCGGAAAGCTTCACGCCGCGCTGCCCGATATCCGTATCATACCCATCTGGAAGCGCCTCGATAAATTCATGGGCGTTGGCATTTTTCGCAGCCTCTATTACCTCTTCCCTAGTAGCCTGCGGCCTGCCATAACGGATATTATCCAAAACCGTCCCCGCAAATAAATACACATCCTGCTGCACAATCCCGATTTGGTTGCGCAAGCTTTTTAAGGTGACATCCCGGATATCCTGCCCGTCAATCCTTACCGAACCGCCGCTTACATCATAAAACCGCGGGATCAGGCTGCATAACGTACTCTTGCCAACGCCGGACGGGCCCACAAGCGCCATATAAGCTCCCGCCTTTACTTCAAGGTTAATATGGTTCAACACAGTTTCGGTGTTTTCCTCATAATGGAACGATACATTATCAAAGGAGATATCACCTTTTACCTGCCCCATCTCAACTGCGCCCGGACGGTCTGAAATATCAGGCGCGATTTCCATCATTTCCATAAACCGCTCATACCCGGTATAGCCGTTCTGGAACTGTTCCGTAAAGTTAATCAGCTTCTTCACTGGCTCTGTAAATGTATTGATGTAGAGCAAAAACGTTACCAGATCCGCCACGTCCACCTGCCCGCGCGTAATCAGCATGGCGCCTGCGACAAGTACCGCAATCGTAACAAGCGTGGTCAACGCCCCCAGCCCGGAATGATAACCCGCCATATAGAGGTAGCTGTTTTTCTTGGCCGCCAAGAACCCCTGGTTGCCGACCTCGAACTTCTTCTTCTCCACCTCTTCGTTCGCAAATGATTTCACCACACGGATGCCAGAGAGATTGTCCTCAATCTGGCTGTTGATCTCTGCAATCTTCACACGGTTTTTACGGAACGCCCGTTTCATCCTGGTATTAAAGTACCAAGCGTATACAAGCATCACAGGGATAAACGAAAAAGCCACCAGAGCCAGCTTCCAATCAATGGTGAATAAAATCGCAAAAGAACCGACGATTTTAATCAGCGATATCACCAGATCCTCCGGTCCATGGTGCAAAAGCTCGCTGATGTCAAACAAATCACTTGTAATCCGAGACATTAGCTGCCCGACCTTCTGGTTGTTAAAAAAAGAAAACGACAGCTTCTGGTAATGCCCAAAAATCTCCGCCCGCATATCGGATTCTATTTTGGCGCCCATCACATGCCCATAATTGGCAATAAAATAATTACAGAAGCATTCCACCGCCACCAAAAACAGCATAAACACGCCAAGTACCGAAATCTTATGCAGCGCGTCCTCCGCCGGGAGCGTAACCACATGGTTCGTAATATAACGTACGATCAAAGGAACCGCCAACGTGACGCCTGCACCCAGGATGGCAAAAAACATATCCGCCAAAAACATCGTAAGGTAAGGCTTATAATAAGAAGCCAGCTTTTTTAATGTTTGTTTCATAGCATACCCTCTTTCTATCGTTATCCACATAGCAAACCAGCCGCCTAAACCAACAGCCGCGTTACCGTCTACCCCGTGCCAAAAACACGCTTCGCGGATGAAGCGTAACACAGACATAGCGCCTGGCAATTGCCCGTAAGAATAAGTATAGCATATTTTTTCCATTTGTGCTAATCTAATCCTATGGTACTAGGGCAAAAGATAGTTTGGCGTTACTGTAAGCGCTTATCCAAGGTGCAAACAGTAATATCCTGATCTTTGGATCCTGATACCTACATCAACGGCTCAGACACCTTGTTACAGGGGACGTATCTGGAACCGTAGAATGGCTAAGAAAGGAGAACGAACAATCTTATGGAAATGACAAAACCAATGGAACAGTATTATGGGAACCTTGCGGCTGTAACGATAGGGCATTTAGAAAAAAGGCAGTTTGAATGCCACTATTGCAAGACTGCAAAAGACGCCGTGTCGCTTGCTATGGAAATGGTAGCGCCTGGGAGCACAGTATCCTTTGGCGGCTCCATGACGCTTTCTGAAACCGGAGTAGCGGATGCATTGAAGCAACGGGACGATATCACGCTGCTTGACCGGGCAGGCGCAAAGACGCCGGAAGAAGTGGCTGACATCTACCATAAAGCATTATGCGCAGACTACTACTTTATGAGCAGCAATGCAATCACCACAGGCGGGGAGCTTGTCAACACGGATGGTACTGGGAACCGTGCCGCCGCCTTAATCTATGGGCCAAAACACGTGATCCTGCTGGCAGGCATGAATAAAGTCGTGCCAAGCTTAGAAGAAGCCATCTCCAGGGTACGCAACGTGGCTTCCCCCATCAATGCCAACCGCTTAGGGCGCAAGACGCCTTGCGCCGCCACCGGGGCTTGCGGTGACTGCTTAAGCCCAGACTGTATCTGTTCCCATACCGTCATCACACGGCGCAGCGCACCTGCGAAGCGGATTAAAATCATCTTAATCGGAGAACCGTTTGGCTATTAAAGAGAATCCTCTGGGCACAGCCAAATACCCCGCAGCAAGGGCGGGGTATTTGCACCCCTATGGGTACATTGCCCGCGGGAATAAACAGCCAGGCCAATAGAACAGATGGATGCGCTTACAGGACTTCACACCGTCTATTGGAACTTCTCTGCCTGCCCTTGGATCAATTCGGTATCAGAAAAATAATTGATCTTCATAGCGTCCCGTACCTTATCTAAGGTCTGGGCCGCCACTTGCTCTGCCTCCTCGCTGCCCCGCCTCAGCACTTCATAGATATAAGGGATATCCTTCTGCAGTTCCTTCCTACGTGCGCGGATTAGCTCTAACTCTTCCTGCAACACATGGTTCAAAAATTTCTTTACCTTCACATCCCCAAGGCCGCCGCGCTGGTAATGTGCTTTTAACTCATCTAAATCTTCATACTCCGGCAGATACCGTCCAAAATGCTCCTTACGGCAGAAAGCATCTAAATACGTAAAAACGGTATTCCCTTCCAAAGAGCCCGGATCCTCCACGCGCAGGTGGTTGGGATCGGTAAACATGCTCATTACCTTCTTCTTAATCTCATCCGCCTCTTCCGACAGATAAATACAGTTCCCAAGGGATTTGCTCATCTTTGCCTTCCCATCCGTACCTGGCAGGCGCAAGCATGCCTGGTTGTCCGGCAGCAAAATTTTCGGTTCTACTAAAGTATCCCCATAGACAGCATTGAACTTGTGCACAATCTCCCTGGTCTGCTCGACCATAGGCATCTGATCCTCTCCTGCTGGGACGGTCGTTGCCTGGAAAGCTGTAATATCTGCTGCCTGGCTGATAGGGTACGTAAAAAAACCAACCGGAATGCTGCTCTCAAACTTGCGCATCTGGATCTCGGATTTCACCGTAGGGTTCCTTTGCAGCCGTGAAACGGTCACCAGGTTCATATAATAAAAGGATAATTCACACAACTGCGGGATCTGGGATTGGATAAATAATGTCGATTTCTCAGGATCCAGCCCGCACGCCATATAATCCAACGCCACCTCCACTACATTCTGGCGCACCTTTTCCGGGTGTTCCGCATTGTCTGTCAATGCCTGTGCATCTGCAATCATAATAAAAACCTTATCGTATTCGCCGGAATCCTGCAGTTCCACCCTGCGCCTTAAGGAACCGACATAATGCCCGACATGGAGTTTCCCTGTCGGCCTGTCGCCTGTCAATATTATTTTACTCATTCTTCCTATCCTCGCCTGTTTTCTCTTAATATTATCTCCAGATAGCAAACTGTGCCCTATCCGCCGGCACAACGCCTGTTTTTGTGCCAATTCCCTGCGCTTTTGGCAGGCACAGCTTTCCTACACTATAATATATCCTTCCTGCCATGTCAAGAATCAGGATTTTCTGACCCCTTTGCCATCGCGGTTTGCAATCCGAAGCCTGTGAAGCGCAATCTCTTTCTCCTTCCAAGCCACAGACCTTGGCTCTTGGCCAAGCAGGTATACGGCTTTCAGGCGATCCTTCCCTTCGATCCTCATGCCGCGGACGCCAACGGCGCTTTTTTTCTTCTCTGGCACATCAGACGCCAGAAAACGCAGGAACATCCCTTTCTCTGTCTGCATCACCACGCTCTCTTCTTCTGTCCCTTCCAAAGGCTGCACGAATAACAGACGTTCCCCTTCCGCTAGCTTTGTCGCTGCAGTCGTCCGTTTCTGGACGTCAAATTCCGCTCCCTGCACCTGTTTAAGCATACCGCTGCTATTTGCAAACAGCAGCTTTTCTGACGCCAGCTTAGCAAAATTGCTCAGATAAAGGATTTCTTCCTCATTGCTGTTATAATTGCTTATATTATCGATCGGCGTCCCCTTATCGCGGAATTTCCCATGTGGGAGATCTAGGATCTTTACCGTATGGAGCTGCCCTTTGTCCGTAAAAATACAAAGCTTGTCCGTATTCATGCAAGGAACCACGTATTTATTCTCTCCATCGGCTGCTTCCTTGTTCCGTTCATAGACAGGCACGTCCACCGTCTTCACATACCCAAACCGATCCATTAAGAGGACGACCGGATTCTCTTCTACCTTGTTCTCCTCATATACGGCTTCCTTGGCATTCTCCACCGTAGTCTTCCTAGGCGTCCCATACTCTTTCTGGAAACGGCTCAGCTCCTTGATGATTACTTTCGCCATCGCCGCACGGCTGCCTAAGATTTCCTCATATTTGGCAATATTTGCTAACGTCGTTCTATAGTCCTTTTGTAACGCTTCAATCTCAAGCCCAATCAGCTTATACAGACGCATCTCCAAAATAGCCGTTGCCTGCCGTTCGGTAAAGCATAGCTGTTTGGCGTCCGCCTCAGATCCCTTGAAGCGGAATGTAATCCGCTCAGTATTCCCATGCATCAGGCAATCCTTAGCATCCTTGATGTTCTTGGCGCCACGTAAGATTTCAATAATCAGATCGATTACATCACACGCCTGGATTAAGCCTTCCTGCACTTCCTTTTTCTCCAGTTCCTTCGAAAGAAGCGTACGGTATTTCCGCGTGGCAAGCTCATATTGGAACTTCACATGATGGCGGATAATCGGCACAAGCCCCATAGTTTCGGGCTTTCCGTCAGCCACGGCAAGCATATGGACGCCAAAGGTATCCTCTAACCGGGTCTTTTTGTAGAGCATATTGCAGAGGTTCTCCACATCCGCGCCTTTTTTCAGTTCCAGCACAATCCGTATGCCTTCCTTCGAGGACTGGTTGGAGATATCCACAATATCATTCGTCTTCCTAGACTCCGTAAGATGGTACACATCCATCAAAAACTTCCCAATATTCGCGCCAATCATAGGGTATGGGATCTCTGTAACCACAAGACGCTGCCTGCCGCCCTTGGCTTGCTCGACCTCAACCCTGCCGCGTACCTTGATCTTACCTATCCCGGTTTCGTAGATCTTTCGGAGATCGTCCTTGTTCACTACAATCCCGCCCGTAGGGAAATCCGGGCCTTTGATATGCTCCATAAGCCCTTCTGTTGTGATATCCGGATCCTTCATATAGGCCTTTACCCCTTCAATCACTTCCGACAGGTTATGGGGCGGGATGCTGGTGGCCATACCTACGGCAATGCCTTCCGCTCCATTTACCAATAGATTCGGCACCTTTACTGGGAGTACAGACGGCTCCTTCTCTGTTTCATCGAAATTCGGCACAAAATCCACGACGTCCTTGTCCAAATCTGCAAGATATGCTTCCTGGGTCACTTTCTGAAGGCGCGCTTCTGTATAACGCATGGCCGCCGCCCCATCCCCTTCGATGGAGCCAAAATTCCCATGCCCATCTACCAGTGGAAGCCCTTTCTTAAACTCCTGTGCCATAACGACCAAAGCTTCATAAATAGAACTATCCCCATGAGGATGGTATTTCCCCATGGTATCCCCTACGATCCTGGCACATTTCCGGTAAGGCTTGTCATAGCGGATGCCAAGCTCATACATATCATACAATGTCCTCCGCTGCACAGGCTTTAAGCCGTCCCGTACATCTGGCAGCGCCCGCGCCACAATAACGCTCATGGCATAATCAATGTATGACTTCTGCATCAGTTCCGAATATTCTGTCCGGATTATCTGTTCCTTTTCCAGCATGGCGTGCTCTTCCTTTCTAAAATCCCTAATCTCCTTAAACTACCCGTTCTATCGAAATCCCTCTTAGGATGCTTTAAGCGCCCTAAATGTCTAACTCCGCATCCTGGGCATGCGCATGGATAAATTCCCGGCGTGGCAGCACTTCTGTCCCCATCAGCATCTCGGTGACGTCCGAAGCCATCCGGGCATCCTCTATTTCCACCTGCTTTAGCATACGCGTCGCCGGATCCAGCGTAGTCTCCCACAGTTGCTCTGCGTCCATTTCCCCAAGCCCCTTATACCGCTGCAAGGTAAACGGGCCCTTGTGCCGCTTCCTGTACTTCTCCAACGCCACGTCGTCGTACAGGTACTCTTCCTTCCCCCTAGACGGTATGGCCTTGTACAACGGCGGCATTGCAACATAGACATGCCCTTCAAAAATCAGTTCCGGAAGGAAACGGTAGAACAGCGTCAAAAGCAATGTGGAGATATGGGCGCCGTCCACATCGGCATCCGCCATAATGATAATCTTATCATACCGAAGCTTTGCAATGTCAAAATCATTCCCATACCCCTCGGAAAACCCGCAGCCAAAGGCGTTGATCATCGTCTTGATCTCCGCGTTGGCTAAGACCTTATCAATGCTCGCCTTCTCTACGTTCAGGATCTTGCCGCGGATGGGAAGGATCGCCTGGAAGCTACGATCCCTGGCGGTCTTTGCCGATCCTCCCGCCGAGTCCCCTTCCACAATAAAGATTTCACAGACCGATGCGTCCCGGCTCTCACAATTGGCAAGCTTCCCATTGGAATCAAAGGAAAACTTCTGCTTGCTGAGCAGGTTCGTCTTAGCCTTCTCCTCCGTCTTACGGATCTTCGCCGCTTTCTCTGCGCACGAAATTACATTCTTCAAATTGTCTAAGTTCTTATCGAAGTACCGCTGGATTTCCTCGCTAGTGACCTTAGAAGTAACCCGGGACGCGTCCTGGTTGTCCAGCTTCGTCTTCGTCTGCCCTTCAAACCGCGGCTCTGGATGCTTAATTGAAATCACCGCCGTCATCCCATTGCGTACGTCCGCCCCGGTAAAATTGGAATCCTTCTCCTTCAATATGCCAAGCTCCCTGGCATAATTGTTGATGATTGACGTAAAGACTGTTTTAAAGCCTGTCAGATGCGTCCCGCCTTCTGCATTGTAAATGTTGTTGCAGAACCCCAGCACATTCTCATGAAATTCATTCGTATACTGGAACGCCGCTTCCACAGTAATCCCATCGTTCTCCCCCTTAAAATATACCACGTCATGGACCGTTTCTGCTTTTTTATTCAAATCCTTCACAAACCCACGTATGCCTTCCTCCTCATGGAACACAACGCGTTCCGGCGTTTCCCCACGCTTATCCTCATATACAATCGTCAGCTCCGGATTCAGATAAGCCGTTTCATGCAGGCGGCTCTTTACATCCTCCTCTTTAAAACGCGTCTTTTCAAAAATCTCCGGATCAGGTAAAAAATTAATCCTCGTCCCAGTCTTTTTCGTCTTCCCGATCACAGGCAGCAGGCCGTCCGCCAATGCTTCCACCGGGTTCCCACGCATATAACGGTCATGATAAACCTTCCCATCCAGATGCACCTCCAGATCCAGATATGTGGAAAGGGCGTTGACGACAGAAGATCCGACGCCGTGAAGGCCTCCGCTTGTCTTATATGCATCATTGTCAAATTTCCCTCCGGCATGAAGCGTCGTAAACACCAGGCGGGCGGCCGATACCCCCTTCGAGTGCATCCCCACTGGAATCCCACGCCCATTGTCTTCCACCGTACAAGAACCATCCGCTTCTAACGTTACCTGGATGGTATCGCAGAACCCTGCTAGATGCTCGTCTACCGAATTATCTACAATTTCATAGATTAAATGGTTCAAACCCTTCCTAGACACGCTGCCTATGTACATCCCAGGCCGTTTCCGCACCGCTTCTAAGCCCTCTAGCACTGTGATATTCCCAGCGCCATACTCCTGATTCTTCGACATCCCGACTTCCTTTCTAACTACATCTTTTTCCAGACCAATACATATGTTCTGTTTTTTATTCTACCATATCCTACTGCCGTTTGTAAAGCAAAAAAGAATATATGTTCTGAAAACAGATGTTTGCAGCACACGTCCTCATTTTGCAACCCGACTATTCTATCATAACCATCCTCTTTTTGCAAACCTATGTTTTACCCCAAAAGGCGCCGCGGCAGGGATCCCTATGGGATAGGAAGAACTCCAAATCCATTTTCAATTCCTGGCAGGAGCAATAACGCCCAGACGGGTCTGGCATTGTGCATTTTCTGACAATTTTCTCAAGCTTCCTAGGAAGCCCTGGCTTCCAAGCACGGACGCCATACGTCCCGCAAGGAAACCTTACCGGGTCCGCCCCTGTGAGCAGCCGGTACATCGTTACGCCCACCCCATAAATATCTGTCCTATCATCCACAATGCCATCCTGGCGAAATTGCTCTGGCGCAGCATATCCTCTGGTCCCCATGCAAAGCGCCGGGGAATCCTCGTAACTGCTTGTCCCCTCCCCGATATCCTGTCCTTGTACGCGGGGCTTTAAAATCGCCGCCCCAAAATCAACCAGGCGTAAATTACCGCCTGGCTGCAGCATCACATTGGAAGGCTTTATATCGCAGTAGATCACAGGCGGATGAAGACGATGAAGATACCCTAGCATCAAGCATAAGTCCCTTGCCCACCTTGCCACCTGGCACGCGTCCTGAGGTCCTAGCCGCTGCAGGCGCATTTCGAGGTTCTCCCCTTCTAGGTATTCCATTACGATATAATTACTTTCCCTGCCTTCTATCACTTCTTCTATCGACGGGAAATAAGGATACTTCAGCCTTTGGATCAGTTCTACCTCCTTTTGTACCATATGATAGCTGTATCCATCGTGGATCATTCTGGTTTCCTTAATGGCACAATTCCTTTTCTTCTTCCAATCATAGGCAAAATAGACGACAGAATAGCCGCCGCGCCCTAAAACCCCCTTGATTCCATAACGCTCCGCCAACATTTCTCCCAAATGCAGCACAACCATCCCCCCTTACTCCCTGTATGGCTCCATCGTCCTTCTATCATACCCTCACATTTCAGAGAAAAAAGGCGAATGCTATCTGTAACTACAGAAAACATCCGCCGTCCCCGTTCTAAAAAAGATCATCCAGATATGCGTTTATAGCCGGATATCCACCGATCTATAGCCGTCTGGCCTTTCCTCTTCCCAAGGCTTCTCCTCTTTGTGGGCCTTATCCTGCCTTTTATCTTCCCCATCAATACCGTTACGTTTTGATTCCTCTTCTTTATCAACTTCTTTGTCGGATTCTGCCGCCCGATCTATTTCATTCTTAGCATCTGCAAGCATTGAGATTTGGGAATCCGTTGCCTTTTCGATCCTATTTTCTAACTTAGCCAGTTCCGATTCTTTCTTTTCTACATTGACGCCTCGGTTCTTATCCTGCTTGATTTCCCCGGCCAGCACATGCGCCTGCCCTTCCATCCGTGTTACCACGCCTCCGAGTTCCTGCGCCTGCTTTTGTGATACGTCAGCCGAAACCATTGCCTGCATACCTGCCTTAGAAAACCCAGTGTTCCCTGCCTGCTTCTTCGCATCCGCTGGATTCTGGTTTTTAGACGCATTGTTTTTGGCAGCCTCCCTCGCCTTCTCCTGGCGTTCCCTGCGCTGTTCGATCTGATGCTGCCGAAGCTGCTGGTTCAGGTTTGTAATCTCCTGCTGGATCTCCTGGCGTTTCTTCATCTTCTCTTCCATGCTCAGATCCTGGTTGGCAGAAAGCTCCTGAAGCCTCTTCTGTGCATTTGCAATCTGTTTCTGGATGCTCTTACTGATTGGATCTTGGATGCTGCCTACAGAGTTCCCTGCCTGCGGCGTCTGGCTATTGCCTCCCGCCGCACCGCTAATCGTTAACATAATACCTGCCTCCTCTTTGAAATATGAAATCTTGCAACTGCCCAGAAGCCACAGCCAATACAGCCGTTGGAACTAGAACTGGGCAGCCAACCTAACGCTCCTAAAGGCTATATCGGAGCCTTCCATATCAGAGGACACCACTCCCGTATAAAACTACTTTTTTTTGCTGTAAGTCCATCATCAATCTTCCCACAGCTCGTCATGCTCTGCTTTCTTATCACGGAGCATCAGTTCATGGACAGCTTCTTTGACAGGCTTGCCTGCAAACAGCACCTGGTTCACCTGCCCGATAATCGGCATAGACACCTGGTATTTCTCAGACAATGCCTGGGCAGCTTTCGCAGAATACACGCCTTCGACCACCATCTGTACTTCTTCCATCGCTTCTTCCATGGAAAGCCCCTGCCCGATCAGCATACCTGCCCTCCGGTTACGGCTGTGCTTGCTGGCGCAGGTCACAATCAGATCGCCAATACCCGTCAGCCCACTGATGGTCTCAAACTTTGCGCCCATCGCAAGGGCAAGCCTTGCAATTTCCGTAATCCCCCTTGTGATCAACGCAGCCTTTGTATTATCGCCATAGCCCAGCCCATCCGCCATCCCGGCGGCAAGCGCAATGACGTTCTTCAATGCGCCGCCCAATTCAATCCCCAAAAGGTCCGGGCTGGTATAGACACGGAACACATCGTTCATAAAAACATTCTGGATTAATTCTGCTACTTCCTTTTTCTTAGCGCCTGCTACGCAAGTCGTCGGAAGCCCGCGCCCGACTTCCTCCGCATGGCTCGGCCCAGACAGCGCCGCCACCTCGGCCTGCGGGATTTCTTCCGAAATCATATCCGTAAGCGTCATCAACGACCCTTCCTCAATGCCCTTTGCCACATTTACAATAAGCTGGCCATCTGCCACATAAGGCTGCATCTGCTTTGCCGTGCTCCTAACGTAGACAGACGGTACTGCCATCACCAAAAGATCCCTTCCCCGGATGGCTTCTTCTAACTCTATGGTCAGCCCAATCCGCTTTGACAGGCGCACGCCTGGAAGCTTCGCCTTGTGTTCATGTTCCTTGCTGAGCATGGCAATCTCCTGCTCAATGGCAGACCAAATGGTTACCTCATGCCCATTGCTTTCCAATACAACCGCCAGTGCAATGCCCCAGCTTCCCGCGCCAATCATACTGATATTTGCCATAATTCCCTCCAATCCATATAGCCCTCATCCCCACGCTTGTTATCATCCATTTTGCGTAAAAACCTTACTTCTTCTCCTTGCTGTGCATAGAAAATTTATTCTCCGTCCCATGTAACAGCCGTTTGATATTCTCCCGGTGCCTCCAGAGGATTAAAAGAGAGAATACGGCTCCTAATACATAGACCTCTGGCAGCAGATCCGGGCGCACCCAAAGATGCCCAAGCTGCCCATATACCAGAAGCTGCGCATAGAAGCAGGCAGCTACTAAGATCGAACCCAGGGACACGTACTTCGTCGCTGCGACCACCACGATAAACAAAAGCAGGCAGACTGGCGCCATCGGCGGGTAAAATGCCAGGATAAACCCAGCGGTGCAGGCCACGCCCTTCCCACCCTTGAACTTTAGGTAGAATGGGAAATTATGCCCAAGGACGCTGCCAAGCCCTGCATACATCACCAAAAGCCTGACTCCGTCCGGGTATTTTGTATGGAACAGAAGCCACGCCGCAAGCATCGCAAGGATCGTCTTACCAAGATCCCCGAAAAACGTAAACAGCCCTGCCTTTACGCCCAAGGTACGCAACGTGTTTGTCGCCCCAGCATTGCCGCTGCCATGCTCCCGGATATCAATATGATGAAGCTTCCCATACAGATAGCCCGTCTGGAACAGGCCTAAGATATAACCAATTACAATACAGATCCCCCGGCTTGCCAACATGATTATTTTTCCTTCCTTTCCCGTATGATGAATCTCAGCGGCGTCCCCTGGAACCCAAACGCCTCGCGGATTTTATTCTCTAGATACCTCGTATATGAGAAATGCATCAGCTTCTTGTCATTGACGAATATAACAAACGTCGGCGGCTTGACCGATACCTGCGTAATATAATAAAGCTTTAGGCGCTTGCCCTTATCAGACGGCGGCTGCTGCATCGCCACGGCTTCTGACATAATCTCGTTCAGTACGCCGGTCGCTACCCGCATGGAGTTATTCTCTAACACGGCGTCTACCATATCGAACAGCTTCTTCGTACGCTGCCCCGTCTTTGCAGAAAGGAACAAAAGCTCTGCATACGGCATAAAGCTTAAGACCTGCCGGATCCTGTCGGTATGCTTATACATGGTCTTATCGTCTTTTTCGATAGCGTCCCATTTATTTACCGCAATAATAATACCCTTCCCGCGTTCGTGGGCAATCCCCGCAATCTTGGCGTCCTGCTCCGTCACCCCTTCCGTAGCGTCAATCATCAAGACAACGACGTCTGCACGCTCTACGGCCGTAACGGCACGGATAATGCTAAACCGCTCCAGCTCCTCCTTAATCTTGCTCTTACGCCGCAAGCCCGCCGTATCAATAAAGATATACTCCTTGCCTTCCCAGGCAATCTCCGTATCAATGGCGTCCCTGGTGGTCCCTGCAATCTCCGATACGATCACACGTTCCTCCCCGACCAGATGGTTGATCAGAGAAGACTTCCCAACATTCGGCTTCCCAACAATTGCAACCTTCGTGCGGTCATCCTCGGTTTCTGCTTCGGTATCCTCTGGGAAATGCTTTACCACTTCATCCAGCATATCCCCAATCCCAAGCTTAGAAGCCGCGGAAACAGGGAGCGGCTCCCCAATCCCCAGATTGTAAAATTCATAGACGTCCGGCATATATTTCTCAAAGCTGTCGACCTTATTTACCACCAGCACCACATGCTTCCTAGAACGGCGCAGCATGTCCGCCACCTTTGAATCCGCGTCTACCAAGCCCTGCCGCACATCGGTAAGGAAGATAATGACATCCGCCGTATCTATCGCAATCTGCGCCTGTTCCCGCATCTGGGACAGGATAATATCATTGCTGTCCGGCTCAATCCCGCCTGTATCAATCAAGGTAAACGCCTTATCCAGCCAACTGACGTCAGCATAAATCCTGTCCCTGGTCACGCCCGGCGTATCCTGCACAATGGAAATCCGTTCCCCTGCCAAAACATTAAACAACGTGGATTTCCCGACATTCGGCCGCCCCACGACTGCAACTACTGGTTTACTCATTCTATTCTCCTTCATTTGCAATACAACTGATACAATGCTTCCTTTTCCATACGGCACAGCCCAACGAGAAGCTGCCCTACTTACGCTTCCTTTAGCAGGCAGTCCACCAATTCCTTGCCGCTGGATCCTACGATTTCAACTTCAACCTTAAGCGCCCGCTCCACGTCTTCTACCGTCAGATCATCCAAAAAAACCCTTTCCCCGCTGCGCAAAAGGTTGCATGGCAAAAGCAGCCTGCGCCCAAGATCCCTGCCCGTTAGCTGGGCGGTAATATCCTGTCCTGTCAAAAGCCCGGAAACCGTAATCTGCTCGCCAAAGAAATGGTTCACAATCGGGAACACCTGGATCCTAGCCTCTGGGAAGGCTTCCATGAAACGTCCCATTAGCCTATCGATCGTAGGGGCTGCAAGCGCCCCTGTGGCAATCACTGCCTTCCCTTTGGGGCAAGAGCGCCCAGACGCCCTGGCTTCTGCAAGGGCGTCTGCAAACTCGGTTTCCAAAAGGCGCAGCATGCCCACGCCGTTCTCTAATTGAAGATAGCCGTCATACGATTCCTCTTGCGGCAGCTCCTGCCCTGCCAGCAGATACCATTCATCGCTTGCATGGACAAAATGAAGGCCGCAGCGTTCGTAACAGATCTCCTGGTAACGATGGATAGTGGATAGGACTTCCGCCGCATCCTCTTTGGTAAAAGGTGTAAGCGGGTACAGCCCTTCCCGGTACTTGCTCAGGCCAACCGGGACAACCGAAACGCTTTCCATCACAGGCATGTACTTCATCAGATCGTCAATGCTCCTTCTAAGCTCGTCCTTGTCATTGACGCCCTTGCACAGCACGATCTGCCCATTCATCGGTATACCTGCCCGATACAGCCTGTCCATCTTTTTCAACGCTTCGCCTGCAAAACGGTTGTTTAGCATCTGACAGCGGAGCGTTGGGTTCGTCGTCTGTACGGATATATTGATCGGGCCTAAATGGTAACGTATGATCCGATCCAAATCATGATCCTTCATATTCGTAAGCGTCACATAATTTCCCTGCAAAAAAGAAAGCCTGGAATCGTCGTCCTTAAAATACAAGGTATCCCGCATCCCCTTTGGCATCTGGTCAATAAAACAGAAAATGCACTTGTTCTGGCAGGATTTATAGTCGTCCATCAGGCCGTTTTCAAATTCAATGCCTAAGTCTTCCTCGTATTCCTTCTCGATTTCAAGCTCCCATTCTTCCCCGTCCGGCTTACGGATCCCTACGATAAGGTATTCTTCGTTTGTGAAATACTGATAATCAAACACATCCTCTAACGGCTGGCCATTTACGGATACCAGCACGTCGCCAGGGGCAACGCCTAATTCTTCTGCAATGCTTCCTGGCAAGACCTTGTCAATCTTATGCTCCTTCAATACTTGCCTCCGCTGCATATGGTCAATCTTCGCTCTCCTCGTCCACAACGCCGGCTACTGCCCCTGCCACGGATGCAACGACGGATACGATAACTGCTACGAGGACAACGCCTCCAATAATAAATACTAACATAATGATATCACTCTCATTCCTTTTTTTCTTATCATAGCATAGATCGAAAAATCTGTAAATGGTTTCTTCCATAAATAGGGTGGACGGGAAACGGCGCGACCCGTAAGACGTGGCTTGGGCAGCTACAAGGAGGAATCCTTGACTGGATGATTCTGGGAAACAGACGTTTCCGACCATACCAAATCATTCCTCTATGTAGCTGCCCTTTTTATGCCTGCCCGCACACTCGCCGGGCGTCTTTTACGTTATATTATTTTACCTTTACCCTCTTAGGAGAAGTGAAGGCAGTATAGATCTTCTTTTTGCTGATGGTCTTATATGCCCTTACTTTGTAATAGTAGGTTCCTTTCTTCATCTTTGTAAAAGTCTTTTTGGCCTGTTTCGCTTTTAGGTCCGCCACCTTTTTGTATTTGCCGTTCTTCTTTGTTGCGCGGTAAATCTGATAGCCGGACGCTTTGCTGGATTTCTTGAAGGATACCGTCGCTTTTTTCTTCCCTGCCTTTACGGTTACGCTGGCTGGGGTTTTTACGATGTAAGCGGCCGAAGAGGCTTTGCTGTATGTGCTTTTCTTGGCGCCGCGTACTGCAATTACTTTGTAATATACGTTCTTTCCAGCAAACGCTTTTTTGTCTGTATAGGAAACCTTCCCTTTTACTGTCGCAATCTTTTTGTAGGAAGAATTTTTCTTATAGGAACGGTATACTTCGTATTTCTCTGCGTTAGGCGCCTTGCCCCAGGATACCTTAATATTTTTGGTCCCTGTCCAGGAAGCTTTCACAGAAGCAGGCGCTTTTATCGGATCCGATATAGGCTTTTGTACTGGTACAAGCGCCTGGGACGCCTGGTTTAATGATGTTAAGGCTGCATTTACCTCTGTCTGGGTAGCGTTTTCTTTGGCCTGGATGGCTTTTGCATCTTCCAATGCCTTCTTAAACTTCGTCCAGCTTTCCTTCGTATAATTGCTTTCTACTTTTGCAGATGCGGATTTGATGGCTTCTTCTAACGCTTTTTTATCTGCGCTTACAACTGCTGGCACAAGCGCCAAGACCGCCTGGTTCAAGGCCGTCAAGGCTGCGTCTACCTCTTCCTGGGTGGCGTTTGTTTTGGCCTGGATGGCTTTTGCGTCTTCTAAGGCTTTCTTAAACTTTGTCCAGCTTTCCTTCGTATAATCCTTCTCTGCTTTTGCAGACGCGGACTGGATGGCCTTCTCCAGTTCTGCCTTATTTACGGAAGGCGTATTTCCCGTATTCACATACGTAATTTCCCATACCTGGTTATCGCTGGCTTTATTGTCTGCCTTTTGTTCTGCCTGGCTTCCTTTTGCCCCTAACACGGACAGGTAATGGCCGCTCTTTTCATTTTTAAGCCTACAAGCGCCAGTTGCTTCGTCTTCCTCTAATACCCAGTGCTGCTCGGTATGGCCCGCCCCTTCGTAATGCCACTGAAGCATCTTCGTGCCATCGTCCGTTTTGCCGCCGTCGGCCGCTACAATCTTGCCGCTTTTTGTGTTGACAAGCTTATACGTATGCTCCTTGCCTTCTACCGGAGCAAGATACCATTCCTGGTTGGCTTCCTTCGTATAATCCCACTGGATTACCTTCGCGCCGTCTTTTACAGAACCGCTTTCTACACCTAACGCCTGCCCAGTCGCTTTGTTTTGTAAGGTTACGATCTGGTCTGACGGGATATATTCTGGCAGCTGATCCCTCATATCCGTTTCATTCCCAGTCAATGGCGTACCCTCTGTCTGGAAGGTATGGATGGAATGCGCTGGGAGATCGACGCTTATTTTCCGACCATTGAAGTTAATATCCACATGCTTTACGGAATTGCTCCCGTTCTTCACCATCAGTACGTTTGTGCCGTCCGGGTTGCGGAATGCAATTTCGTGCAGCTCCCTTGCGTACCTGTCGTCGCGTTCTACTTCATCCACCATTGGGAACTCTGCGTCAAATGTGCCGGTACTGGAAATCCTGCGCGCGCCTGGCTGGATGAAATTTGTAAAATGCTTGTATTCATAGTAATGCGGGTTGATCCGGTACTCTTTGGTGTTATCGTTTACCGTAATCGGCGCATTCTGCGGCCATGGCGGGTTCGCCGTATTGTGGCCGCCAGGATTTACCCCGTCCCATTCCAGAACCATATTCCATAAGTTATACGCGCTGATCCCGGTGCTTAAATACATCCACATAACATCAAATTGGTTCTCTGCATACTGCCAGTCGTTCCTTCCATTCCCGCACATCGTCTCCGACTGCATCATGCCAAGATCAAAGCCTGTGTTGTACAAAGAATGCGATTTAAAGTATGACCACCACTGGAAGGTAACGCCAGAAAGGTATTTCCTTGCCTCTGGATCCTTTAAGGCGGCATCCATCATGCTGTCGTTGGAATTGGTAAACGTCCCAAGGTAGATTTCTACGCCAAGCTCTTCCATCACAGGCCCTAAATGGTCGCGGATAAAGTCGCAAAGCTGCTGCCCAGTCCAGATACAGGACGTATACAACGTCCACATCGTCGGCTCATTCTGCGGGCTTACCATGGATACATCAATCCCTTCCGTCCGGTAAGCTTCAATAAATTTTTTGAAATACTGCGCGTACGTCGCCATATTCTTATCGTTATACACAATATTCCCAGCAATCAGGTTGTTGTTATCCTTCATCCATGCAGGCGGGGACCAGGGGGACGCCCAGAACTTCATATCCGGGTTCCG
>CAOKNO010000048.1 GCA_948470065.1 uncultured Eubacterium sp. | reverse complement strand
CGACCTGCACCCTTTCCAGGGGTGTCCCTTCGGCCAGCTTGGGTACTTCTCCATATGGCAGAACTAAAATTCTGGTATTCAGTTCAGTATGCCGTGTCGATTCCATAAAAAGCGGAGAAGGTGGGATTCGAACCCACGGTCCCTTTCGGAATCACTGGTTTTCAAGACCAGCTCCTTAAACCACTCGGACACCTCTCCAAACTATTTTATTCTCAACAGCGCATGTATGATTTTAGCAAAGTATTCCTGCTATGTCAATAGTTTTTTTCATTTTTTTTGCCAAATTTTTCAGGTTTTGGGAAAGGGGTTATTTCCTGCGTTCCAGGAACATTTGGGCGACCTCCAGATCTTCCGGCGTCGTTATCTTTATGTTTTCATAAGATCCTTCCACCAGCTTCACCTTTCCCTGCCCCATGGCCTCTAATACCATCGCGTCATCCGTAACGCGCAGCTTTTTACCGCCGGCTTCCTGTTCCAGAAGCTTTTGGTACGCCTGGTAAATCAGTGGGAATGCAAACGCCTGTGGTGTCTGGATCTGCCAAACCCGGCTCCTGTCCGGGGTTTCCACCGCAAAGGACTCTCTGTCTGCAATCTTCACCGTATCTTTTACCGGCATCCCGGCTGCACACGCCTGGAATTCCCTTACCGCTTCGGCGCACCGGACGATCATGCCATCATCCAGCAAAGGCCTTGCCCCATCGTGGATCATCACGTAATCTGGCGCGGGATCCTTGCCTGCAAGGTAAGACAAGCCGCAAAAAACAGAATGGTAACGTTCCTTCCCGCCCGCTACTACGGCTTCCACCTTATCTAAGCCGTACTTCTCTACAATTTCCTGCTTGCAGTACCCTACATCTTCCTGCCCCGCCACTAATACGACCCTGCCTACCATGCTTCTTTGAAACGCAAGCAGGGAATAATAAAGCGCCGGCTTCCCATCCAGCGCAAGGTATTGCTTTGGCACGGCGCTGTTCATACGCGTCCCTTTTCCTGCTGATAAAACAATTGCCGCAAACGTCTGCTTCCCCATACGCTCCCTCAGCTTTCTAGATACTATAAGGTATCCACTCCACTTGGACTTCCATGCCGCCTACCGCTCCCCTAGTTTCAGGTTCGGGACCGCGTTCAAATCCCAGCCATCCCGCTTCCCTGCCAAAAACTCATAATACGCCGCCGTCCCAATCATAGCGGCATTGTCTGTGCAGTATACTGGGGATGGGTAATAAAACTCCACACCCTTTGCCTCGCACGCTTTCTCCATCCCATCGCGCAGCGTCCCATTGGCAGCCACACCGCCTGCAATGGCAAATTTAGGCACGGAAAGGGTATCTACCGCCAACATGGCATGTTCAATCAAAACGTCTGTTACAGCCTTCTGGAACGAAGCCGCAATATCTGCTTCCACAACCGTAAGCCCCTTCATATGGCATCCATTGATATAATTAAGCACCGCAGACTTCACCCCGCTGAAGCTGAAATCATAAGCATTTTCCGCTACCTTTGCCTTTGGGAACGCAATGGCGTCCGGGTTCCCCTGCCTGGCAGCCCGTTCAATCTTAGGTCCTCCAGGGTATCCAAGCCCAATTGCCCTTGCAACCTTATCAAACGCTTCCCCTGCAGCGTCATCCCTGGTACGTCCCAGTACTTCATATACGCCATAATCCAGCACGTTTACCAGATGGGTATGCCCGCCGGATACCACTAGGCATAAAAATGGCGGCTCCAATTCCTTATTCTCGATATAATTGGCGCTGATATGCCCTTCGATATGGTGGACGCCAATCAAAGGCTTTTTCGCCGCATAAGCGATTGCCTTAGCTTCCGCTACCCCGACGAGCAGCGCCCCGACAAGGCCTGGCCCATACGTTACCGCTACCGCGTCCATATCCTTCAATGCCATCCCAGCCGTCGACAGCGCCTCTTCGATTACCTGGTTGATTTTTTCGATATGCTTCCTGGAAGCGATTTCAGGCACTACCCCGCCGTACAGCGTATGGAGATCAATCTGCGAAGAAATCACATTTGATAAGACTTCCCGCCCATCCTTCACTACAGCCGCCGCTGTTTCATCACAGGAACTCTCTATTGCAAGGATTACTGCTTCCTTTTGTATCTCTGCCATGATGTTTCCTTTCTACCGCCCGTCTTCCGCCGCAAGGCCAAACGCCTGCCGTTTCAATCCCTATTCTTGTTCCTGGAAAAAGCCCAGTATCTTCCAACGCCCGTTATCATCCTCCCGCAGGATATACGTCTGGCTGGAACGCCCCGGCTTATCTTTCCCTTTCATCGAATACGTCACATCCACATAAGCGCATTCCCGTCCCTCGATGGTCTTATAAATAATGTCCTTGCTGCTGTCCATGCTAATGCTGTAAATGGTTCTTTCCTTTTTCTTGTATTCTTCAATATCTGCTTTTACCGCAGCCAGATACGTTTCCATCGGATTTTCTGCCTGCAGCTCTTCGTCCATCAAAAACCTGGCCTGGGCAACCATCCGCTCTAACTGTTCTTCCGTATAGCCTTGGCTGTAATAGCACTTTACAATCCGGTTATAAAATTTGATGACTTCCCTTACCGTCTCGGGGTAGGAAGCCTCCAAATCCTTCGTAATAATCAGTTCCGCCTCGCTTAGCTTCCCTTGACCCGTCCCGCCGCGCTGCGTCAAGTAGTAAAAATAACCTAGGCACAGCCCGGCGCAGATGATCACAATGATGACTGTCTTTAGGTTCTTCATCCGAATCCCTCCCTAAAATCCAAGCTCCAGGCTTTTCCCATCCTTCCCAAGCTTTGCCCCAGGGAAAATCTTATGCACTTCCCCCATATACCGTTCCGCCTGTACCAGCGAAGGGCTGAAATGGGTCAGCCACATCTCGGAAACCTGGGCGTCCCGCGCAATTGCCGCCGCTTCGTAAAACGTCATATGCTTATATTGCCTGGCCTTTGCTTCTTTTTCTTTCTCGGCATACATACCTTCTATAATGAGTAAATCGGCATGTTCCGCCTGTTCCGTAATAGCTGGCGTCGGTCTTGTATCTGTGCAATATGACAGCTTTATCCCTTTGCGCGCAGGGCCAAGCACCATGTCCGGGGTGTACTGCTTCCCATCCAACTCCAAAACTTCTCCCTTTTGCAGCCTTCCCCAGAGATTTTTGGGTATGCCAAGCGCTTCGGCTTTTCCCACCTGAAACTCCCCAATCCTCGGGATTTCCAGCGTATACCCGTAGCATGTGACATTGTGGTTTACACGGAACGCCGTAATATGATATCCATGCTCTACCAAATGCTCCACTGGCTGCGTCAATTCCTGGAACCTGATTTCAAACGGCAGTTCTGGCGCAATGGTACGCAAAGCGCTTACTACGCGTTCTAGCCCTTTTGGCCCTATCATCGTAAGCGGCTCGGTACGTTCCGCATTCCCCATCGTAAGCAGCAGGCCGGGCAGCCCGCTGATATGATCTGCATGGTAATGGGTAAAGCAGATGACATCGATTGGCTTTGTGCTCCAACCCTTTTCCCGGATGGCAATCTGCGTGCCCTCGCCACAATCGATCAAAAGGCTGCTCCCATTGTACCGCGCCATCATCGAAGTAAGCCAGCGGTAAGGCAGCGGCATCATCCCTGCAGTCCCTAACAAACATACATCCAACATATTGATTCCTTTCTCACATCAATTCAACCACTTCTCTGGATTCTACCGGAATCTGAAATCCTTTGACCCAAGCGTCATAACATGATTCACAAATATCAAACTCCTGGATTTCCCCATCTTTCCCAGAAAAATACCCCCACTCCTTTTGAATGTGGAGATATTCCATATTTGGAACTGCGCCATCCTTTTGCACCACTTTTTTACAGCAATTGCATATGATTTCCTTATGTCCCGTCTTCATCTGTCGTCCTCCCTTTGTCCTCTATCCTGCGTTGCCTATTTCTATTATACTTGTGAAAGGGGGCTGTTTTAAAGTGGTAAATTCTAGAATGTACCGCAAGCCTTCTACCTGTTACTGGTATACTGCATGACCATCCCATCTTCACGTGGAAATGCATAGAACCCCTTGCGGATCCCACAGTTTTGAAATCCCAGACTCTCATAGAGGCGGATCGCCTTGCTGTTGGAGACACGCACCTCTAAGAATACACGGCGTATGCCTCTAACAGACGCCTGGCGCAGCAGCTCTCCTAACATCCTGCGCCCAATCCCCTGCCCCTGGAAAGCGTCCAAAACTGCTACGTTCGTAATCTCCCCTTCCTCTTGGCTGCAATACATCCCGCAGTACCCAACCGGCATGTCCTGCCGGGCGGCCACAAGGAACAGCACGTCCTGCCCTAGCGCTTCATGGAACGATTTCTCAGACCACGGACTGGAAAAAAGCTGCTGCTCCATCCTCGCAACGGCAGGGATATCCTGCTCTTCCATCCTCCGGATCTCAAGCTGCGCGGGTTGCCGGACAGCTTCTTGCTTCGCCAGGCGCTCGCGTTCTGCCTGGGACAAGCGTAAGTAGTCCGGCCGATGGAACGCCGCGTCCTGCAGCTTCCCCTGCCGGTAATACAGCAAGCCCAAGGACGCTACTGCCGCAGCCCGCTGCTTATTCAGATGAGCCGGCGCAAAGGTATACGCTACCTGGCAGTTCTCTTCAATATAGGAACGGTATACAGGCGCCCCATCCCCTAAAAATATCACAGGGCTATCCTGTCCGTTGATTTTGCTTATGATCTCTTCTATCCCTACGGCGCACTGTGGGATACGGATTTCCATCGTTCCATCTGTAAACTGGTAAAGGCCGGTATACACCTGGTTCCTTCTGGCATCCATCAGAGGGCAGACAAGGCTGCGCGCCAGGCAGAGGTTATATGCAAGCCCGTCTACCGTCGGTATCTGTATCAACGGCTTCCCCAGCGCAAACCCAAGCCCTTTCGCTGTCGCAGATCCAATGCGCAGCCCAGTAAAAGAGCCTGGCCCGCCTGCAACTGCAATAGCGTCAATGGTGTCCAGATCCAGTTCGATCATCCCTGCAACCGCATCCAGCATAGGCAGCAGCGTCTGGGAATGGGTCTTTTTGTAATTGACGGTATACTCCGCCAATAAGTTGCCATCTTCCACCACGGCGACGCTTGCCACCAGGCCGGAACTGTCTATGCCCAATAGCTTCATATTCTCCTCCTTAACGGATGGTGATCCTACGGTAATCAAATCCTTTTTCCAAATCTTTCTCTATTGTAATCTCCTGGCAATGCTGCGGCAGGATCTCTGCGATCTGATTCCCCCATTCAACCAGCGCCAGCCCCTGCCCATAAAAATAATCCTCATATCCAATTTCTTCCATCTCTTCTATATCGCCAATCCGGTATACATCAAAATGGTAAAACGGCATCCGCCCTCCCTCATACTCTTGTACAATGGTAAAGGTCGGGCTTGAGATGGGCTCTTCTATCCCAAGCCCCTTTGCAATCCCTTGGGCAAGCACGGTCTTGCCCACGCCCAAATCCCCTACCAGCGTATAGATTTGGCCTGGACGCGCCTGTTCTCCCAGGGCTTGTCCCAACTGGAACGTTTCTTCCTGGGAAAATGTTTCTTTCACCAGCATAATCTCCTCCCTTCCAACCTGCTAAGAATTAGGTAATCGCAAACGTTTTACAATCGCCTACCGTCAGGAAAGTGAAAATGGGTTCAGCTTCAGGCGGTAACCTTCCAGATGGTTGACTGCAAGCCCTACAATCGTAGGATACTCTTCCCGGATGGCGTCGCGCGGGATAACGTATGCGTTCACCCGGCTGCTGTAAACTAACAGGTTGCTTTTCGTGGAAACCATCTTATATATCTGCTTCCATTCCAGATCCGCCGTCTGGCCATCCTGCGACACATGGACGCCCACGTCGTCGAACCGGTAATGGAGCGGCTGCTTCAACACGTTTGAAACAGCAATCTGACGCTTGGAACGCAGATACAGGCTGGCTGGCACATAGAACAAAAGCACCGTCCCAAACACGAGGTATAGCACGGTATTGATCACGGCCAGCTTCCCAAACGTAACCGCCGCCATAAGAAACACCCACATGCCTACCATCGTCGCGGCAATCCCCTGGAAGCCATGGTAGGCATGGTATAAATTAAAACGGTACATATCCTTATCTGTAATCGTAACTTCAAATTCTGCTGACATCCTTACGCTCCTTTTCCAATGCCATGGGAGCCAGAACCCCAGGCAGCTTGCTGCAAGGGCTCTGGCTTCCTTTGGCTTTGGGTTTATTATATGCTGTCTGTGTGCCTTTTGTCAACTATCCCTGAGCCTTTGGCAATTCATCCAAAGACTTAAAACGATATCCCATTGCTTCCCATTTCCCCAGAAGCTCATCTAAGATTTCCCCATTTGTCTTTGAGGTGTTATGTAACAGCACGATTGCGCCTGGATGCACCCGTTTCAGAAGCTTATCGAAGGCTTCCTCATGGGTAGGCTGGCTGTCCTGGTTCCAGTCCACATACGCAAGGCTCCAAAAAACGGTCTGATACCCCATGTCTTTTGCAGCCTGCAGGCTGCTGTCGCTGTATTTCCCCTGGGGCGGGCGGTAAAATTTCTCCATGGGCGACCCAACCGTCTGTTCATACAAAGCTTCGAGATCTCCCAGTTCCTTGGCAAATTCTTCTTTCCCCATCTTGGACATATCCGGGTGGCGGTAGCTGTGGTTCCCCACGGTATGCCCTTCCTCTACCATGCGTTTTACCAGATCCGGGCTGGTTTCCAGGTAATTCCCAACAATAAAAAACGCGGCCTTCGCCCCATGCTTTTTCAGGGCGTCCAAAATCGCAGGGGTATTCCCATTTTCAAACCCGCAGTCAAACGTCAAATACAGTACCTTCTCTTGCGTATCCTCGGCATAATAGGCGTTGTACTTCGCCATTTCTTCATAAGTGGCGTTTGCAACCGGCGGCTGGCCTTCCTCCTGGAAGCTTAAGCCCCAGTTCCCATCATCCGACAGCAAGGCAAAATTGCCGGCCGGCGCGACCTGCGCCGCGATACGCCCAAGGAAAAACGACGCCACAAATACGCCGATTACAAAAACTGCCGAAATCAGCTTCCCCTTTTCTAATTTTATCACAATCCAGCAGAACTCCTATGTTTCATTTATTACATATATATTCTGCCCAAAGCGTTTCATACCTTCCAATTCTGGAAAATAACCGCGTCCGCCAGCTCCTTTGCCTTCTGTTCCGTGGTGAGATAAGAAACAAGCGTGAGCGCAAACGGGATTGCCGTGCCCATGCCGCGGCTTGTAATAATATTCCCATCCTCCGCCACTTCCTCGTATCCCACGTTTGCCCCTTCCAATTCTTCCTCAAATCCCGGATAGCAGGCTGCCTGCTTCCCCGCAAGGATCCCTGCTTTCCCTAGCACGCTTGGGGCGGCGCAGATTGCAGCTACAAGCTTGCCTGCCGCTGCAAACGCACGGACAACGCCTATTACGCCTGCGTGGTTCCCCAGGTTCCGTGTGCCAGGCATACCGCCAGGAAGCACAATGCCATCCAGCCCTTCCCCTATGCCTTCTTCATACAGGCAATCCGCTAAGACTGTGATGTTGTGGGAGCCTTTGACTTCCTTTTGCCCCGTAATGGATATCATCTCAACACAAATCCCGGCGCGCCGTAAAAGATCGACCACGGCCAGCCCTTCGATTTCTTCAAACCCTTCTGCCAAAAATACCCCGATTTTTTTACTTTCCTGCATCTCGTCCATCCTCCATTTCTTCATTCTGAATGGTCTTATTATAAGCTTTGGACCAGTAAAATACAAGTTTAACCAAAAAAACTATAAATTTCCATTATATTTTTTTCCCCTCCGTAGATAATAACACCATGGCAAGCAACAACATTTTGAAAAAGCCTGGAAACAGGAGGTTTCAAAATGCGGTCCTTGCCAAGAAAACAAGAAGGAAAAAATTTGGAGGTGAATCAAAATGTCTAACAATTCTGGTTCTAACACAAGCAAAATGGCAGTACCACAGGCAAAAGAGGCAATGAACCGTTTCAAACAGGAAGTTGCATCTGAAATCGGCGTACCTTTAAAGGAAGGGTACAACGGCGACTTAACATCCGCCCAGGCTGGTTCTATCGGCGGGGAAATGGTTAAGAAGATGATTATGAAACAGGAACAGCAGATGTCTGGCGGCCAGCAGTAATTTTGCCCGGCGTATGCTAACGTCCAGATAAACGCAGCCCCCTGCTTTGCATCAGCCTAAGCAGGGGGTATTTGCCGTCCATCCCTTTTGATTGCAGCCAAGGGCAAGCATATGTTATAATCTCCCTATCATAAAAATAAGGAGGCCTTTATGGAAATCGAACGTAAATTTTTAGTTAAGGCAATGCCTGAGCAGCTTTGCTCCTATCCCGCCCACCAGATTGCACAGGCTTATCTCTGCACCGATCCCGTTGTGCGTATCCGCAAGCAGGATGATTCTTATTTCCTCACCTATAAATCCAAAGGGTTTTTATCGCGGGAAGAATATAACCTGCCGCTGACAGAGGAAGCTTATCTCCATCTGCTAAAAAAAGCAGACGGCATCGTCATATCCAAACGGAGATACCGGATTCCCCTGCCTTCGGGCTTAACGGCCGAACTGGATATTTTTGAAGGGGAACTGGCTCCTCTCTCGCTTGTGGAAGTGGAATTTGGCGCCGAAGAGGCCGCCCATGCTTTTATCCCGCCCGAATGGTTTGGGGAAGACGTTACGTATTCCGCCGCATACCACAACAGCGCCTTAAGCCAAAAAGCACAGATTGATTTTTCTTCCAATCAATGATACAATGGGAAACAGCTTGAACATAAGGAGGTGTATTCATGGCAACTTGGCAAATTGTATTATTGGTGATTACAGTCCTACTGCTTGCAGCAGTAATTGTACTTTACATACTTGGCAAAAAAGCGCAGAAGAGAAGGGATGAACAAGAAGCGCAGATTGCTGCTGCCGCACAGACGGTTTCAATGCTGATTATCGACAAGAAACGGATGCCGCTAAAAGACGCAGGGCTTCCCGCAGCCGTCATGGAACAGGCGCCTAAACTTATGCGCCGCTCTAAAATGCCGATTGTTAAGGCAAAGGTGGGGCCAAAGATCATGACCTTTATCTGCGATGGGGCAATTTTTGAATCCATCCCAGTCAAAAAAGAAGTAAAGGCTGTTGTCAGCGGCCTGTACATTACTTCCGTAAAAGGCATACGTGGATCGATCCAGCAGCAAGCCCCTAAGAAAAAGAACTTCTTAGAACGGCTCAAAGAAAAAGCCGGAAAATAATGAAATACCGCGTCAGGCGCACAGGAAGCACGCTTCCTGTGCGCCTGATGCGGTAGCGCCCCTGTTTATTCATAGTAGAGCATCTCTTCCATATATCCGTGAAGCTTCTCCAAATACTCTTTCATTTCTTCCTTCAATTCATCCCGGCGCAGCGCAAATTCCAGGTTGGCCTGGATAAACCCGATCTTACTCCCGACGTCGTAGCGGCGTCCTTTAAATTCATAAGCATACATAGCTTGTTCCTTCGCCAAACGCTTCAGCGCGTCCGTTAGCTGGATTTCCCCGCCTTTCCCAGCGTCCTGTGTTTCTAAAAAGGCGAAAATCTCGGGCGTGATGATATAACGCCCCAGCACCGCTACATCCGATGGCGCTTCCTCCGGGGCTGGCTTTTCCACCATATCGTTTACTTTATACACCCGGTCATCCACTTGCTTCCCAGAAATTATGCCGTATTTGTCCACAACGTCATGCGACACAGACTGTACGCCTAAAATGGACGTCTGGTATTCCCGGAATACGTCTAGCATCTGCCCAAGGCAGGATTTTTGGGAAACGACCACATCGTCGCCCAGCAGCACGGCAAACGGCTCTTTCCCAATAAAATGCTGCGCCGCCAATATAGCGTGTCCAAGGCCTCTCGGCTCTTTCTGGCGGATGTAATGGATATTCGCCATTTCTGAGATACCCCTTACCATATCCAGCATTTCCTGCTTCATGCCTTTTTCCAATTCGATCTCCAATTCAATGGAACGATCGAAGTGGTCTTCGATGGAACGCTTGTTGCGGCCAGTCACTATAATAATATCCTGGATCCCTGCCGCTACCGCTTCTTCAATGATATATTGGATGGTGGGCTTGTCCACAATGGGAAGCATTTCCTTCGGCTGGGCTTTTGTGGCTGGCAAAAACCTCGTCCCTAACCCTGCCGCCGGGATAATCGCCTTCCTTACTTTCATCATATCTTTATCCTTTCTGCTCACGCAAGCGTGAAATTCCCTGCTTCTTTTGACTTAATGCTCATTGTAATAAAACAATCCGCCAGGTGCTCATAATTCACTTCCAGATTATATTTCACCTTTACGTCAATATTATCCTCAGTTTCCGCAATATCTATGTTCTTCGCATCAATCCCAATCAAAAGGCTGCCAAACGGCGTATTGTAATATGACACGTTCTTTTTATTCTTCTCAAATACCATATGTACATTGGACACGCCTTTTTTCGTAATGTCCAGGGAATCCTCCGTCAGCTTGATGATGTTTCTCGTATTGCCCGTAAACCCTTCCACCACCTCGTCGTACAAAACATAATGCTTCCCATTTTTCTTATAATAATCACCGGCAGTAATCACTTCCACCTGTTCCGCGTCTTCCTCGTCTTTTGAGACAAACTGAAGCCCGCTGATTGACAACAACACATCCTTCTTCATATGCTACTCCTCTATCTGTACTAATTGCGCCTCTTCGATCTCACAAGGTAAGATGGAATTGGCAAAATTTTTAAACTTCTCTGCTGCATCACTGACATAAAACTGGTACATCGGCATTTGCCTATCGCCCTTCCCATCATTGGGTATCTTATGTTGTGAGAGCAGGCGCTTTAATTCCTGGGCGGTTTCGTACGCTGGGTTGACCAGGTTGACCCCTTCCCCCATAATCTCCTGTACCATAGAACGGAGCAGCGGATAATGGGTACAGCCCAGAATTAATGTGTCTATGCCAGATTCCTGGAACGAAGCCAGATAACGCCGCGCCACTTCTATTGTGACCGGATCCTTGAGCCACCCTTCTTCGACCAATGGCACGAACAACGGGCAGGCCTTCCCCATCACAGATGCATCTGGGTTATGCCTGTGGATCATCTCTGTATAAATCTGGCTCGCAATCGTCCCTTCCGTCCCGATCACACCAATCCTTCCATTAGCGGTTGTTTCAGCCGCCACCTTGGCGCCAGGCTTTACCACGCCGATTGCCGGGATCTTCAGCTCTGGGCGGATTTCCTCAAGGGCATAGGCGCTGGCCGTATTACATGCCGCCACTATGGCCTTCACCCCACGGGATTCCAGGAAATGGGCAATCTGCCTGGAATAGCGGATAATCGTTTCCTTCGACTTGCTCCCATAAGGCACGCGGGCGGTATCGCCAAAATAGATAATCCGTTCCTTCGGAAGCTGGCGCATAATTTCCCGCGCGACAGTCAGGCCGCCCACACCGGAATCGAAGACGCCGATGGGGGCGTGTATTTTGTAATCAAGTGATTGGTTCATCTTTTATTTCTCCACTAATTGGTTATACAAATGTATATTACTCGTTTCCGGGAAAAAATGCAAGCAGATAATGCTTCCAAAACGGAGATGGGTTTACTTTAAACATAAAAACGCTCCCAGGTTCCCGCGCCTGCCATTGCTTGCGCGGTGGGAAAACAGTAATTTGTGGTTACAGCAGGTACATAACCTTGTGGCTGCAAGATGCCCTGGCTTCACGCCGGCTTCCAATAAGACTATTTTATTTGCCTGCCACAGATCAAGCTGGTACTTCCCATTGCCTTTCTCCCAGAGGATTTCTTCCTGGCAGGCTGGAAATTCCTTCTGGAATGCTTCCGCCACGTCTTCGCTGACCTCATAGCAATCCTGGCAGATGGAAGGCCCGATGGCGCAGACCACATCCGCCGGATCTGTGTGGTATTCCTGCTCCATCCGCTCTAAGGTAACTCTCCCCATCCGCTTTACGGTCCCTTTCCAGCCAGAATGCGACAGCCCGATCGCATGGCGCTTTACATCTACAAAATACAACGGGACGCAGTCCGCATAAAAGGTAGAAAGCACGATCCCCGGCTCATCCGTGACCAAGCCGTCCACATCCGAATATCCCAATTCCTGGATTAGGCCTCTGCCTGCATCTTCCCTGCCTACACGCCTTACATTCGTCGTATGTGTCTGTGCGGAAAGCACAAAGTCCCCATACCCCACGCCCAAGGCGCTTGCCACCCTGCGGAAATTCTCCCTGACCGCCTCACTGTCATCCCCTCTGGTAAAACTCAGATTCAGGCTCCCATACACCCCTTCGCTGACGCCGCCCCTGCGCGTTGTAAAACAGTGCTTCACAATCCCTGTTTCTTCTAAGTTTGGGAATGACAGATAGGGGAATACGCCATCCTCCCCCTCTACATGCCGCAATTCTGGAGTATCTTTTCCCTGTCCCTCTCCCTGCTGTTTATATACAAATTCCATAACGGCTCCTTCCCTTACCAAAACAATCCCTGCCTAAAACGTTTCCTTGACGGATACAATCCACCCATCTGAGATAGTAACCACCTGATCCGCCTGGCGGGCAATTTCCATATCATGCGTCACCAATACCACCGTCTGCCCAAACTGCCGTGCAGACAATTTCAACAAATCGATGACTTCCCCGCTGGTCTTATCGTCCAGGTTCCCGGTCGGCTCGTCTGCAAGCAGGATGGCGGGCTTTGGCGCCAATGCCCTTGCAATCGCTACGCGCTGCCTTTGCCCTCCAGATAATTCATCGGGATAGCTTTGCAGCTTCTCTGTGATTCCCAGGGCGTCCACGACCTGATCCACGAAGCCCATATCCGCCTGTTTCCCATCCAAATGGATGGGCAGCAAAATATTTTCTAATACCGTATGCTCCTCCAACAAATTAAAAGACTGGAAGACAAACCCAATCCTCCTGCGCCGGATATACGCAAGCTCCTTATCCTTTAAAGCAGACATATCCTGCCCTTCTAGGTACAGGCTGCCGCCCGTCGGGCGGTCTAAGCCGCCCAGGATATGAAGCAATGTGGATTTGCCAGACCCGCTCTTTCCAATAATTGCATAAAACACACCGTCTGCAATCTCCAGATTGACGCCGCGCAATGCGTGGACGCTCAATTCCCCGCTGCCATACGTCTTTTCAATCTGCTCTGCTCTCAATACGATAGACATTTTCTCCTCCTTTTGGCATCCCCGCTGCCAGTCATTGGGCGTTTACGATCCTGCCGTCACTGTTTCAGCGTAACATTTTCATTGGGCGAATACTTCCGAATCGGCAGGCATGGGCCGCAGTTTACAATCGTAACCAGCAGGAAAAATGCAACGCACAGCAAAACATGCGCTGCCCACGGGTACAAGTATAGGTTCCACTGTAGCCCTTGCGAAAGGAACATCACTCCTGCCAGGGCAAGGTGGGAAACAAGCAGCGACAAAAGGCCGCTTTTCATCCCATGAGCCAGATAATCCCTGCATAGTTCCCCATTCGTCACGCCCAGCGCCTGTAATACGCCAATCCTTGGCCGCTCCTGCTCGAAGGCAGACATATTGATATTCCACAAAATCATCAGCGCGATTATAAGCGACGTGCCTCCTAGCATCCCCAGCATCACCGCCGTATTCAACGCGCCAAAATACAGGTTCCAGTTTTCCTCGTTATAATTTGTAAACTCCATGCCATACCCTTTCCCTGCCTTGATGACATGGGATGCGCTTTTGATGTCGCTTGCCCCGTCTTCGGTATAGACATTGATGCAGGTTTCCCCAAACATCGTCGGGCATTGGGACAGCATAAATGCAAACTGGCCCTCATTCCCTGTCTGATCATCGCCTTTGAGCGCTGGGTTACTCAAAGCATCTGGGGCAAAATCTGCCAAAAAACCGCTGGAAGCAATAACCGCAAAACCGTCCTCATCTGCAAAAAACGGGTATGGCCGTTCCTCTGGCGCATAGTAGACGATCCCTGCCACCTCCACCTCAGACGTGACATAGCTGATTGGCGGCTTGTATTCCGCAATGACCTCTACCATCCGGGAAATCTTTACGGTATCCTTGGGCTTTATGGACGTATCCTTTTGGTATCTGCCTGCGTCACGCTTTTCATAAGATAAGCGGTAACCCCCTAGGGAAGACAAAACATAAGAAAACATCTCTGTATCGGTCACGCTTTCCGGGACGGCATGCTCCTTTGACGGCTTCCCATTGCCTTTTTGGTACATGGGGATTGCCAGTATCACACTTTTCCCCTGGACAAAGGAAGTATCATCCACTTCCCCCTCATTTACCATTGCTTTGATCTTATCGTAAAAATCCCCCGACGTATCAATCGTATAAAGTGTTGTGCGGATGCTTCCTAAAACCATACTTAAATCATCCGGCGTCCCCCTAAGCTGTTCTTGGTTCGTCGGCTCTGATCCAATAAAGTCCCGGTAACGATCCTTTGGCAGCAGCTCCTTGTACGCCTGGATCAAAGGGCTTTCCTCAATGGTATCATACTGAAGGTTTACTTTGTTGATTTTCAGGTAGGTGGTCAGGCTAGACTCTGGAAGCTCCTCTTCGATCTGTTCCTTCAGTACCTTGAGATCATGCCTGTCATATCCATGCGGCGCGCGCAACACATAGCTAGGGCGGTTGCCTTCCACAACATCGGAAATATAAGTACCAAACGCAGCATATCCCAGATAGAGGGAAGAAAACACAAGGATTGCCGTCACTATGGTAATCGTGCCTGTTAGGGCCGTCTGTTTCCAATTCCTCTTCCTGTGTGCCTTCGATACGTTACGGAAGGTCAGGATACGCTGGCTGCCGCGCCTCTTTCGGATCCGGCATACGCCGTGCTTCTTCCTGCCGCTGCTTACGCTGATTGTCCCAATCAACGGAACGCGCAATGCCTTCCCCATAGGGATTGCCATCCCTGCAAAAAGCGCTAGGCACCCGGCTGCAATACCAAGCAGCACCAGCCCAGGCTTACAGCAAAACGTCAATTCCATGCCGCCGTAGCTGTCTAGCAGTTTGACGGCCGCATAGCCTGCCGCAAACCCACAGGCCGTCCCGATTGGCATACTGTAGAGAAGAAGGTAAGCGCCCTCCCATAGCAGCATCCCGCAGATCTGCCCGTTTGTCGCACCAATGGATTTCAACAGCGCAATTTTGCGGATCCTGCGTTTTACCTGCGTCATAAAAACCTGGAACACCGCGCAAAATGCAATAAGGAAGATAACTGCAATAACCAGCACGACAAGGCGTTCTTCCATACTGCCTGACGCCTCTGGATATGCATAGGTATTCCTGCAAAATTCTGCCTGCCCAAGCGCCGCCTCCTGCCCATACGTCCCTTCTAGGGCATGGAACAGGCGCTCCTTCTGGCGTCCGGACGTACAGAACACATTCGACGGGAAAGAAAAGCCAGATAAATCCTTTAACCCTGTCTGTATGACTGCCTGCTCTACCTCGGATGCGCCTTCTTCTGACAAAAATACGTTCGCCACTGGCAAGTTCCCGGTATCCCAGAAAGCAGAATACGAATCAATCACGCCGCAAACCGTATATTTCCTGGCATACGTAATATCCTGCTCGTACAAAAAGCCTTCTTGTTCGATACGTTCTGGAGTAATCTGCTCCCCCATCCCGTTGATAATACAGTAACGGCTCTCTAAGGACAGCACGGCATCCCCTACATTTTCCTGCTCGAAAAGCTGCCGCCTTGCATACCCGCCGCTAAACATAGGGTCGTATGCCCTAGATACCGCCAGTTCTTCATCCGTTTCGCTGATGTACTCTTCCATGCTTTCCTGTACCAGCGTATTGCGGATGGTAAGCGTTATCTCTTCCCCAACGGGCTCCTCTAACCCCAAGGCGTCTGCAATATTAGACTCAATCAAGACTTCATCCGCCCCTTGCGGCATCCGTCCCTCCTGGAAGGTTAAGTTCCCCATTTCGATCAGGTTTTCCTGGATACTCCCGACGGTTCCCGCCCTATCGTCTTTCCCTAAAATTCCTGATACTGCCGAACCGGTAACCTCCGGTTCGTCTAGCAGCCTGCCGCGGGTTTCCGGATCCGCGCCAAGGTACGCGGCATGCCAGGATCCATACAGCCTGCACCTTTGCGCCTGCTTTGTCTCACTCATGCTGGTCTCTAACAAAATTGCTGCTACAATAAAAAGAAAGGTAAACAACAACACCAACACCAGCAAAAGAGACTCCAGCTTCCTCCCTTTCATCCCATTTTTTGCAATCTTCCTTGTTACCATACAATCCCCTTTCCTTACTGTCCTATCTGAATCCCATCGCTTTATGCATAGGGAAACGCATCCTCAATATGGATGATTTCGCCGCTAAGGATCCCAATAACGTCAAAGCGGCACGGCGTGTCCTCTGCATATCCATGGCGCAGGCAGTAATAAGAAGCTGTCCGGCAGATACGCCGCTTCTTGGATGGGTTGACGGTTTCTAAGGGATGCCCGCCTTTTTCGTCTTTTCGGTATTTCACTTCCACAAACACCAGATACGTACCCTGCCTTGCAACCAGATCGATCTCCCCATAACGGCTGTAAAAGTTCTGCTGTAAGATCTTATAACCTTTCTTCTCTAGAAACGCCGCTGCTTTTTGCTCCCAAGCTTGCCCCTGCCTGCGGCTTTGGTTCCCCTTGTTTGCCAACCTGCCCCTCCACAGCTAGGTTCTTTGCCGCTGTACAGAACGGATACGGCGCAAAGGCGCCAAAATTCCCATAAAGATTACCCAAGCTTTTTCCTCAACCGATCCATATCGTCGACAAATACTAAAATTTCTGCTACGACGTCATACAATTCCGGCGGTATCATATCTCCGATTTCCAATTTGGAAAGTGTGTCCGCCAGCTTATTGTCTTGGTAAAATGGGATATGCTCCTCTTTTGCCTTCTCAATAATACGCTCTGCCAGATAGCCTTTCCCTGTGGCGATAATTTTGGGCGCCGCATCCCCGGGATTATAAGCCAAAGCTATTGCTGTCTTCTCCTTTTCCCCAGGCTTTGGCGCCGCGGACACAAATTCCTTCGTATTCTTATACCTCGTTCCCTCCATCCCGCTGCTCACTCCTTCTTGCCTCGCTTTTCCCGTTTCCCTATCACCTCGGAAGCCTTGGGCTTCCTCTATGCCTTTACATCAAAGGAATAACGGTGCAGCTTCCCAGATGGTTTCTCATGCTCTAGGAAATCCTGCACAAAGTCTTGCTGCTGTTTCCGGTTCTCCACCTTTACATCACATTGGTAACCACGTGCAGCCAGGCGTTCCACCAACCGATCCGTAGCGCCTGCAACCAGCCGGTATGCCGCTTCTTCTGCAAAATAAAAATCTGCTTGCACCGCCGTTCCCTTTAACTTTACATAGATGTCCGTAGAGCCTAAATGTTCCATATCAAGATGTAAAAGGGCGGAAAGCTCCCCTTCCTTGTCCCTCAGGTTTTTCTTATTCGTATACACATACAGATCGCTGTGGGCATTCTGGTTCTGCAATTTTAACGGAAGCTGCATATAAGTATATGCCTGGTTCAATTGATTGATAAATTCCAAATTGTTCTGGACAGACTGCGCCGTCTTGGCAAGGGAAGAGCCTTCCTTCCCGGTCTGCGTCAGCATCTGCTGCAAATCTGACATCTGCCGCGACATCCTCTCATACAGGTTCTTGACCGCCCCTTCCTCCTTCAACTGCTCTGGGGACAAGAACCACTGGTCTGCCATGGCCTGCTTTAACAGCGCCTTGTATTCTTTGGAAGAAAACAGCTTTTTCGCCAAATCGCTGTCTGTATGATTGCTTTTGGCAACGAGATCCATGATTTGCCGAAGCAGCCCGACCGCGGTCTGGTTGGCGTCAAGCCGCCCTCCTTTGAAAAGCTGCCCAGATTCTTCCGCCCCGGAAAACGCCTGAAGCAGCCCCGTCAGGCTGGCCTGCTGTTTACTGGTTAAGGCCTGGCCAATAGGCCCAGAAGCATCGGCGCCATCCTGGGCTGGCATCCCATTGCCTTCTGGTAACTGCCGTGCCGACGGATCCACGCTTGCTGCCTCCTGCGAGCGCTGGCCAGTTCCCAAAGCATCGGGTACGCCCTGCCCAGCCCCGGCTGCTGCATCGGGTATGCCTTGCCCGCCTCCTGCCCCGGCTGCTGCACCAGGTATGCCCTGCCCTACGCCTGCTTCCTGCAAGATCTGGCCTGCCCCCGCACCATCGGGTATGCCTTGCCCGCCTCCTGCCCCGGCTGCTGCATCGGGTATGCCCTGCCCTACGCCTGCTTCCTGCAAGATCTGGCCTGCTCCCGCAGCATCAAGTATGCCTTGCCCAGTTCCTGCTTGCTGCGTTACCTGGGCTGCTTCCCCCGACGCATAGTTGTTTCCCAGCAAGGCTTCTAACAACTGCTGCTGGAAGCTTACCACGGGGCTGCTCCCTGAGCCTGCATGGGACGCGCCGCCTGGATTCCATAAGACGGCTTCTTTGCCAAACATTTGCTCTGGAAGTTCCGAAAGCCCTTCCATCAGGGCTTGCAGTTCTGGAAGCATTGCCTGCTGCCCGTTTTTATAATTCTGGAACTGGTTCAGCGAATTTTCGTTAATTTCAAACCCTAGCTTCTGCATCTGTACGAGGGCCTGCATATCTGCTTGCGGGAAATTCCCCGTTGCCCGCGCCATCAAAAGCAAGCTGTTCTTATCAATCGGCATCTGTTCCATCATCATCTGGTTGACCATAGAAAGGTTCCTAGGGTTCGCTTTCAAGCCCGCCGCTTCCAAAGCTTTTATAAGCGTCGGGTTTTGCGCGCTTTCTAGCGTCACCGGGCGGATAGAAATCTGCTCCTCAGTGCTTGCCTTCACTTCAAACAGCATAGGCTCGCCCTTTTGAAGGCTTACCCCTGGCTCCATCCTCGCTGAAATCGTCCTGCCATCGCTTAACCCAATGGTCACCTGCCCTTGTTTCATATCCGTTACCGTCCCTTCAAATACCTTACCTGGGATCAATTCCTGCGCCTGGGCCAAAAGCGGGCGCGAAACCCCTTTGGCAGGACGCGCAGACTGTGTATTGGCAATTGTATTCACCTGATATTGAAAGATACCATCCAAAAATGACATATGTATCCTGTCCTTTCTGTACAACACCCATTACTGTGGGGTGTTTGGTTTGGATCCCTGGATAGAACGGAGGAAGCTTCTGCGGTGGATGGGGGACGGGCCATATTCCCGGATGGCCTCGATATGTTCTTTTGTGCCATACCCTTTGTGTTTTGCAAACCCATATTCCGGCATAAGCTTATCGTATCCTTCCATCATCCTATCCCTGGTGACCTTTGCTATAATACTGGCCGCCCCGATGGAAATGCTTTTCGCATCCCCATGGATCAGTGGGATCTGCGGGATTGCAATCCCTGGGATTGTTACCGCATCGTTTAATAATATATCGGGCTTTACCGATAGATTTTGAATAGCTTGCCGCATGGCCTCATAATCCGCCTGAAGGATATTGATCTCATCAATCCGCCCTGGTCCTGCAATGCCGACGCCTACTGCGACTGCCTGCTCCATAATCGCCTCGTAAAGCTCTTCCCGCTTTTTCGCGCTAAGCTTTTTAGAATCATTGATGTACAATATCTGGCAATCCTTGGGCAAAATAACAGCCCCGGCTACGACAGGACCTGCCAAAGGCCCCCTGCCTGCTTCATCCACCCCGCACAGATATCCCAAATGCGCATATTTCTTCTCGTATGCTTTTAACGTTTCTATCCGCTCCCGTTCGCTCCTTACCGCTTCCATACGCTTTTGCGCTTTCTGCACCAGCTTTTGCACACCTGACCGCGTATCGCTTCCATACGCGGAAATAAAAGAAGGCAGCATCGTATCCTCTGCTGCCTGTAATTCTAACTGGATGGTTTTGATCTTCTTTTGCGTACCCATCTTCCTTCCCTCCCATTTCCAGAAAACATACCAAACGCTTATTTATGCTTGACAAAGCCAAACTTATGGAACGGGAAGATCCTAAGCCATGCCCTTCCGATAATATCCTTGCCCTTTATAACGCCGACGTTCGGATCACGGCTGTCAGAACTGGCATTGCGGTTGTCTCCTAGCACAAAATATTCGCCGTCCGCCAATGCGACTGGTTCCCTTGCCGCGCCTGGATCTTGTATGGCTTCCCTTCCATAAGATTCTTCGAGTTCTTCTCCATCGATAAAAATTGTCCCATCCTCCCCTATCTGGACGGTTTCTCCCGGAAGGCCGATAATACGCTTGATGTAATACGTATTTTCCTCGTGCTGGTATGGGAATACAATGATGTCAAACCGTTCCGGCTTATGGAAACGGTAAGAAATCTTATCTACAATCAAGTTATCCCCGTCGCTTAACGTATATTCCATAGACATCCCGCTGACCTGGGTCCTTTGCCCAACATAATGGATCACCAGGTAAGTAAGCAGGAACACAATTGCAATATAAAGGATGAAGCTGGCTGTTTCCTGTACCATGCCCCGTTTCCCCTCCCTGGCGTCTTCTGGCCCTTCGGTTTTCTGTCTTCTGTTTGTCCGCATGATTATCCCTTCTTCCTATGGCTTCCATGCCGCAATCCGCTTGCCACGGCTTAAGCCGCCATTTTTATTGTATCGCGGTCATGCTGGAAATTCAAGGGTTATTTTCCCCAATTGCCCGCTGCGGAACTCATCTATCACCAAAGACGCCGCTTTGCTGTAATCTGGTTCGTTCCCTTTCTTCACACAATTGCGGTTCTTGGCAACCTGCATTAAAAGCTCTGGCGCCTCTTGCCCTTCCTCAACGCCATACCGCCGTTCTAACATGCCTGGATAGGCTTCTGCCAGGCGTTTGATCAGCTGCAGGGAAAGCTCGTCTTTGTTCAGGATTTCGTCTTTGATCGAACCAATCAGCGCAAGGTTTTGCCCTACCGCCTGATCCTCAAATTTGGGCCATAAGATCCCTGGCGTATCTAGAAGCTCCACATTTTTATTCAGCCGGATCCATTGCTTTCCCTTTGTTACGCCAGGCTTATTCCCGGTCTTCGTACATGCTTTCCCCGCATACGTATTGATAAACGTAGATTTCCCGACATTTGGGATACCTACTACCATAGCGCGCACTGGACGGTTTTTAATGCCGCGCTTACGGTCGCGTTCCATCTTCTCGTTACAAGCTTCCATTACGACGTCGGTAACGGCTTTCATTCCTGCCCGGCTCCTAGCGTCTAACCTTACTGCAAAATAGCCCTTTTCCTGGAAGTGTGCCATCCACGCCTGGGTTTGCCCTTCATCGGCAAGATCGGCCTTGTTCATTAAGATCAGCCTCGCCTTATGCTTCCCTAATTCGTCAATATCCGGGTTCCTGCTGCTATATGGGATCCTGGCGTCTACCAGCTCAATCACCAAATCGATTAACTTCATATCCTCCTGCATCTGACGCTTCGCCTTTGTCATATGCCCTGGGTACCATTGGAAATGCATCTTCCTACCTCACTTTATCCATCCTATTTTCTGAAAGGGGGCGGCAATCATCCATGCCTTCCCTATAATATGTTCTTTTTTCACATTGCCGATACTGGCGTAACGGCTGTCTTCGCTGTTGCTTCTATTATCGCCCAGCACAAAATACTCGTCCTCCCCTATCGTAATCTCTTCCTCCGCCATCATACCATGTTCTGTTTCTGTTACATCTGCTTCCTCCGCCAGCGCTTCCCCATTCACATAGACCACTCCGTCCTTTACCTGCACCGTATCCCCCGGCGTGGCTATCACACGCTTAATATAATAATGGGATCTCTGGTTCCCATTGGGTAGGAATACCACCAGATCGTTCTGTTTGGGCGCGACGATATTGTAGGCAAACCGGTTGACCAGTATCTTGTCCCCATTCTCTAATGTTGGGGACATGGAAGAGCCTACCACAGAAACACGGAACCCAAACAGCCACACCAGGATTGCCGTTACGGCAACCGTCAGGCATATTTCTACAGCCCAGACTAGGATTTCTTTCACAAGGCTGGGGTTTATCTTCTTTTTCCTACGGTAAAAACTTAATCCTGTCGTTTTTCTCATTTTTCCTCTTTGTATCCTGCCAAACTCTTTTCCACCACTTGTATCCATTTAATAAGCAATTGCAAAACTCCACTTTCGCAATTCCCTACTAGTATCCAGAAAAAGGAAAGAGGCAATTACAATCCATGTATTTGCCCCTTTCCTTCCTCCTGTGAGTGAAACACAACAATTATCTTACACGTTCTTTTACTTTTGCACGCTTTCCTACACGATCCCTTAAGTAGAACAGTTTCGCACGCCTTACCTTGCCGTAACGTACGACTTCGATTTTCTCAACGTTCGGGGAATGAAGCGGCCAGGTCTTCTCTACGCCGACGCCGTTTGAGAACTTCCTTACCGTAAATGTCTCACGGTTGCTCCCGCCCTGCCTCTTCAAAACAATGCCTTCAAATACCTGGATCCTCTCGCGGTTCCCTTCCTTGATCTTGCCGTATACCTTAATGGTATCGCCTACGCGGAAGTCCGCCACTTCCTTCTTCATCTGTTCCTGTTCAATGCCCTTAATTATCTCTGTTGCGTTCATGCCCTATAACCTCCTGATTCCATTTAGATGTTCTTAATACGCCTGGTAACAGAGGACCATCCAGTTTTCCGTTTCACGGTATGTTATTGTACCACAGTTCTAACCGAAAGGCAAGGATTTTATTCTAGGATATTGGATAATACCCGGGAGTTTGACAGTTTAATATTTCAAAAAATCCCCACAGGCCTTATATAG
>CAOKNO010000047.1 GCA_948470065.1 uncultured Eubacterium sp. | reverse complement strand
ATTCACGGAAGCAGATCCTGCAAATTCCGTATTTCCTCAAATATGCATGTGGACGCCCACAAATCCTGCAGCGGCTGTATTCCCTGGTAGAGAATTTCTGTTTACGCTGCTGTTTTACCTTCAAAGATGTTTTTGCCATTGAAATTCCCTCCTTACTGTTTTGCAAATGGCATATTGAACTGTGCCAGTAATTCACGCGCTTCTTCGTCTGTCTTCGCCGTTGTTACGAAGATTACGTCCATACCGCGGATCTTATCAATCTTATCATATTCAATTTCTGGGAAAATCAACTGTTCCCTGATACCAAGGGCATAATTCCCTCTGCCGTCGAATGCGTTCGGGTTTACGCCGCGGAAGTCACGGACACGTGGAAGCGCCAGGTTGATCAAACGGTCGACAAATTCATACATCTTGTCGCCCCTTAAGGTCACCTTGCAGCCGATCGGCATACCTTCCCTGATTTTGAAGTTCGCTACGGATTTCTTAGCCTTTGTGATGACAGGCTTCTGCCCAGTAATAATCTGCAGATCGTTCGCAGCGGCGTCCAAGATCTTCACATTCTCTTTTGCCTCGCCAATCCCCATATTGATTACTACTTTTTCAATCTTCGGCACCTGCATAACATTCTTATAGCCGAATTTCTTCATCAGGGCATCTACGATCTGGTTCTGATAAATCTCTCTTAATCTATTACTCACCTGAATGGGCCTCCTCTCCTGAATTAATCAATCACGTCGCCTGTAGATTTGGCAAAACGTACTTTTTTGTCTCCGTCCATCTTAAATCCGATCCGGGTCGGTTTTCCTTTGTGGACATACATTACATTTGAAATATGGATGGGTCCTTCCTGGTGTACAATGCCGCCCTGCTGGTTCGCCATACTCGGCTTTGTATGCTTGGTAATCATATTGATGCCTTCCACCATAATTGTATTTTTCTTGCGGTTTATGGCAATGACCTTGCCTTCTTTATCTTTATCTTTTCCAGTGATTACCCTTACCAAATCGCCCTTTTTAATTTTTAACATTGCCATCTTAGCACCTCCTACAATACTTCGGGAGCCAAGGAAACAATTTTCATAAACTGCTTCTCGCGGAGCTCCCTGGCAACTGGCCCAAAAATACGGGTTCCTCTTGGGGTTTTGTCTTCTTTGATGATCACTGCTGCGTTCTCATCAAACCTGATATAAGAACCGTCTTTGCGGCGTGCGCCTTTTACCGTCCGGACAACTACTGCTTTCACCACGTCGCCTTTCTTCACAACGCCGCCTGGTGTTGCATCTTTGACCGTAGCAGTAATGATATCTCCGATGTTCGCATATCTCCTTGTAGAACCGCCCATAACACGGATGCAGAGAATCTCTTTCGCTCCTGTATTATCGGCTACTTTCAATCTACTTTCCTGTTGAATCATGATGGCAGCCTCCTTTATTTCGCTTTCTCGACAATTTCCACAAGCCTCCACCTCTTGTCCTTAGACAAAGGCCTTGTTTCCATTACTTTCACGGTATCGCCGACTTTACACTGGTTCTGTTCGTCATGCGCTTTCAATTTATATGTCTTCTTCACGATCTTGTTGTAAAGGGGATGTCTTACGTTGTTCCTTACCGCCACAACAATGGTCTTATCCATCTTGTCGCTTACAACAACACCTGTACGTGTTTTCCTAAGATTTCTTTCTTCCACGGAACTGTTCTCCTTTCACTGATACTATCTGCCCAATGCTTACGCGTCCTTGGCCTTTTCCGTAATAATCGTCTGGATCCTGGCAATGTTTTTACGGACTTCTTTGATCCTTGCAGTATTATCCAACTGGTTGGTTGCGTTCTGGAACCTCAGGTTAAAGAGTTCTTTTTTCGCCGTTACTAACTTCTCTTGCAATACTGCTACGGATTCTTCCCTTAATTCTTTGATATAATTACTCGTTTTCATTCGATTCACCGCCTTCTAAGTCTGCACGCGAAACTACTTTACATTTGCAAGGTAATTTGTGTGTGGCAAGACGCAATGCCTCACGCGCCACTTCTTCCGGCACGCCGGAAATCTCAAACAGGACGCGTCCTGGCTTTACAACAGCTACCCAGTACTCCAACGTTCCTTTCCCGGAACCCATACGTGTTTCAGCCGGCTTTGCTGTTACTGGCTTGTCAGGGAAAATCTTAATCCAGACTTTACCACCACGCTTTACGTGACGCGTCATAGCAATACGGGCTGCCTCAATCTGGTTGGACTTGATCCAGCATGGCTCCATCGCTACGATACCATATTCACCATATACAATTTTATTTCCTCTTAACGCCTTTCCTCTCATCGTACCACGGAACTGTTTACGGCGTTTCACTCTTTTTGGCATTAACATTATTTATCGCTCCCTTCCTTAGATTCCTTTGTTGGAAGTACCTCGCCTTTGTAGATCCATACCTTAACGCCTACCTTGCCATAGGTGGTATCTGCTTCGGCGAACCCATAGTCGATATCTGCTCTTAATGTCTGAAGCGGGATTGTCCCTTCGCTATAGAACTCGGTACGCGCCATATCTGCGCCGCCCAGACGGCCGGAAACGGAACTCTTGATCCCCAAAGCCCCGGCCTTCATGCTCCTGCCCATGCAGGATTTCATTGCCCTACGGAACGAAACACGGTTCTCTAACTGCAGCGCGATATTCTCTGCAACTAATTGGGCGTCTTTGTCTGGCCTCTTTACCTCTTTGATGTCAACGACCAATTTCTTCTCGGTATATTTCTGAAGCTCTGCTTTTACTTTCTCAATCTCAGCGCCGCCTTTGCCGATTACCACGCCCGGCTTTGCTGTGTAAAGGATTACTTTTACCCGGTCAGAAGCCCGCTCAATCTCAATTTTGGAAACGCCGGATGCATATAATTTGTTCTTCAGGAATTTCCGGATATTGTAATCTTCTACCAGGAAATCTGCAAATTCATTTTCTGCATACCATTTCGAATCCCAATCCTTGATAATGCCGACCCTTAAGCCATGAGGATTTACTTTCTGTCCCATGTTTTACCTCCTATCTCTCATCCAGCACAATTGTAATATGGCTCATCCTCTTTTCAATCCGGTAAGCCCTGCCTTGCGCCCTCGGTCTGATTCTCTTCATCGTTGGCCCTTTATTCGCATAACACTCTGCAATATAGAGCTTTTCCGCATCCATGCCATTGTTATTCTCTGCATTTGCAATCGCAGATTTCAATAATTTTTCTATCAAGCTGGACGCATATCTTGGGCTGTAAGCCAAGACTGCCAATGCGGTACGCACATCTTTTCCACGGATTGCGTCTAACACGAAACAAGCTTTCTGAACAGATACCCTCGCATAGGAAAGCTTTGCCGATGGCCTGGTATCTTTCTGTGCGTTTCTCTCTCTCTTTATCTGACTTCTATGTCCCTTCGCCATGATAGAACCTCCTTAACGAACTTTTGATTTCTTCTCATCTTTTCCATGTCCACGGTAAGTCCTTGTTGCTACGAACTCGCCAAGTTTATGCCCCACCATATCTTCTGTCACGTATACCGGCACATGTTTCCTTCCGTCATGGACAGCAAACGTATGCCCGACAAACTGTGGGAAGATGGTGGAACGCCGGGACCATGTCTTAATTACGCTTTTATTCCCAGATGCATTCATCGCATCTACTTTTTTCAATAAACTCTCATCCGCAAATGGTCCTTTTTTCAATGAACGGCCCATAATTAACCTCCTTAAACTATCACCCCGCCATCCGGGCACAGGCTATGCCCGGCGGATGCTTCCTGTTATTTTAAAACCCTACCGTCTCTTCTTCTTACGATAAGCTTATTCGATGCCTTGTTCTTCTTCCTGGTCTTTAAGCCAAGCGCTGGCTTGCCCCATGGTGTGCTTGGGCCCGGGCGTCCAATCCCGGTCTTACCTTCACCACCGCCGTGTGGATGGTCGTTCGGGTTCATAACAGAACCACGTACGGTCGGGCGGATGCCCATATGGCGTTTCCGGCCTGCTTTCCCGATTTTAATCAGGTTGTGGTCTGCGTTCCCTACAACGCCAACGGTTGCGCGGCACTGGATCGGCACCATCCTCATCTCGCCAGACGGCAGGCGCAAGGTCGCATATTTGCCTTCTTTTGCCATAAGCTGCGCGCTGTTCCCTGCGGAACGTACCATCTGGCCGCCTTTGCCAGGGTGCAGTTCAATGTTATGGAGCAACGTACCAACCGGGATATTCTCCAGCGGCAGGCAGTTCCCTACCCTTACTTCTGCGTCAGGGCCGCTCATAACCTTCATGCCGTCGGTCAGCCCCTGCGGCGCGATAATATATGCCTTCTCACCGTCTGCATAGCAGATCAATGCGATATTCGCCGTACGGTTCGGATCGTATTCAATCCCAACGACCTTTGCCGGGATGCCGTCCTTTTTGTTCCTCTTAAAATCAATAATCCTGTATTTCCTTCTGGAGCCGCCTCCACGGTGCCTCACAGTAATCTTACCCTGATTATTACGGCCGGACTGCTTCTGCAGGGAAACAACCAGTGATTTTTCTGGCGTCTTCTTTGTAATCTCCGCAAAATCGGAACCGGTCATATTTCTTCTGGAGGGTGTATATGGGTTATATGTCTTAATGCCCATGGTAATTCTCCTTTCTGGGATATTTCATATTTGTTGCCTGCCCTTTGGCTTGCTTCTATAAGCCAGAGAAAATTTCAATATCTTTGCTGTCTTCTGTAAGCTGTACGATTGCTTTCTTGGTTTTTGCCGTCCTGCCGACTGTCATTCCCCTTCTCTTTTTCTTACCAGGGATATTAATGGTATTTACGCGTTTTACCTTAGTACCTTCGAACATCTTCTCAACCGCGTTTTTGATCATGGTCTTGTTTGCTTCCGGATGTACCAGGAACGTATACCTTTTTTCCGCCATAAGGTTCATGCTCTTTTCAGTAATCACTGGTTTGAGGATTACGTCATAATATTGTACGTTTGCCATTATGCATACACCTCCTCAATCGTTGCCACAGCGTCTTTCGTAACGACTACTGTGTCGTATTTCAAAATATCGTATACGTTAATGGTATTCGTCTGCGCTGTCTTCACGCCCGGAAGGTTCCTTGCAGATAATACCACTTTTTTGTCATTCTCATTGATAATCACAAGGGCTTTCTTCACCTTCAGGTTCGCCAAAACCTGTGCAAAGCGCTTGGTCTTAATCTCATCCATCTTCAAATCGTCCAATACAATGAACTTATTCTCGTTCACCCTGGACGTCAATGCCGACTTCAATGCCGCACGTTTCTCTTTCTTATTCAGCTTGAAGGAATAATCCCTCGGCGTGGGGGCGAATACAACGCCGCCGCCCTTCCACTGGGGCGCCCGGATGGAACCTTGCCTTGCGTGGCCAGTCCCTTTCTGCTTCCATGGCTTCTTCCCGCCGCCGCTGACTTCAGAACGTGTCTTTGCCTTCTGCGTCCCCTGGCGGTTATTTGCAAGCTGCTGTACAACTGCCATGTGCACGAGATGCTCGTTGACTTTTACGCCAAAGACCGCATCATTGAGCTCAAGGCTTCCAACTTCATTGCCTTCCATATTATAAATAGCTACATTAGCCATCGTAATGTTCCTCCTTTCCTAACCGGGTTCTACCTTCCTGATTTCACCGTTTCTTTAATGGTTACTAAAGATTTCTTTGGTCCCGGTACGGATCCTTTGATCAAAAGCAGATTCTTCTCAGCGTCTACCCTGACAACTTCAAGGTTCTGCACAGTCACCCTTACAGCGCCCATATGCCCTGGCATCCCTTTGCCCTTGAACACCCTGCTGGGGCTTGAGCATGCGCCGTTGGAACCTTGGTGGCGGTGGAATTTTGAACCATGCGTCATAGGCCCTCTGTGCTGGCCATGGCGCTTAATCGCACCCTGGAAGCCTTTTCCTTTGGAAATTGCAGTTGCGTCAATCTTATCGCCTTCTGCAAAGATGTCTGCCTTGATTTCATCTGCCAGCTTGTAATCTGCTGCGTTCTCAAACTTAAATTCCCTTACGAACCGTTTGCTGGAAACGCCGGCTTTTTCAAAATGGCCTTTTTCAGCCTTTGTTACGCCGTGCCTGTTCCTGATTACCTTCTTGCCAGAAGCATCCTTGTTGATGATCTTATCTTTCTTGTCCACAAAACCAACCTGGACAGCGCTGTACCCTTCGTTTTCCACAGTCTTAATCTGCGTTACCACGCATGGGCCAGCCTGCAATACAGTTACTGGCACTAAAACGCCGTCTGTATCGAAGATTTGGGTCATTCCGACTTTCGTAGCTAAAATCGCTTTCTTCATTTCTATTCCTCCTGTTTACTCTACAGCGGAACGATTCATACCCTCTTTGGGGCAGCGGAACCGCTCATCCTAGAACAGTCCGATATATCTGTGAAGGAGTGTCTTCGGGGCAGCCTGGGTATTTGCGCTGCTGCCGTTCCCTTCTTATATATAAAACCCTTCCGGATTGTTGCCTTTACTTATTCTTCATCTTGATATCAATGTATACGCCTGCCGGCATCTCCAGCCTGGACAGTGCGTCAACTGTCTTCTGGGTCGGCGTAATGATATCAATCAGCCTCTTGTGGGTCCTCTGCTCAAACTGTTCCCTGGAATCTTTGTATTTGTGGACAGCCCTTAAGATTGTGACTACCTCTTTCTTTGTGGGGAGAGGTACGGGCCCGCTCACCTGTGATCCGTTTTTCTTAACAGTTTCAATGATTTTCTTAGCAGATGCATCCACCAACTGATGGTCATATGCCTTCAGTGTAATCCTCATTACTTGACTTGCCATAAAAAAAGCCGCCTCCTTTTCGCACTCTTAATTCAGTACGACAAGCGGTGACTGTACACTTCTCCGTGTGTGTCATATGACCTACACAAAATTGCCTTTTCAGGCTCTCTGATGTGATACAGTGACTTGTCGCCAGTTTCTTAACTTGACATTCGCTCCACGGAAAACCTGCCTGTTTCTCAGGGCAGCAACCTCGCGCTTCTTTGCTATCATGCCACAGCAATGCTTATTATATATCAAAAGCTTTGAGAATGCAAGGGTTTTTTTGGGGGATTATAGAAAAAATTGGGGGGGATGGCAAGGGGGACGCCGTCAGGGGAGGGGCAAGAGGATGGCAAGGGGGACGCCGTCAGGGGAGGGGCGGCCGCTCAGCCGACCGGGGGCAACGCTTCGGCAAACTAACCGCTAAGTGCGGCTAAGACGCGCAGGAGAGCCTTTGCGCCTAAGCCTTACTAAGCGGTGGATTTTGCCTTCGCTAAATACGCCCTGGAATGTCGGCTGTTCGGCTGCCCCTCCCCTGACGGCTGGTTCTTGGCAAGCTTTGCTTATCTTTTGACATTTGGGGCTTGATAGGCTTTGCTTACCTTTTAACATCTGGGGCTTGGCAAGCTTTGCTTATCAAGAGTGACCGATAATTGCCAGGACATTGTCTGTAAGCTGCCTGGATAATGTTAAAAGGCCGCCGATTGCTGTTAAGGGAGAAATTCTACTTCGCCACTACCGATTTTGTAGAATGCGCCGCATACGCACAGGGCGTCTTCTCCGGTTTCCTGGACGTTCAGGCTTTCTTTGATAACGGATACGCTATGCTGTACGTTTAAGCAGCAGGCGCGGTATTCGTCTTTTTCTTCGCCAATGGCTTTGCAGATCTCGTCTGTTATGGATTTTACGAAACCGCCGGGCTTGCTTGTAAGGGCTGCGCCAACAGCGCCGCAATGTTCATGCCCTAGTACGACTACCAGCTTGCATCCTAGGTGATCTACGGCGTATTCTACGCTTCCAATCTGGTGGTTGTCCATTACGTTCCCGGCTACGCGGATTACAAATAGTTCGCCAATCCCTGCCATAAAAATGCTCTCTGGGATTACCCGGGAATCGGAACAGGTTACGACAACCGCGTACGGCGCCTGGCCGTTTTCACATGTGTCCTGGCGGATCTTCGGGGAAATATCGCCTGTGCTGGCGCCTGCCGAAAGATATGCCTGGTTTCCTTTCTTTAATTTCTCCATTGCTTCTGCTGCGGATATTGATTTTGCGTGCATGTTTTTCCTCCATTTCTTTGTTTGTGATTCTTGCGCACAGCGGCTATGTGGCGCTTGACCTGCCAGGGGAATGGAATACGTTCCTACCTGGGGAGGGGGGTAGCCTACATGGCTTTTGTGCGTTACTGGGAAACGTATGTACTGTGAATCCGATAGGTACTGTTATGATGTACTGCCATGGATAGCGTTGTATGGGCTGTTTCCCATGGTTGTATCATAACACAAAATGATGGGATTTTCATGCATTTTTGAAAGAGAATCTTTACGTTATGGCTAAGGACTCTTTTCTGGCTCTCTTGTTCTTGCTTTTCTGTCTTCTATTTTCCCTCTGGTTCCTTCTAATTTCTATGTCCTTTCTTCCCTGTCTTCTTCGGATTCTCTGACCGCTTCTCCTTCGGCTCCGGCTGGCGGGCTGTCTGATCCTGGCTGGCCGGCTCCTTCTGGGTTTTCGGCTCCGGCTGGATCACTGCCTTCTTGTGGGTCTTTGGTTCCTTCGGGCTGGGGGAGTGGACCGTACCAGTATTCTAGGATCTTAGCTGTTTTTTCTACCACGTAGCCGCTTCCATGGCGGTCTTTTACATCTTCCGCCATGGTGACTAACAGAAGCGGGCGTTCTTGTGTTTTGTCTTGGGTAAAAACTGCAAACCATCCAAGTTCTGTACCGGATTTATCTTCTTTGCCAGATTTGACTTCTGCCGTCCCGGTTTTCCCTGCTAGGGCGACGTCTGGACGGTAAACGCCATGACCGGTGGCTTCTGGGTCTGTTACGGTCAGTTCCAGGCTTCTCAGGATGCGGCTGGCCACGTCTTGGGGGAACAGGTTCTGTTTCCAATATTCCGGCTGGGGTTCCTGGCAAAGGGTGAGATAGGGCTTTATGGCGTTCCCGCCGTTGCAGAATGCAGAATACAGGCTTGCTAAATGTAGCGGGTTGATTAAGACCTGCCCCTGGCCGTAGCCGCTGTCTGCTAGCTGGATCTCGGATTCGATTTCTTCTGTATTGGAATATTGGGCTTTGGATACGCCGATTTCAAATGGGATCTCTTCGCCAAAGCCAGCTTTTTGAAGCCCATTTTGTAACGTATCTTTTCCTATATTTAGAGCGGCTTTCGCAAAATAGATGTTGTCTGAATGCATCATGGCGTTATCCAGGTTGCCTGGATTGCACTCATGTAGGGTTGTCACATAGTAAGAGCCCCAGGATTTATCTTTCTGCCAGCTTGTGCCTTCGTTCCCATAATCCAGTTCAGGATCGATTGCTCCTGATTCCATGCCGATTGCTGCAACAATGGGCTTAAATACAGAACCGGGGCACCAGGATTGGCGGAAGCGGTTGAACAAGGGCTTGTCTGGATTCTCATTGAAGGACGTCCAGAGATCTCCCGGGACGCCGAGGACAAACGTGTTGTTGTCATAAGAAGGGGTGCTGGTAAGCGCCAGGATTTCCCCTGTGTAGGGATCCATGGCAACGGTACAGCTTTTGTCCTTTTGGTACTGCTGGTAGATCTGTTCCTGGAGCTGGGCGTCTATTGTCAACTGCACGTCCTCCCCGTGCCGCACCATGATACTTGCGATTTCTTCCTTGGGATAGCCTGTTTCATTGGCAATGTAAATCCGGCGCCCGGCTTTCCCGCGCAGTTTTTTTTCAAACAAGGCTTCCGCGCCGCTCTTACCAATGACGCTGTCCGCCGTATATCCTTCCTCGGCATGTTCCATCAGATCTTCTTCTGTCACGTTCTGGACGTAACCGACGAGATGGGCTGCTGCATCCTCCAAGGGATATTCCCGTATCTCGACGTCTTCAAACACAACGCCTGGGATGGCAAGCAGCTTCTCTTGGCGTTCTTCTTCCTGCCGTACCGATTCGTCTGGTTCAGCGCTTTCCCATTCCCGCCCGGATATCTTCGGCACAGTTTTTAACGGTACGGTGGAATCTTCTTCGATCCAGGGCTCTTCTAGCTTCTTTTTTATCACCTCTGGCTTCATACCTAAAAGGCCTGCGATTTCCTGGATGGCAGATTCCTTGTCCACAAACTGGCTTGGGACAACCTGGACGGAGGTAGCTGTCCCCTTGCCTGCAAGCACCGTTCCATTCCGATCTAGGATCTTCCCGCGCTTTGGCTGCATGGTAGACACGCGGACGACGTCGGAAGGCTGAAGCTGTGGGAAGATCAGGCTGTCTTCCCAAATAATCCGGTAGTCCCCGTCTTGCTTTGTAAAGGACGCCTGGTTTTCAAACTTCACCTCTCCGGCAACCGTATGGAAGGACGTTTGGTAACTGACAATCTTCTGTTTCTTATCGTACCCAGTAACCTCGATCTCCATATCCTGGGTTTCCATGCCCTCGTAAATGGCTGAATTGCGGCGTATAAAATCCTCGGGCAGGATCCCTCCCGACGCTTCTACATCCAGCATCTCATACATTTCTTCATACTCCTTGGCAGGGATATGCGCCATATAGCTTATCAGCAGTTCTTCTGGCTCCGCTTTGCGGCTTTTGCTGGATTCCTGCCCCTTTACGCGGGGCGCCTCCTCCTGCCTGGAAAAATACCCCATCCCGTACGCTGCAAGACATATAGCGGACATCCCAAGGATCAGAACTGAAATCAACAAACGGTTCTTCTGTATCTTCCGTTTCCTGGCTCTTCTTCTGTTCTCCATCGCATCCTCCCTCTTCCTCTGATACCAATCCGATATAAGCATTATATAATATTGGATGGCAGATTGCAAAAGTCAAAACAGTAATTTCACCTTCGTCCCTTTTCCTGGTTCTGATTCCACCAAGCTCTTATGCCCCAGTTCCTTTAAGATCTTTTGCACCAGGTACAGCCCAATCCCAGACGCCTTTTTATCGCTCCTGCCGTTGTACCCTGTGTAGCCTTTATCAAATATCCTAGGCAGATCTTCTGGCAGGATCCCTATCCCGGAATCCTCTACCACCAGGCAGCCTACGTCCATATAAATAGAAATGGTTCCACATGGCGTATACTTGATTGCATTGCTCAGCACCTGCTCCAATACAAAAACCATCCATTTTTCATCTGTCACAACCTTAACGTTAACAGGCTCATATTGCAGCTTTAACTTCTTGCGGATAAACATCGAAGCATATTTGCGGACTGCCTGGCGGATCATACCATCCAGATCGTATTCCTTCAGCACAAAATCGTGGACGCCGCTAGTCAGGCGCAGGTATTGCAGCGTCATCTCTACGTATTGCTCAATCCGAAACAGTTCCGCCTCTACCTCCCTGCCTTGCTTCCCATCCAGCTCCTCCTGTTGCAGCAAAAGGCGCATTGCCGCAATCGGCGTCTTGATCTGATGCACCCACAAGGTAAAATAATCCATCACCTCCGCCTTTTCCTTTAACAGCTTTGCCACCTGTTGGATGCGTTCCTGCCTGGAATTTTCCAATAGTTCCTGGTACAGCCGTTCTATCTCATCCTCTGGCTCAGGAAGCGCTTCAATCCCATTCTTGACCGCCTCCCTCTGTCTTTTCAATCCTTCTGCCCTCTTCCAGTAACGGATGGTATCAGACAAGATCACCAAAACTGCAAGCGCCGTACAAAGGCCGACGGAATAAAGTACTGGTTCTAAGGCTATGCCATATAGCCAGAACACCAGCGTGAGGATTGCGGCAAACGCCACATACAGGCAGGCGCCTGTCCGATGACGCCAGAGATATTGCTTAATCCACCACATAGCCAATCCCCTTTTTGGTTTTAATCATATCCTCAATGCCTGCTTCCTCTAGCTTTTTGCGCAGGCGGGCTACATTCACCGTTAAGGTATTGTCGTCAATAAAGCTGTCGGACTCCCACAGCCGTTCCATCATCCTATCCCGCGCTACAATTTTCCCCTTATGCTCTAACAGGATTTTTAAAATCCCCATTTCATTTTTCGTCAGCTCCATCTGTTTCCCTTCGTACGTCACAATCCCGCTCCCAACGTCGAATACCATCCCCTTATGCTCCATCAGGCTATTGTATTCTGTAAAATCATACGTCCTGCGCAGCATCGCCTGTACCTTGGCCTGCAACACATTTAAATCAAACGGCTTCGCAATAAAATCATCCCCGCCCATATTAATTGCCATCACTATATTCATATTGTCGGAAGCCGAAGACACAAAGATCACAGGCGCTTTGGAAATCTTACGGATTTCATCGCACCAGTGGTAACCATTGTAAAACGGAAGCGAAACATCCATCAGCACAAGATGCGGCTTCCACTCCAGGAACGTTTTCATTACATCTTTAAAATCCTCCACGCAGGCAGCCTCATATCCCCATGCCTCCATATGCTTTTGGATTGCCTTCGCAATCACCGCGTCATCCTCCACAATCAATAGCCGGTACATCGTATCCCTCCTTACCATCGAATTAAGTCGGCAATTAGAATAAGAAAAAAGGCTGTTGCTTTCCATAAATGCAACAGCCCCTTCGAAGTAATCTATTTGAACCAAGAGATTCCTATATTAATCTGCCAAAGAAATCTCTCCAGCATGCTTGTCATTGATTACGTAATATGCCTTCCTCTCTTGCGGCTTAATATACAGGCGGATTGCCTTAATAGAACTTAACCTATGGCGCTCTGCAACATAAGCCTGTTTCACTTTATCTAAAATGTCCTTTGTATTAATATCCAACTCGTCGTATTGGATAAAAACTGCTTCTTCTATCTCTTTCTTTGGTTCCGCCTTCTTCGGCGCCCTCTTTGCCGGCTTCTTCACAGCAGCCTCCTGCCCAGCTACTTCCTGCCCTGCGTCCGTCTTCTCTGGCTCTGCTGGCGCTTTCTTTGCTGCTTCGCTCTCTTGCTTTGACGCTTCCGCCGCCTTCTTAGTACTCCTTGGCTTCCTTGCAGCCTTTGTTTCCTTTTCAACGTTTTCTGTTTCTTTTACTGTGTCCGTTCCTTCTGCCACGCTTGTTCCGTTTTCCTCATTTGCAGCGGATGTCTCTTGATTAGCTGAAACCTTACTATCCGTCTCCGTTTTCTTCTTTCTTGGCATCTTTTCTTCCTCCCTACTTCCTTACTGACAGACCAAAAACCGTTCCATCGCCAATAAAGCTTCCTCTTCATCACTTCCATCAGCCACAATATTTACTGCCATACCCTTCGATGGATTGAACGCCATGATTCCCATAATGCTCTTTGCATTAATCCGTGCTTCATTGCTTTCCAACCTGATTTCACTGTCAAACCGACATGCTACCTGAACTAACTCTGCAATTGGATTGCTGTACTCTTTAGCTACATTAGATACAATCACTTTTTTCTCGCTCATTTTATCTCTCTTTCCATGTAATACTATCTAGCAAGCCCGTCTTGCGTGTCTTTCTGTCTACAAATATACCCCAACTATCTGGCTTTTTCAAGTAGTTTTCTGAAAAATTGTAATTTCCCACGAAAAAATATTTCCAAACCGGAAAAAACTGAACACTTTTACCCCTTTCCCTTATGATATTACCTGAAAAATTTTTTCTCCAATCGTTGACAGCGCCTAGCTTTTTTGGTAGAATCGTGGGAATAACAATTGATTCCATATTCAAAGAAAGAGAGGAAAAAAATGGGTACAATTATCGGCGAAGGAATTACATTTGACGACGTATTGTTAGTTCCTGCTTACTCAGAAGTCACACCAAACATGGTTGACCTGTCCACCAATTTAACCAAAAGCATTAAGTTAAATATCCCTATTATGAGCGCAAGCATGGACACCGTGACGGAACACCGGATGGCCATCGCTATGGCGCGCCAGGGCGGGATCGGGATTATCCATAAGAATATGAGCATTGAAGCGCAGGCTGAAGAAGTTGATAAGGTAAAACGCTCTGAAAACGGAGTAATTACGGATCCATTTTCCCTTTCCCCGGACCATACCCTACAGGATGCGGATAACCTGATGGCGAAGTTCCGTATTTCCGGCGTCCCAATCACAGAGCAAGGGAAGCTCGTCGGGATTATCACAAACCGGGATTTAAAATTTGAAGAAGACTTTTCTAAACCAATCAAAGATTCTATGACTACGGGGGATTTAGTTACCGCCCGTGAAGGCATTACATTGGAAGAAGCCAAGAAAATACTGGCGAAAGCCAGGAAGGAAAAGCTTCCGATTGTCGATGGGAACTTCTACCTCAAGGGCTTGATTACCATTAAAGATATCGAAAAACAAATCAAATACCCCCTGTCCGCGAAGGACAAGCAAGGCAGGCTGCTCTGCGGCGCCGGCGTCGGGATCACGTCGAATATGATGGAACGCGTAGAGGCCCTGGTGCGCGCCAAGGTAGACGTCATTGTCGTAGACTCCGCCCATGGGCATTCTAAAAATATCTTAGAAGCCGTTAAGAATATCAAAGCCACCTACCCCGAACTCCAGGTAATTGCCGGGAACATCGCAACCGGAGAGGGCACGCAGGCCCTGATCGACGCTGGCGCAGACGCGGTGAAGGTAGGGATTGGCCCTGGCTCCATCTGTACGACGCGCGTTGTCGCAGGCATTGGCGTCCCGCAGATTTCTGCAATTATGGACTGCTACCATGTTGCAAAGGAATACGGTATCCCGATTATCGCAGACGGCGGGATCAAATACTCTGGGGACATGACAAAATCCATTGCCGCCGGAGCAAACGTATGTATGATGGGCAGCATCTTTGCAGGCTGTGACGAAAGCCCGGGAGAATTTGAATTATACCAGGGAAGGAAATACAAGGTTTACCGCGGCATGGGATCGTTAGCGGCAATGGAGAACGGTTCTAAGGACCGTTATTTCCAGCAAAACGCTAAGAAGCTGGTGCCGGAAGGCGTCGAAGGGCGCGTGGCTTACAAAGGGACGGTGGAAGATACGGTCTTCCAGTTAATCGGCGGGCTGCAGGCTGGTATGGGATATTGCGGGACGCCTACTATTGAGGCATTGAAAGAACAAGGGAAATTCGTTAAGATTTCTGCCGCTTCTTTGAAGGAAAGCCATCCGCATGATATCCATATCACGAAAGAAGCGCCGAATTATAGCATTGATGAATAAAAAACAAGCAGCTTTCTTGAGGGTAGGATCACAATGATCCATCCCTCAATCTAGCTGCCTTTTCTTTGCCATTAGACGTAATTCCTACGGATTTACTGTTTTGTCGTTTTCTTTTGTATTATTATTGTTAGTTCCATTGCCATTCTCTGTCCCATTGTTATCCGTCCCATCTGTTGTATTATTATTCCCTGTGTCGTCATCCGTAATATCGTCTACGCCATTTTCTACGTCGTCCCCAATATCTTCGACGCCGTCTACAATGTCGTCTCCAATATCATCCAGGACGCCGTCGCCGTCGTTTGTTGTTGTGCCATCGGTATTATTATTTACTCCGTTCCCATTGTCTTCTATACTATTATCATCCAACGCGCTATTATCGTCTGTATTATTCCCATTTGCCTTATTGTCGTTCGCATTGTTATCTGCCCCGTTATTCGTCGTATCATTCGTGTTTGTGCCGTCGCCATCCACATTCCCTTCATTGCCGCAGGCTGCGACGCTGCTTAACGCCAGGATGAGTATGCATCCTAATACAAGTCTTTTCAACTGTTTCATAATAATCTCTCCTTTTTGCTTGAAATATTTTGATCTTCTCTCTTAATATGATCCGATTCCCCCTCGTTTATACCCATTCCCTCTTAAATTTAGCTATCTGCCTTCGGCTGCCATGCCTCTTACTTCTTCATCTTAGGCTGGAATACCAGGCTTGCCAGATATCCAAATACCAGGGCAGCAGAAATCCCGACTGCGCTGGCGGTAAAGCCGCCCATAAAAATGCCGATAAAGCCGTCGGTTGCAACTGCCTTTTCAATCCCTTTCCACAAGATGTTCCCGAACCCCAAAAGCGGCACGCTGGCTCCCGCCCCTGCATATTCTAAAAATGGCTCATAAACCTGAAGCGCGCCGAGCACAGCGCCGCCGCACACCAGAAGGACCATAATCCTTCCAGGGAGCATTTTCGTCTTTTCCATTAAAATCTGCGCCAATGCACAAATCAGGCCTCCCACCCAAAATGCATTTACATAATCCAACTCTCATTCCCTCCATCCATTTCCACTGGCAAACGCCCATGTTATTTTCTTAAGGTTCCTACCCTGCATGTTCTATCACTACCCCATGGGCAATCCCCGGCACGCTCTGGCCTTCGTTAAAGCTTACGGTAGAAAGGAGCGCGCCTGTTGGCACAAACAGCACGCGCTTGTACGTGCCCTGCCTGAGTTTGGGAAGGATATAGGCGCTTAATGTAACGGCGGAACAGCCGCAGCCGCTGCCTCCGGCATTGGTATTCTGGGTTTCGCTATCATAAATTTCAATCCCGCAATCCATGTGTACGGCAGAAATATCGTAGCCCTTTTGTTTTAGCAAATCAATCAAAATCCCTTGCCCAACCTTCCCCAGATCCCCGGTAATGATTTTATCGTAATCTTGTGGCCGCCGCCCAAAATCCTGCAGGTTCTGGTAGATCGTATCGCAGGCGGCGGGCGCCATGGCGGCTCCCATATTCATCGAATCCTTTATGCCGTAGTCCACGACTTTTCCTGTGGTAATCCCGGTAACGCGCACAGATCCCCTTCTTGTCCCAAGTACAAAGGCTCCGCTTCCTGTGACCGTCCAGGTAGCTGATAATGGTCTTTGATTGGCATACTCCAGGGGAAAACGAAATTGCTTCTCCGCGCTTGCGAAATGGCTAGAGGTAACTGCCAGGACGTTTTCCCCATATCCTGCTGCAACTGCCATTGCGGCAAGCGACAGCGATTCCCCAGCAGTAGAACAGGCGCCGTACAGGCCAAACAGCGGGATGTTCAGCTCCATCAGGCCAAATGTGGTCGCAATGTTCTGCCCCAGCAGATCCCCGCCGAAAATATAACGGACGTCCTCTTTCTTCAAATCCGCTTTGCCTAGCGCCAAGGACGCGGCCTCTTTTTGCAGCGTGCTCTCCGCCTCCTCCCAGGTATCTTCCCCGAATTTATCATCTGCCCCCACCACATCAAACAATTTCCCAAGCGGGCCTTCTCCTTCCTTCGTGCCGACAATGCTGGCGCTGCTCAAAAGATAAGGCGCTTCGGCAAACTGTATGCTCTGTGCACCGACTGTCTGTGGCATCATGTTCCCTCCTTCTGCCTGCTTATTCTTGTACGATAGTAACTATTTTTCCCAATTTTCACAGATTTACTCTTCCAATAGAAAAAATCTGATATCCTGCATGTTTGGACAGTTACTCTTCATCCAAGTCCAATCCTAGCATAGTCCGTATATTGCTTATGTATTCTGGATCCTTCACCATATCATCCGTGACCATATAACTGGAAATGGGATTCTGCCATGGAATCACAAAAATATCTCTATCTTCTATATCAAAAGTAGACAAAATCAATGCCATTTCCTCTGATGTGACGCCTTTTAATGCCATCATCTCTTCTAACGTTTTCACACGGTTGGTTCCTTGCATTATCCCAAAACGATACTCACCCTCTGCCATTTGCCAAACATAAACCTCTAGTCCCTTGAACGTTCCGAGTTCAAAATATTCTGGGTATTTTTCACGCAATTTCTCTATTTCAGGAGAATCATACCCATATTCTGATTCAAGTCCATCGGGAATATCCGTGACATTTGCTTCCTTAAACAAGTTTGTATTTTTTCCACATACATACAACATAATTAAAATAAGACTACAGAAACAAACAATACCATATAATTTCTTTTTCATAATTTTCCTCCTCAAAAATTTATTTTATATCATACTATATTTTACTGCATAGTTCAATGTAGGGTATGGAACAAAAAATAAGCCTGCCAGCTAATTTGCTGATAGGCTTATCCAATAACCTCACAATTTAAAATTCATAGAATATTAAAATTTTCCTATGGTTATTTTTTTACTTTTATGCCGTATATCATAGACCAGTCGCTATATACTTTTGTGTTCTTCCCATTCAGCTTCGCATTTTTGTAGGAACGCAACCGGACATAGTATTTCTTGCCTGCTTTCAGCTTCTTTATGGTCACGGATATCGTTTTATTTTTTGTTATATTTTTGACTACTGTGGTCTTCTTCTTGAACTTACGGTTGGTACTGTATTGTATCTGGTAGCCGGACGCCCTCTTATCCATTTTCCATCCAATCTTAAGCTTCTTTCCCTTCTGTGCTTTCACTGTCAGTTTTTTTTGCTTAACTGGCCTGATCTTTACTGTTATTTTGGCGGTTGCCGCATTGTATTGCAGCGTTTTCTTCGCCGTCACCGTAATAATTGCAACGCCAGTCCCTTTCACCGTCACCTTCCCTTTATTGCTTACCGTCACGACCTTCTTATCTGAGCTCTTATAAGAAAGCGCGCCGCCGCCCTTTGCAGGCTTCACCGATGCGTTCAGGTTAAATGTCGTCGGCCGGTATTCCCTTTGATAGGATTTCACGCAGGAAATCGTCTGTTTCTTACTAGAAGGCTTCTCCCCTGGATTGTCTTTGCTTGGCTCATCCTTGCCAGACGTCTGGCCGTTGCTGACAATCTGGAAGGTTTTTGTCACTGTCCCGGTGAAATCCCCTTTTCCAGTAATCACCGCTTTTGCCGTCCCAATCTTAATATTGTCCTTATAGGTTACCGTATAATCCGTCCCATTTTCCAGAAGATAGCCGTTGTACGAAACCACTGCCTGCGGTTTCCTTTCCGTCCCATTGTAAGCCACAGATTGCGTTTCCAGGGCAATCCTATAACCATTGGCGGCCAGGGAATAATCACAGAAACGGAAGCCCCGTCTTCTGGCATATGACTCCGCATAAGAACCCAGTTTACCAAGAATCACTTCCAGCCCATATTTCTGGAACACATCCTGGTAAAACGAATTGTCTGCAATCGCTTCCACACTTTGGGGGATGGTCACCCTTTTCATATTCTTACAGTAGGAAAACGCCTCTTCCCCAATGGACTTCACGCCTTCCGGGAGCTTTACGTTCGTAAGCCCGGAACAACTGGCAAATGCGCTCTTCCCAATGCTTGCCACGCTAGATGGGATGGTGATGGACAATAGGCCGCCGTTCTCATAACATGCGTAATCCAAAATAGCTGTCACGGTATCTGGAAGGATCAATGCCCCTGGCGCCATATAGCTGACCAATTCTGTATTTCCTTTGTGGTATAAAGCGCCTGCTTCCGATGAAAATACCTGGTTTGCTTCCGCCACCTGGAAAGAAGCCTGGGTCGAAACAAATGCATACGTCCCAATGGTCCTTAAGCTGGCTGGAAGGCTTACATCCTTTAATCCCTCACAGAAGCGGAACGCAGATTCCCCAATGCTCGCCACTCCTTCCGGAATGTCCACATGCGTTAAAAGCGTGCAGTAATAGAACGCCTCATTGCCGATTTCTTCTAGGCCTTTTGGGATGCTTACCGTCCTCATGCCCTTGCAGCCATAAAATGCTTTTTCCTTTATCCTCTTCACGCCTTCTGGAATGTCTACATCCCTTTTGTCTCCACAATGGATGAGCTCCGTCTTGGGTTTGTCGTATAGAATGCCTTCTTCGGAAGCATAATTTGGATTTTCGGGCGCAACCTTTACAACCGCCGGGCTGCTGCAAAACGCCTCATCCCCAATTTGCTGCACGCTGGCAGGAATTTCTACCACCACAAGTCCACTGCAGCCATAAAATGCGGATCCACCGATTGTTATCACGCCGTTCGGAAGGCTTATATCTGTAATGCCGCCGCAAAAAGAAAACGCATAATCTTTGATTTCCGCCACACTGGCAGGGATATTCACACGCGTAAGCTTTTCACATCCGGAAAACGCACCTTTGCCTATGCTGGACGGCCCGTTTGCAATCGCTACATGCTCTAAGCTGATACAGCCCCCAAATAAACCCTCCTCAATCATGGTAAGGCTGGCAGGGACGCTTACGCTGGTAAGCGCTTCACATTTATAAAATGCATTTTTGCCGATGCCTGCCACGCCTTCTGGAAGTTCTAGGCTTCCCATCTCCAGGCACCCGTAGAACGCCGAATTTCCAATAGACTCCACACTTGACGGGATACGGATGCTTACGATATTCTCACAGCCTTCAAACGCATACTTGCCAATACTTTGCAGCCCTTCTGAAAAATTCACGTTGACTAGGTTGCTGCATTCATGGAACGCCTCCGCGTCAATCCATTTCACGCTTGACGGAATGTCTATCTCCCTTAAGCCGATGCAGCCATCAAAGGCCTTTTCCCTGATTTCCGTTACCCCAGAAGGGATACCGATCTCTGTCAGGTTGCTACATTTGTAAAATGTCATCCCTCCAATCCGCGTCACGCCAGAAGGGATATTCACACTCTCTAAGTTCTCGCACAAATAAAATGCCTGATCGCCGATGTGCGTCACACTTTCCGGCAGGCTTATGTGGATTAATCCCTCGCAGCCCCAGAAAGCAAATTCGCCAATCCTTGCCAGGCCGTCTGGAAGCGTAACCTGTTCCAATGACTCACACGCCATAAACGCCCTGCCCCCGATGCTTTCTACACCAGAAGGCAGCCTTACGCTTGTGATATCCTTACAGCCTTCAAACGCACTCCTGCCAATCGCTGTCACTCCATCCGGAACCGTTACTTCTTTCGCCGTCCCTGTATATTTCGTCAGCACGCCGCCGCCATCAATTGCAAAACCGTCTGCCGCTGGCGCGGCCGCCTCTACCCGCCATACCTCTCCTGCCTTTCCGCCAATACCAGGCGCCGCAGACAAAGGGATAATCAGTACCGCAGCGGCTACAAAAGCCGCCATAAATTTCCATTTCCCCATATGTGCCTTCCTTTCTTATCTATGCCATCCAGTGATATCCTATCATATCACATTTTCTATCATTTATACAGGGGAATTGCGAAATATCTTCTGTGCGTAATGCGGCTTTCGATAAAGAGTTTTGCTATATCCATCAGCTCCCCAGCCTGTGCACAGGCGGGCGGTTCGGATCGAGGACTTGCTTAGCGTCGAACAAATCAGAAACACTGTCTTCTTCTCCAATGGCGTTAAAATAAATCCGGTATCCGTCAAGGTTCCTGCGGCCCTGCCTTACATAATTATCTTGGATCTGGACGCGGTACTGGTTCGAGTCTACGTTGCAGAAATAGTTGAACCCCTGCCCTTTCAGGTATTCAAACTTCTCGTTACCAGGTTCATATTCCTGCGGCCATCCAGCCATATCCTGCCCATGTGCAAAGATTATGGTGTCAGTCGGCCCTACGACAGGCTCTACGCTTTCTTTCCATTTCTCCGTATCCGCCCGAAGGCGTTCCATCGAAGCATCCCCGATCTTCATATGCCCCCAGGTATGGCTGGCAAATACCCAGCCGTCTGCCTTCATGGCGTCTGCGACTTCCTTCGCTTTCGCCCGTTCGGTTTCCAGATTAAAATCAGGATGCTCTTCTAGCCATTTCTTCTTGTCCGCATTGATATCCGCCGGCACCGTCTGGTATGTAATATCCGTCCTGTAACCTAAGACCCCATTGTACCCGGTAAGCGCTATCGTGCCTTTTGCGCCGCGGTAAGACGCATCCGGATGTTCTTCGATAAATTTATCCATCAGCGGGACTACGTCATAATCCCCTACTACCGTCGTCCCATCGTCCTGGATATATTCGCATTTCGGCTTCCCGTTTTCATCCAATACCATCTTCGAGGCGTAGCCGTACCCATCATAGCTATGGTAATAGGACAAATCATCGATGGAGAGCACAAACGCTTTCTTCCCTGGCGGGAGCATAATCGTGCCTTCTTTGAAATGGGTAACCCCATTCTCATCTACTGTTTCCTCCGCAATATCATGAAGATCCACCATGACATACCCTTCGTCATACATGGCCTGGGTAATCTTATTAAATTCATCGATCGTCGTCATCCATTGGTTGTTGCCCACAGCCTGCGGGTCGTTCTCCTGGTTGGCAAACGCCTTGCTTGGATCCACCACCAGCGTATGGTAGAATATGTGGGTCACTTCCTGGATATCCACTGGGACGCACTCCGCCTTACGTGCTTCAAAATCTGCAATTGCCGCAGTCATCTGCGCATCCTGCTCATATCCTGGGGAACTTTTTATCTTTTCAATCGCGTTGTCATAATCATAAGAGTCTGCCAGGCGGTTTGCTTCGTCCAAGATAGAGGAAGCCCCGGCAGGCTGCCCGGACGCCTCTTCTGGCTCTTCCTGCCCTCCCACATCGTCTGGTATATCCCGGTTCTCCTGACCGTCTTGCCCATCAGGCTCTGTCGGGAAATCTTTTTCAATTTCTTCTTCCATCAAATCCTTAGCGACGCCCGCGTCTGCATTTGCCGCAACGGTATCCGCTTCCTTTTCCCCCGCCTTTTTCTGGCTGGATGCAAAGACGGCCGCCAGCAGCCCAGCCCCGGTAATCAAAAGCAATACAACGGCTGCCGATAACATCCTCCTTTGTATATAACGTTTCCTTCTTCGATCCATGTTCCTTCTCGCACGATTCTGTTGTTTATCCATATCATTTCTCCCATCCAGGCTCTGTGCCTGTTCTTAGTATATTCATCCTTTCTATCATATGATGACTTTCCCAGAAAATCAACCTGCTTTTGCGATAAATTTCTTAAAATAAATTAATTTTGTAAAAAAGAACCTAATTCCCCATTCCCTTCCATCATTTTGCGCAGCTTTTTCATCACATAACAGTAAGCCGGGATCAAAAACAAATCTGCCGCAATCCATGCCACCGGGTTTGCAAAGCATACGGCCGTGTATCCGAAGATGGGGACAAAGCAAATGCCCACGATTCCCCGGGCCGCCATTTCGCATACGCCTGCAAGAATCGCAAAGCGGCTAAAGCCTACGCCCTGGATGGTAAAACGAACGATATTGACAAGCGCAAGCGGAAAATACAAAGCGCTGTTGGCAATTAAAAAGCGGCTGACATCCTGTAAGATTGCCGTTTCCGAGGCGTCCACAAACAGCATAGCGACTTGTTTCCCAAATAACGAAAGCGCCAGGCAGGCAAGCACAGAATAACCAAAGCCTAACAAAGCGGTGGACTTCAAGCCCTGCGTAATACGCGAAAGCTTCCCTGCCCCCACATTCTGCCCTGCATACGTTGCCATCGTAGAACCCATCGCATCGAATGGGCAGCAGAAAAACAAGCTGATTTTCGAGCTTGCCGCCACAGCGGCTACTGCAACGGAACCCAAGGTATTCACCGCCGTCTGCAAGATTACGCTGCCAATTGCGGTAATCGAATATTGAAGCCCCATTGGGATCCCCATATTGCAGAGCACCGCCACAAATTTTGCATCAAGGCGCCATTCCTCTTTGGTGATTTTTAAAATGGAGAACCGCCGCATCATAAAAAACAGGCAGATAATCCCGGAAACCGCCTGAGAGATTACGGTAGCCCAGGCGGCTCCCGCCACCCCCATCTCAAATACCAAAATAAATACAAGATCCAGCACGATATTCAATATGGACGACAGCACCAAAAATACCAAAGGGCTCTTGCTGTCGCCCAGAGAACGGATAATCCCAGACAGCAGGTTATAAAGATAGATAGCTGGGATCCCCAGGAAAATAACAAATATGTAACTCAAACTTCGCACTTGAATAAGTACCTATGCACCTTGAAAATTCAATA
>CAOKNO010000046.1 GCA_948470065.1 uncultured Eubacterium sp. | reverse complement strand
TTTTTTGTACAGATTGTACATCCGCTGTTTCTAGAAAGGGAGTTTTGCAATCGCCGAATCAGTTATTTTTGAAGCTGGCTGCTTCGCTTTTGTATGCTCCCTATACTTCTACGTCGTTAAAGGTAATGCCGCCTTCTAGCACCTTTGTGTTTTTGTAGCCATAGAATTTCAGACGGTTCTGCAGCAGGTAAGCCCGTTTGCCCTTGTTGCATACAAGCAGTATGTTTTCCTCTGGATCCAAGCCGTCGACAGGGCCTTCTACGGTAGTCAGCTCTACATAAGGCGCCCCTTCGATGGAAGGCGTAAGGCAGGCGTCTACGACTTTGTAGCCTTCGGCTGCGCCAGCAGCATATTCAGCAGGCGTGAAGGTTTCAAATTTGCCGTTGATCTTATTCATCAGTACGTTTAAGGTATGCTCAAACGGATGGATTGCCGTGGAGAATGGCGGCGCGTAAGCCAGATCCAGATCCGCAAGATCGGTCAATGTACCTTTTAGCATAATCCCGGTGACTGCGATATCGATCACCTTGTCCACAGACCCTGCGCCGATTGCCTGTACGCCGAGCAGGCGTAAGGATTCCTTATCTGCGATCATTTTAATGATAAACGTGCCTGCGCCTGGGAAATAATGGGCTTTATCGTCCACTACGGTAATGACGCTGACAGGCTCGAAGCCTTCTGCCGTTGCCTGCGCTTCGGTTAGTCCAGTCCTTCCGACGTTGATGCCTGGGAGTTTGCAGACAGCGGTAGCTAACACGCCGCGGTAGGGAAGATCTGCCCCCATGATATTCTGGGCGATCAAGCGTCCGCTGATATTCGCCGTGGATCCCATCGGGGACCATGCGGCTTTCCCAGTCAGCGCATTATGTACCATTGCGCAGTCGCCTGCGGCATAGATATCTGGAAGGTTGGTTTTGCCTTTTTCATCGGTAAGGATCGTACCCTTAAACATTTCAAGGCCGCAGCCGTCTAAGAATGCCGTGTTCGGGCGGATGCCTGCGCTGAGTACGACTAGATCCGCCTTATAAGCTTTTTTGCTGGTCAGCACTTTTTCAACCTTGCCGTCGCCTTCGATCCCGGTGACAGCAACGCCTGTAACAACAGGGATGCCGCTTTCCTGGAGCTTCCCTTCCACATATTCTGCCATTTCCGGATCAAAGCCTGGGAGCGCATGGTCTGCCATATCCAGGACAAACGGGCGTATGCCTTGAAGCTTTAGGTTTTCTGCGATTTCAAGCCCGATGTATCCTGCGCCTACGACTACGGCGCGCTTGATCCCGCCAGCGTCTACGGCTTCACGGATACGGATGGCGTCTTCCGGCGTCCTGACAAAGAACACGTTTTCCAGATCGCAGCCTTCGATCGGCGGCTTTACGGGGCTCGCCCCTACGGAAATCACCAGCTTGTCGTATTCGTAGGTTTTTTCCTCACCGCTTGGCAGGTCGATTGCTACGACTTGTTTTGCCTCTGGATTTACCTTGATCGCTTCTGTTTCCGTCAAAACAGTGACTCCAGTAAGCTTTGCATATTTTTCCGGCGTATTTACAATAAGCTGTTCTTTGTCTTCAATGACATGGCCGACATAGTAGGGAAGGCCGCAGCCTGCATAGGAGATGTTTTTCCCCTTGTTGAGGACAATCACCTCGTTCCCACGGTCTTCCCGCATTAATTTTGCGGCGATTTTGGTGCCGGCGGCAACCCCTCCAAGTACTAATATCTTCATCTTCTACCTCCTCGTTTTATAAAAATTTGACAAAATTTTCCATAAATAAATAATAGCACTTGTTAAATTATAGGTAAAATAGTAAAATCTAAAGTAATCTATAGGTATTTTCCTATAGGAATGTGTGGAAGTGAGAGGGATAAGATATGGCGACCTTAAGGCAGTTGAAAACGTTTATTGCAGTTGCAGAATATAAGAAAATGAGCGAAGCGGCAAAACGGCTTTATATTTCCCAGCCCACCGTAAGCCAGATGGTCTCAGATTTGGAAGAGGAATATCAGACGAAGCTGTTCGAACGCCTTCCAAGGGAACTTAAGATCACCCAATCTGGAAAGCTTCTTTTGCAGAGCGCCCAGGAAATTGTTGCAAGCCATGAACATCTAGAGCAGTCAATGCGTAACGTCAACTCCGTGCGCCCCTTGCGGATAGGGGCTACGCTTACGATTGGGAATACGTTGATGGGCGCCTTAGTGGAAACGCTGCTGGAGCAGCATCCGGATATTGACGTCACGGTATTTGTGGACAATACCAAGATTATAGAACACAGGATGATACATAATGAACTGGATATTGCTTTGGTGGAAGGCATTATTGTCCGCCAGGAAATCATGACGGAACCCGTGCTAGAAGATTCCTTGTGTTTAATCTGCGGGAAGAAGCACCCGTTTGCCCAAAGAGAATCCATTGCCATCGAAGAATTGAGGCACCAGGATTTTATTATGAGGGAGAAAGGCAGCGGCACGCGGGCTATTTTTGAAAATATTATGCTGTCGCACCATATCCCGTTCGTGACAAAGTGGGAGTGCAGCAGCCGCAGTGCGATTGTGGACGCCGTACGCCATAATCTTGGGATTGGGGTATTGTCAAGGCGGTGTATAACGGAGTACGTAGAGAAGGGCGAAATCTTTACCTGCCCAGTGGAAAATGTATCCATGAAGCGGTATTTCTACCTGTGCCATAACCAGAACCATCCGATCAATTCCCAGATTGAGGATTTTATCCAAGTCGTGAAAAGCCTTGATGAAAGCCCAGCCTGTAGCTGCGCCTTGCCCCACGGGAACAAGCGCGTCACGTAGCAGGAACAGGGGTAAGATATCATGCGTAGAAAGGATTATCAATGAATGAAACAATCGTTATCTTGAAAAAAGGAGAAGGAAGAACTGTGAAATCCGGCGGTATGTGGATTTATGACAATGAAATCTCTTCCGTAGAGGGCGAGGTCCCAAACGGTGGGGTTGTGGCTGTCCACGATTTTGACGGATATCCCTTGGGAAAAGGGTTTTACAATGCGCATTCTAAGATCCGCATCCGGATGATGACACGGAAAAAGGATCAGGAAATCCATGGGGAGTTTCTCAGGATGCGGGTAAAGAACGCCTGGGAATACCGTAAGAGGACGGTGGATACAAGCGCGTGCCGGGTAATATTTGGGGAGGCGGACTGGCTTCCGGGATTGATTGTAGACAAATTTTCCGATGTGCTTGTGGTGCAGTCCTTGGCATTGGGGATGGATCAGTGGAAGGAAGAAATCCTGCAATACCTGAAGGAATATTTACAAGAAGACGGGATCCAGATACGCGGCGTATACGAACGGAGCGACGTTAAGGTACGTAAGCAGGAAGGGATGGAGCTTACCAAGGGATTTCTGGGGGAAGCGTTTGATACAAAGGTAGAAATCACAGAGAATGGGATCCGTTATCTGGTGGACGTAAAAGACGGTCAGAAGACGGGTTTTTTCTTAGATCAGAAATACAACCGCAGGGCGATCCAGCCATTGTGCAAGGATGCAGACGTTCTAGACTGCTTTACGCATACGGGTTCCTTTGCCCTGAATGCCGGATATGCTGGCGCGAAACGTGTTTTGGGCGTGGACGCATCCCCGCTTGCGGTGCGGCAGGCAGAGGAGAACGCTTCGTTAAACGGGCTGTCGGGGCGCGTGGGATTCCAGTGCGCGGATGTATTTGAACTGCTGCCGGAGTTAGAACGAAGGGGAGAGCGCTACGATGTTGTGGTTTTAGATCCCCCGGCGTTTACAAAATCTAGAAATTCCATTAAAAACGCAGTAAAGGGATACCGGGAAATCAATTTGCGGGCAATGAAGCTAGTAAAAGACGGCGGTTACCTTGCAACCTGCTCCTGCTCTCATTTTATGGAGGAAGCGTTGTTTAAAAAGACGGTAGGCCAGGCTGCTTCCCATGTGCACAAGCGTCTTAGGCAGGTGGAGTTCCGTACGCAGTCGCCAGATCACCCGATCCTGTGGGCGGCGGACGAATCGTATTATCTGAAATTCTTTATCTTCCAAGTGTGCGAAGAACGGTGATAGGATATACGCTTGTAATTGCCAAATGATGGTATTATAATAGGTAAGGTGTGGTAGAATAAGAAAAAGCAGCAAAAGGACGTTTGATATGAAAAAATTACTGGTGTATTTAAAGGATTATAAGAAAGAGAGCGTATTAGCCCCGCTTTTTAAGATGCTAGAGGCTTCGTTTGAGCTGATTGTGCCTTTGGTGGTAACTGCAGTGATTGACGTCGGGATTGCAAGGCAAGACGGCGGCTATATCGTAAGGATGTGCCTGGTTATGGTAGCGCTTGGGCTAATCGGGCTGGTGTGTTCTGTGACTGCCCAGTACTTTGCGGCGAAAGCGGCGGCAGGCTTTGGGACGAAGGTGCGCCACAGCCTGTTTGCCCATATCCAGTCGCTTTCCTTTACGGAGATTGACCGGGCGGGCACAGCGACGTTGATTACAAGGATGACCAGTGATATCAACCAGGTGCAGTCAGCCGTGAATATGGTATTGCGCCTGTTTTTGCGTTCTCCGTTTATTGTGTTTGGCGCAATGATTATGGCGTTTACAATTGATGTAAAGTCGGCTCTGATCTTTGCGGTGGCAATCCCGCTTTTGTCGTTCGTCGTATTTGGCGTGATGGGCGTCAGCATCCCTTTGTACCGCAAGGTACAGGAACGCTTAGACCGGGTATTAGGCATTACCAGGGAAAACCTGGCTGGCGTAAGGGTGATCCGCGCGTTCCACAAGGAAGAAGAGGAAAAAGCCAGGTTTGAGGAAGGGCTGGAGAGCCTTACCTTTATGCAGAATTATGTTGGTAAAATCAGCGCCTTTTTGAACCCCCTTACGTATGTGATTATCAATGGCGCGACCATTGTCCTCTTATATGTCGGCGCAGTCCAGGTGGATACCGGGATCTTGACCCAAGGGGAAGTCGTGGCATTGGTCAATTATATGTCGCAGATCCTGGTAGAACTGGTGAAGCTGGCGAATTTAATTGTGTTGATTACAAAGGCCGTGGCATGTGCGAACCGGGTAGAATCCGTCCTTTCGATGGAAAGCAGTATGCCGAAGGAACAGAAGATTTCTGAGCAAACAGACGTTCTAAAAAGCTCAGTGGAAGACCTTCCAGCCGTACGCTTTTCCCACGTGGGGCTGGCGTATCAGGGCGCGGGCGCAGAGAGCCTGTCGGACATTGATTTTTCCGTAAAGCGAGGGGAAACCGTTGGCATTATCGGAGGCACAGGCTCCGGCAAGACCTCATTGGTGCATTTGATCCCGAGGTTTTATGACGTGACGAGGGGAGAAGTGCTGATTGACGGAAGGGATGTGAGGGAATATCCGCTGGCACAACTGCGCCAGAAGGTCGGCATCGTGATGCAGCGCGCCGTTTTGTTCCAGGGGACGATCCGGGAAAATTTATGCTGGGGAAAGCCTGACGCTACGGATGCTGAATTATACGAAGCGCTTGAGATTGCCCAGGCGAAGGAAGTCGTAGATGGGAAAGAAGGCGGGTTGGAGGCTCTTGTGGAACAGGGCGGCAAAAATTTCTCCGGCGGGCAAAGGCAGCGCCTTACGATTGCACGGGCGTTGGCACGCAAGCCCCAGATCCTGATCTTAGACGACAGCGCGTCGGCTCTGGATTATGCGACCGACGCAAAGCTGCGCAAGGCAATCCGGGAGATGGAAGGGCGTCCTACGGTATTTATCGTATCCCAGCGTACGTCTTCCATCCAGCATGCAGATAAGATTATTGTATTAGAGGACGGGGAGGTTGCAGGGATCGGCACGCACGAAGGGCTTCTTGTAGATTGTTCCGTTTACCGTGAAATCTATGAATCCCAGTACAAAAAGCAAACCCAGGCTCCGGCTTCTGCCGCAACAGAGAAAGGACTTCCATTATGAAAGGAAAAGCGAGAAAGGCGCATCATCCACAGACGCTGAAAAAGGTATTAAAATACATTGAGCATTATAAGGTTTTCCTACTGTTATCCCTGTTGTTTGCGGTAGTCACCGTAGTGTCGACCCTCTACATCCCCGTAGTGGCAGGGAAGGTGATCGATCAGATCATAGCCCCTGGCCAAGTGGGGTTCGGGCGGATCTACGAGCTTCTGCTGGAAACGGCTGTGATTGTCGGCGTTACGGCGCTTGCGCAATGGCTGATGAACGTCTGCAATAACAAAATTACTTATGAAGTGATCCAGGATATCCGCCGGGAGGCATTTGCAAAGATAGAAATCCTTCCGCTGAAATTTATCGACGGCCATTCCCATGGGGAATTGGTCAGCCGTGTGATTGCAGACGTAGACCAGTTTGCAGACGGCTTATTGATGGGCTTTTCCCAGTTGTTCACAGGGGTGGTCACAATCCTTGGGACATTGCTCTTTATGCTGTCGATTAATATTAAGATTACGTTGGTCGTTGTGCTGATTACCCCGGTATCCTTGTTTGTGGCAAGCTTTATTGCCAAACGCACGTTTTCGATGTTTATGCTCCAGTCCACCACCCGTGGGGAGCAGACGGCGCTGATCAATGAGATGATTGAGAACCAGAAGGTTGTCCAGGCATTTTCCAAAGAGGCGGATGTATTGCAGGAATTTGATGAAATCAACGGACGGCTGGAAAAAGCTTCCTTGCAGGCGACGTTTTTTTCTTCGCTTACAAACCCATGCACCCGCTTTGTCAACAGCCTGGTGTATACCGGGGTAGGGCTGGCAGGCGCGTTTGCCGTGATCCGCGGCGCGTTGAGCGTAGGGCAGCTTTCCTGTTTCCTAAGCTATGCCAACCAGTACACGAAGCCTTTTAATGAGATTTCCGGCGTGGTAACGGAATTGCAGAACGCGCTTGCCTGCGCGGAACGGATTTTCTCGTTGATTGAAGAAACGCCGCAGGATCCGGAACCGGAAGGCGCCTTTGTCCTTGCCGATGTCAAAGGAAATGTGTCGTTAGAGCATGTTTCGTTCTCTTATACGCCGGAGAAGACATTGATCGAAGATTTTAATTTACAGGTAAAGCCAGGCCAGCGCGTGGCTATCGTAGGCCCTACTGGATGCGGCAAGACGACGCTTATCAACCTGCTGATGCGTTTCTATGATGTAGGAAGCGGGGCGGTTAAGGTCGAACGGAAGGACATCCGTACAGTTACCCGCAGGAGCCTGCGCGAAAGTTATGGGATGGTATTGCAGGAAACATGGCTGAAGGCAGGAAGCATCCGGGAGAACCTCGTTATGGGGAAGCCGGACGCTACGGACGAGGAAGTAATGGCGGCTGCAAAAGCCGCCCATGCCCATAGCTTTATTAAGCGGCTGCCCCAAGGCTATGACACCGTGATCGGGGAAGAAGGCGGGAGCCTGTCCGCAGGGCAGAAACAGCTTTTGTGCATTGCGCGGGTTATGCTGTGCCTGCCGCCCATGCTGATTCTGGATGAAGCTACCTCCTCAATTGATACCAGGACGGAACAGAAGATACAGAATGCGTTTGCCAAAATGATGCGGGGGCGTACGAGCTTTATTGTGGCGCACCGCCTGTCTACCATCCAGGAGGCCGATATCATCCTTGTGATGAAGGATGGGCATATCCTAGAGCAAGGCAGCCATAGCGAGCTGCTTACGCAAGGCGGCTTCTATTCAGAGCTTTACCACAGCCAGTTTGCAGTCTAAGCCGTTTCCTGGGGATGGGGCTGGCAATTTCTCTTTGACAATAATTTAACATGGTGCTATACTAAATAGAAGGGAGTAGTCCAAAAAAATAAAGCGAGGTGGAAGAATGGCATTACGGCAGGCAGATATTGACAAGGTACGGGCATCTGTTTTCGGACAGTTGGGACATAAGGTCAAGATTCAATTAGATCGGGGCCGGAACAGGGTTGACATTCAGGAGGGTGTGATACAAGGCGCATATCCTTCGGTGTTTACGATACTGATTGATGATGAGAACGATAAGAATCCACCGCAGTTGCTTTCATTTAGTTATGCAGATGTACTGACAAGGGATATTCGGATGAAATTGTGCTGAGGTCCGGCATAGTTTACCAATCCGTCAAGAATATGAATAAAGCGCTCCAATCCGGAATAGAATGTACAGAATATTCAGGATTGGAGCGTTTTTGTTTTGGAATTATCGAAAAAGTATATACATATGAACCGGGAAAAGGGAAAAGCAGTCACCCAGATTACGCTGGATGATGATTTTAATGTACCGGACACAAAGCCGGATTTGATCCGGATTATTTTGGACAAAGGAGAAATCAGCCTGGATGAAACCACCATTACCCAGGATCACGTATGGCTGAAGGGCGTCCTTCGGTTTTTCCTCTTGTACCGCAGCGATCAGGAGGATGGCAAAATCAGCAGCATGAGTGGGGAAATCCCATTCCAGGAGAGCCTTGCGATTGATGGGGCGAACGAATACGATACCGCAAAGATGAAATGGGAGATGGAAGACTTGTCGGTTGGGATCATCAATTCCCGCAAGCTAAGCGTGAAAGCGCTGGTATCGCTTAAGGCTGTTATTGATGAAGTGTACGACGAGGAAGTGATTACCGGGGCGGGGCAGGAGGGCGGCGTCCAGATCTTAGAGCATTCCTTACCTGCCATGCAGTTGTTCCAGGCCAAAAAGGATACCTTCCGTTTTAAAGAGGAGATCTTATTGCCTTCTAATAAGCCGAATATCCGCCAGGTACTGTGGAAGAGCGTCCAGCTACGGGGGGTGGAGATGCGTCTGGGCGAGGGGCAGGTGAATATCAAAGGGGAAGCCTTGGTGTTTGTCCTGTACGAAGGGGAGGAAGAGGAAGAACATATCCAGTGGATGGAAAGCGCGTTGCCGTTTTCCGGCGTGATTGACTGCAGCGGGTGCAGCAGCGATATGGCCAGCGATATATCGTATGATATTGCCGGGATTGAATTAGAAGCAAAGCCGGATTATGACGGCGAAGAGAGGATGATCCACCTAGAACTGGTGCTGGATCTGGATATCCAGATATTTGTGGAGGAAGAGGAACAACTAGTAGCGGATCTGTATGCCGTCAATCAGAAGCTGACGCCGTCTTATGAGGAGGCCGTATTTGAGAAATTACTGCTGCGCAATAATTCCAAGTGCAAGATTGTGGAAAAAATGAGCCTGGATAAGAACCAGGAGCCAATCCTTCAAATCTGTGCCAGCGAAGGAGCGGTTATGATCGAACGGGCGGAAATCGTGGATGGGGGGCTCCAGGTAGAAGGGACGCTCCAAATGAGTATCCTGTATGTGACGTCGGATGACAGGATGCCAGTCGCCTCGATGAAGGATATCCTGCCGTTCCACCATCTCGTGGAAGTGCCAGGGATCCATTCTTCCTGCCGTTACCATATGCAGGCCGGGATCGATCAGCTTACGACGGTGATGGCGGACAGCAGCCAGGTGGAAGTAAAGGCGGCCTTGAACTTAGACTGCATCGTATTCGAACAGCAGAAGGTGAAAAAAATGACGGATGTGGCAAGCGAGCCGCTGGATTTGGAAGAATTACAGGAAAGCCCAGGGATCATCGGATATATTGCGAAAGACGGGGATCGGCTCTGGGATATCGCGAAGGAAAATTATACGACAATCCCAGAAATCATAAAGACAAACCAGCTTTCTTCCGATCAGATTAAGGGAGGGGACAAAATACTTATAATTAAAACAGTAGGATAAAACTTTGTACTTGAAATTGCATGTCATTTGCCATACAATGGATGTAAATGGGTTTCAAGTAAATCAAAGGACTGCGAAGGAGGAAGAAGTTATGAAATATAGCAGGTTGATCTGTCTTGGGATGGCGGCGGCGCTGACATGCACAAGCGTTCCCCAAGAGGCAGTATATGCACAGCCAGCTACTGGGCAGGAAGCGTTGCCAGCAGGAGAGAGGATAGAACGCGCAGGGCTTGCCTATGAGGAATTAGAAGACGGCACCTTAAGCGTAAAGGCAGCGGAAGGCGCGGTATTAAAGGAACTGGAAATCCCAGCCGAAGTAGATGGGAAGGCAGTCAGCGTGATTGCCTTGCAGGGGTTTGCAGGCTGCAAGGATCTAGAGAAGGTTACCATCCCAGAGAGCGTGAAGGAAATCCGGGCGCAGGCATTTATGGATTGTATAGGGATAACGGAACTGGTATTGCCCACAGGGCTTACGCTTATAGGAGCAGATGCGTTCAAGGGCTGTACGGGGCTTACGCAGATAGAGCTGCCAGAGAATGTTAGGTTTGAGTGGGAGGAAATGAATGCCTTTGCAGGGTGCAGCAATTTGGAACAGATTACCGTTGCAAGCGGCAACAAGAGATACCTGTCAGAAAATGGGATATTGTACCGGAAAGACCTTGAGGATCGGAAGACCATATTGATCTGCTACCCGGCCGGGAAGAAGGATGCCAGGTTTGAAGTGCCAGGTACGGTGAATGCCCTGGCGCAGGCTTCGTTCCAAGGCAGCCAGGCGATTCAGGAAGTCGTATTCCAGGCAGATAGCGGTGTAGTTTCATTGGGGGTTGATACCTTCGAAGGCTGCGCTAGCCTCGAAAAGATAACGCTGCCGGATGGCCTTACAAGCATTGATGCAAGCGCATTGCGCGGCTGCGCATTGACAGAGCTTCACTTGCCAAAAGAGTTTGGATGCATGGGCAGCAACCCGTTTGCGAACTGTAGGCAGTTAAAGAGCATTACGGTGGCAAAAGACGGCAAGTGCACGGCGGAAGACGGCGTTTTGTACAATCAGGATAAGACGGAGCTGCTCTGCTACCCAGCTGCTAAGGAAGGGGACAGCTTTGAGATACCAGAAACCGTGGCTTCCATTGCAATGTATGCGTTTTTGAATAACAATGGGCTTACCGGGTTTACGGTTGCGCAGGAGAACAAAACCTTTACGGAAAAGGATGGCATGGTATTCCAAAAGGAGGAGGACGCCAGCGAGCCGAAATACCTGGTGCTCTGCCCCCTTGGGAAGAAAGATATTGTCGTGCCGGAAGGGACAACCGATATTGATGGGTTTGCATTTACGACATGCGATGATACCTGGGTAGTTCCAGAAGAGAGCCATGTCAAGTTTGGGAAGGTTACGTTCCCAAGGAGCGTGGAACGGTTTGCCCCAGATATGCTGCGCAGCCGGGATATGGAATCGGTGGTTGTCATCAAGGATACGCCTGTCGCATCTGCGGCTAGGAAGAGCGACGTACCGTATTGTGAATACCAGGAACTAGAAGCGGAAGGAAGCGAGCCTAATACGGCCGCGCTTACCGGATATACGTTAGGAGGCGCAGAACTACAGATCCCCACGGAAGTAAATGGGATGAGCGTTACCGAAATCGGAATGGAGGCGTTCCTAGGGCGTGAAGACCTGCAGTCCGTACAGATCCCGGAGGGTGTTACGGCAGTTGGCGTTTCTGCGTTTTCTGGGTGTACCGGGCTAACAGAGGTCACATTGCCGGAGTCTTTGGGTATTTTGGAAAACAGGGCGTTTGAATCCTGTAGCAAGCTGGCGGAAGTGACATTGCCAGAAGGGGTAGTATTGCAGGAAAACCCATTTGGGAAGTGCGGCAGCCTTACGTCTATTGTGTTAGCTGGGCAAAATCCAGGCTATGTGTTTGAAGAAGGGATGCTCTACAATAAGGATAAGACACGTCTTGTCTGCTGTGTTGGAGGCAAGGAGGGGACGGCGTCTCTTGCAGCGTCTGTCCAGGAGTTTGCATATGGCGCGTTTGAGGGCTGCGGCAATTTAGAGAAGGTACGTATCCCTGCGGAAATTACAGAGCTGCCCTCTGGGCTGTTTGACGGTTGTGAGGTTACCTTAATTGTAACGAAAGGAAGCTATGCGGAAACGTACGCAAAGGACTCCAAGATCCCTTATGAATACGAAGGCGATCCCGTAGGGCCGGAAGAGCCGGGGACGTCTGAGTTCCAGTACCAGCCAATCGAAGCTGGCGGGGTAGAGGTGACAGGGTACACCGGGACGGCTGCTGATTTGGAAATCCCAGCAGAATTGGACGGCAAGCAGGTGGTAAGGATCCATGCGCGTGCGTTCCAGGGCAAAGAATTTATCAAAACGGTCAAAGTGCCGCAGGGCGTGGCAGGGATTGGGGCGGAAGCGTTCCAAAACTGCGTGAACCTGACGGAAGCGGTACTGCCAGGAAGCGTTGTATTGGAAGGGAATCCATTCGCAGGATGCCGTAGCTTAACCGAACTTGTATTGGAAGGGGAAGAACCCAATTATATATTGGAAGGCGGTATTTTGCTGAACAAGGATAAGACAGCCTTAATCTGCTGTGTGGGGAGTACGGCTGGGAGAGTGGAGATCCCAGATACCATCACAGATATCGTCCCGGCTGCATTCCAAGGATGCACGAAACTGACACACGTCCATATACCCGCACAGGTTACAAGCTTGCCCAAGGGACTGTTCTCTGGCTGTACGGCCACTCTGATCGTAGCAAAGGGAAGCGAAGCAGAAGTGTATGCTAAGAAGTACCAGATCCCTTATATCTATGAAGATGGCACAGAGCCAGACAAGCCGCAGGAAACGCAGGATTTCCAATATGTGGCGGTAGAAGGCAGCGCGCAGGACATTGAAGTTACTGGGTACAAGGGCAGCAGGACAGAAGTAACCATCCCGTCTGAATTGGATGGGAAAAAAGTAGTAAGCATTGGAGAAGCTGCATTTGCAGATAACTATAAATTAAAGAAAGTAACGCTCCCGGCAGGTGTAACTGCCATTGGCGAAGGGGCGTTCCAGAATTGCCTGTCGCTGACCGAAGCCACGATAGGGCAGGGGGGCGCGCCGGCAGGGCGTTCCGCGGCAGCTTGTACCGTTGGGGCGGAGGCATTCCAGAACTGCATCCGCCTTGCAAGGGTTACGCTGCCGGACGGCGTAGTAAGCATTGGCAGGCAGGCGTTCCAGGGTTGTGTCGCATTGACGGGCATTGCATTGCCCCAAAGCCTGGCGTCCCTCGAAGCGGAAGCGTTCAGCGGGTGTGAACGGTTATCACAGGTGGCAATCCCGCAAGGCGTTACCAGGATTGAGGATCAGGTATTCCAGGGCTGCAAGGAACTTACGTCGGTTGCCCTGCCAGAGAGCCTTACTACCATTGGGAAGTATGCTTTTGTAGATTGCACCAACCTGGCGGCGGTATCCGTGCCGGAGAAGGTTTCTTCGATTGGGTATGGCGCGTTCGGCGGATGTAGCAGGAACCTGGATTTAGGCGTAGTCCCTGGCAGTTATGCGAAGGCGTATGCTGACGAGAACGGGATTAAGAGCCATTATACAAAGGCATGTATCCATCGCTATACCATGAAGGAAACCAGAAAGCCGACCTGTACGGCCGAAGGGGAACGGCGGTATACCTGCTCCGTCTGTGAGGAATCTTATACAGAAGCAATCCCAGCCTTAAAGCACCAGTATGGGACAGTGGTAAACAAGGCGACGGCACAAAAAGACGGTAGTATTGTAAAGACCTGCTCGTTATGCGGCGATACGCTGACAACCAAAATTGAATCCGTCAAGGATGTTGCCTTGTCAAAAACGGAGTATACGTACAATGGCAAGAAGCAGAAGCCGTCCGTAACCGTAACGGATAAAAGCGGGCGCCGTCTGGAGGCAGGCAAGGATTATTCCGTATCGTATCCTTCTGGCATGAAAAACGTAGGGATCTATACCATTACGATCCGTCTGGCAGGGAATTACAGCGGGACGGTAACGAGATCCTTTACGGTTTTCCCGAAGGGCACAACGCTTTCAAAAGTGACAGCGCAGAAGAAGGCATTTACTGCAAAATGGAAGAAACAGACGGCTCAGGTGACTGGTTATGAAATCCAGTATTCCACCAGCAGCAAATTCCCGTCAAAATCAACTTCGACAAAGATGGTTGAGAAGAACAAGACGGTATCTCTGAATGTCACGAAATTAAAGGCAAAGAAAAAATACTACGTAAGGATCCGGACGTATAAGAATGCCAAAGTAAACGGTAAGACGACGCGGTTCTGTTCTGTCTGGTCAAAGACAAAGCGTGTCACTACAAAGAAAAAATAAGCGTTTACGCTTAGAAGCATAAAAATGCCAGGATTTGGGACGGCAAGGAAATCTGCTGGTTCCAATCCTGGCATTTTGATGTGCGCGGAGGGATCCTAGAAGGATGTTTTGTCGTATCTTGTCATACGAATCTATGAATTTTCTGCAAATTTAGCTGGATTCCAGGCAGGACCTATATTATAATGGTGGTTGCAGATGGGACAGACTGCTGCCCCAGGACAGAGAGGCAGGAAATACAGATGGCACATTATGAGGAAACGGTACAAAAAATCCTTGAGATACCGAAATTTACGACGAAGAACACGCTGGATCATACTAGGGATCTGTTACGTAGGCTGGGGGATCCGCAGGAAACGTTCCAGATCATCCATGTGGCGGGGAGCAATGGGAAGGGCAGCGTATGTGCGTTTTTGGCCAGTGTGCTAAAGGCGGCAGGAAAGCACGTCGGATTGTTTACTTCCCCGCATTTGGTACGCATGGAAGAGCGGTTTCGTATTGATGGGACGCCATGCGGCCAAAGTGATTTCCTCTGGGCATATGGACAGGTGAAAGAGGCTGTGGCTGCGATGCAGAGGGAAGGGAAGCCGCATCCTACGTTTTTTGAGTATATTTTTGCAATGGGTATGGTAGTTTTTGCGAAACACCAGGTAACGCATGTCGTTTTGGAAACGGGTCTGGGCGGCAGGCTGGATGCAACGAATATCATAGCGAGCCCTCGATTGGTAGTGATTACCTCTATTTCCCTAGAGCATACGGAAATCCTAGGTACGACGATCCCAGAGATTGCGGCGGAAAAGGCCGGGATCCTGAAAAAAGGCGTCCCCGTGGTATACGATGCTTCCGAGCCGGAGGCCGCAAAGACCATTGCTGGCCGGGCGACAGCGTTGGGATGCCAAGGCTACCCAGTAAATCCTAAGAAAGTTAAAATTTTCTTAAACACTGGAAAAAAGATTGCTTTTTCTTATGATTCTGGTTATGATGTTACTGATATAGAGATTCCCTTTGGCGCGCCGTACCAGGCGCAGAATGGGGCGGTGGCGCTGCAGGCGGCGAAATGCTTGTCTGATATGGAAGGGATTTCGGAAGAAGCAATCAAAAGAGGGATGGCGGGCGTCGTATGGAACGGACGGATGCAAGAGGTATGCCCCGGCGTATACCTAGATGGGGCGCATAATATCGCAGGGGTTGGGAAATTCCTGGAATCGGTGGGGCATATCACACAAAGGCCTGCCGTTTTGCTGTTTTCCATGGTGAAGGAGAAAGATTATGCACATGCCGCAAGGCTGCTGTTACGGCAAGGGGATTGGGATGAAATTGTCATTACCACCGTCCCAGGCAGCCGTGGGGTGGAAAGCGGCGTGCTGGCAGGCATTTTTTGTAAGGAAGCCAAGGAGATTGGGAATACGGCCAGGATAACGGAGATAAAGGGCACAGAGGACGCTTTTTTATATGCCAAAGCGGCAAGGAAGCAGGGGCAGGTATTGTTTTGCGCGGGATCCTTGTACTTGGTTGGCGCGGTGGAACGAATGGCAGGAGGGAATCAGGATGATTGATTTTGAAGAAGAATTAAAGAAATTTAAGCCTAGCTTGGAGGTTGAGGAGGCTGAAGACGCGATTTATGACCGGGACTTGACGGATATGACAGACATTGTGAAAGAGCTTTTGAAAGAAACAAGGAAACAGCGGTAGCCAGAAGGAAGGAATTTTATGGATTCTTATAATAGGATAATTTGTTTGTCGAACGAGTGGTATAACGATGGCCTGGAAAAGGCAAGGATGCGTGATTTGTCTGGCGCCGTACAGTCTTTGAAAAAATGCCTAAGTTACTATAAATCGAATATCCAGGCAAGGAACCTGCTGGGGCTGGTGTATTTTGAAATGGGAGAAGCCGTCGACGCGCTAAGCGAGTGGATCATCAGCCGCAGCCTGCAGCCCAAGGATAACCTGGCGGAGCAATACCTAGAGGATATCCAGTTTAACCGGGCGCGGTTAAACGCCGTAAACCAGACGATTAAAAAATATAACCAGGCCTTACAGTATTGCTACCAGGGCAGCCAGGATCTTGCAGTTATACAGTTGAAAAAAGTGCTTTCCATGAACCCGAAGCTTGTCAAGGGCTACCAGCTTCTGGCGCTTTTGTATATGGAAGAGGGCAAATATGTGCAGGCGAGGAAGGAACTCCGTGCAGCGGCTGAGATTGATAACAGCAATGTGATGACGTTACGCTATTTGCGCGAGGTGAACCAGCGGCTTGGGGACGAGTCCCACGCGGCGAAGGAGGAACGCAAGGAGAGCAAAAAAAAGGCGGCTTCCTACCAGAGCGGCAACGATACGATTATCCAGCCAGTCAATGGCAAGGATCATTCGGTGTTAATGACAATCTTAAACCTTGTGATTGGCGTTGGCATTGGCGTGCTTTTGGCATGGTTTTTGATTATCCCGGGGATACGGCAGAAAGAAGTAGCGGATGGGAAGAAAGCAGAGTTAGAAGCCAGTGATTCCCTTGCAGAGCGCAACCAGGAGATCAAGAGCCTTGAAGGACAGATCAAGCAGCTAAAGGAACAGATTGGGCAGAAGGAACAGGAGTCTGGCGATACGAAGAAGGAACTGGAGAATTACGAGAAGCTTCTGGCGGTCTATGACGCATATGTGCAGCAGAACATCCAGGCAGCCGGGGATATGATGTCCCAGGTAGACGCGGGGCTGCTAGGGAGCCAGGCAAAGGCGATGTTCCAGACATTGAGCAGCCAGGTTGGGGAACAGTATACAGCCGTAGTATATGCACAGGCAGAGGAAGATTTTAAGGCGCAGAGGTATCCGGAAGCAGTAGCCGGGCTGGAGAAGGTCGTTGCGGCAGAAGAGGATCACAACGACGGATACGCCATTTACTACCTTGCACAGTCTTATTACCAGACAGGCGATAAGGAGAATGCTAAGAAATATTTCCAGCGGATGATAGAACTTCATGCAGGCACCTTGCGCGCGAGGAGGTCACAGGAATACCTGAACCAAATAGAACAGGAAACACAGCCGTAGGCTTACAAAAGACATCATAATTGTTATGGTGTCTTTTTTATTTCATAGGACGTACTTTCCTATGAAATAAAAACGCTTCGCGTGGATTGCACCTAAATTTTGGAAGGAGGAAGGTATGGAATATCGGTTTGAACGGGAATATGGCTGCCTGATCTTGAAGATGCCAGAGGAACTGGATCACCATCAGGCGGAATTTTTTAAAAAGGAGGCGGACGGGCTGCTTCAGAATTACCCTGTGCGCAGCCTGGTCTTTGATTTTATGGATACGCGGTTTATGGACAGTTCCGGGATTGGCATGATTATTGGAAGGTGCAAAAACGTGCGTTTTTCTGGGGGATATGTAAAAGCGGTAAATCTCAACGGCCAGATGGAACGCATTTTCCAATTGTCTGGCTTGAAGAAGATTATAGATGTGGAGTGAGAAGGGAGGTCTGTATGGAACAGTTGAAAAACGAGGTAAAGATGGAATTTTCCGCGGCGTCGTCGAACGAGGGGTTTGCCAGGGTAGCCGTAGGCGCGTTTGTGGCTTCCCTGGATCCGACGGTGGACGAGATGGCGGATATTAAGACGGCCGTGAGCGAAGCGGTGACAAACTGCATTATCCATGGGTATGAACAGCGGGAAGGTACAATCTGGATCGAATGTAGGATTATCGAAAGGCAGGTGGAGATCTCTGTAACGGATCATGGCAGGGGGATAGAGGACATTACAAAAGCCAGGGAGCCATTGTTTACCACAAAACCGGAATTGGAACGTTCCGGCATGGGATTTGCCTTTATGGAGGCGTTTATGGATGAGGTGGAAATTATGTCTGAGCCGTGGAAAGGGACTTGCGTTACCATGCGCAAAACCATTGGGAAAGGTTAGGCGGCAAGGATCCTTTGTTCTTTTATAGGAAATTCCTTCGGATTCCTTATAAAAGAAAAAACAATTATCGTACTGCGGCGGAAAAGAAATATGCTGCTAAAGCGACCAGCTGCAGGCGGAGAATCCTACAGAGCAGGATTCTTTGTTCAAGAACGGGTACATAAAGCTGGCCAGGCGCCACAAGGAAGGGGGGATCCATCCGTATGCCAAAAACAGGCAGGGAAGTGCAGATAGAAGAAGACGCAAATAGAAAACGCCAGTTCATCCACCTGCAAGAGGCGGGGAAGGGGAGCCGGGAAGCAAGGGATAAGCTGGTGCAGGAGAATATGGGGCTGGTCTGGAGCATCGTACACCGTTTTTCCAACCGCGGGTATGAGCTGGAAGATTTGTTCCAGGTGGGCAGCATCGGCCTGATCAAAGCCATTGACAAATTCGACTTATCATTTGAGGTGAAATTCTCCACATATGCAGTACCTATGATTACAGGGGAGATCAAGCGTTTCTTAAGGGATGACGGCATGATAAAGGTCAGCAGGAGCCTGAAGGAGCATGGGGCTAAGATGAAGCGGGCGCAAGAGAAGCTTCAGGCATCCCTGGGAAGGGAACCTACCTTACAGGAGCTGGCGGAAGAAACCGGGCTGCCAAGGGAGGAAATCGTAATGGCGCTGGAAGCGAACAGCGAGGTGGAATCCATTGATAAGACGTATGCGCCTTCCGATGGGAAGGAAACCACCTTGGCGGATCGTATCCCACAGAAAAAGGACAGCCATGAAGCGCTGCTTGACCATATGCTGCTCGAGCAGCTTCTGGCAGAGCTGGGGGATATGGAACGCCAGTTGATTGAATTGCGGTATTTTGGGGACAAGACCCAGGTACAGGTGGCGCAAGAACTGGGGATCAGCCAGGTGCAGGTCAGCCGCCTGGAAAAGAAAATCCTGCTCGGGATGCGTAGGCGGGTATATGCGGGCAAAGATAAAAAATAAATAAAATGGTATAAATCTTGGATATTATGGCATACTACTCCCAAAGATGGAAAAGGAAGTGAGAGCATGAGCCATAGTAAGATTTACCGGATATGCCTTCTGGCGGCAGTGATCCTCACAATCGCAGGAGGCATTTTCTATTATGTGAATTATGTGGAACGCCAGGATACTGTGATAGAAGGGACGTTGGTAAGGCAGGATGCGCCCGTTTTAACAAATGTGTGCGGCTGATATGCCATGCACAAAAAGGAGGCAGAGATGGCTGATACCGTGTATTTGAAAATTGAACAGAACGTCCTGGTAAAGGAACCTTCGGTATCACTGAAGGACATTGCAAAGCTGACGTCCACCAACCGCCCGCTGGTGAATAAGTTAAAGACCATAAAAGTATACGACTTCCATACCCCGGCGAACCAGAGCAAGAAGAAAAAACAGGTGGAAGTGTTTTCTGTTTTGAAAATCATTGAGTTGATTGGGCAGGAATTTCCAAATGTGGAAATCCAGAATATCGGGGAAAAGGATTTTGTCCTGGAGTACGAGCCAGTACAAGAGCCGAAATGGCTGTCTTATCTGAAAGCGTGCGTCTTATGCGTCTTAATCTTTTTTGGTTCCGCCTTCACAATTATGACGTTTAACAACGATGTGGGCGTAGGGGAAGTCTTTGCAGACTTTTACCAGCAGGTGATGGGGACTGAGTCCAATGGGTTCACGGTATTGGAAATCTGTTATTCCATCGGCCTGTTCCTTGGGATTATGATATTTTTCAATCATGTGGGACGTAAGAAAATCACGCATGACCCCACGCCGATCCAGGTAGAGATGCGTACCTACGAGAAGGATGTGGACACTACCTTTATTGAAAATTGCGGAAGAAAAGGGAGCAGCCATGATGTGGATTAATGAAGTGTTTTTAGGCTTTCTTGGATTTGCAAGCGGGATGGCGGTTTCCGCAGGCGTCTTCAGCTTTATTATATCCGTAGGGATCGTACCGCGGATCATAGCAAAGAGCCGTACTGCAGCCGATATTGTTGCATATGAAAACGCAGTCTTACTGGGCGGGACAGTGGGGAATGTGTTTTCGATATTCCATATCCAGGTGCATTTAGGGATATGGATCGTCATTGTTTTTGGTCTTGCGGCAGGGGTATTTACCGGATGCTTGGCAGTCGCACTGGCAGAAATCTTAAATACGTTCCCCATTATGTTCCGGCGGCTGCGGGTCAAAGATGGACTGGAATGGATGCTGTTTTTTATGGCGCTTGGGAAAGCCGCAGGGGCATTGTATTTTTACGCCAACCATATGCAAAAGATGTAGCATGGAGGGCGTGCAGGGGGCAGCTAAGAAACGGAGGGATTCAAAGTGGCACAGCAAACAATGAAAGAAACCAAAGGGGCAGAGGGGAAGCGGCAGGAAACGGCTACACAGAGAGCCGCCGCGCAGGAAGCAGCCATGCAGCCCATTACACAGGAAAGTATGGAACGTGAAAAAGAGGGCAGCGAGACGACAGAGGACAAGGAGAAGAAGAGCCAGGAATACAACGATTATGTCAAGCAGGTAACGCCTACCCATTCCCTTCCAGCCAATATGGCAAAGGCCTTCGTTACCGGAGGGGCGATCTGCCTGATCGGGCAGTTTATCTTAAATACGGCTATGGGTCGGTTTGGGCTTGACAAGGAAACAGCCGGAAGCTGGTGCAGTATGCTACTGGTACTGTTGAGCGTAGTCCTGACGGGATGCAATATTTACCCATCCATCGCAAATTGGGGCGGCGCTGGCGCATTGGTCCCGATTACGGGTTTTGCCAATTCCGTGGCGGCGCCTGCCATTGAGTTTCAGAAGGAAGGGCAGGTATTTGGGATCGGCTGTAAGATTTTTACGATTGCAGGGCCTGTTATCTTATTTGGCACATTTACAAGCTGGCTGTTAGGGTTAGGGTACTGGATTGGGAAAATGGTAGGGATCTGGTAGCGTGTTGGACGATAGGGATTGTTCCAAAACTTCCAGGACGTAACCGGAAGCTGCAAGGAATAGAAAGTAGGGAAGAATATGGATCGATATGAGATGCCCATGGGATTAAGCTTCCAGCTTGGGCTGAATGCCAAAGCGATGGATGCGTATGGCAAATTGAGTGATGAAGAAAAACGCCAGGTGATTGAAGCGGCAAGGAATGTCAGTTCTAAGTCTGAAATGCACCGGATTGTGGAAGGGCTGGAGCAAAACTTTTGCTGATGATGTATATATAGGGGTTTGTCCCGAGGATATTTGCTTTGCAGGTATCCCTGGGACTTTTTTGTTAGATTTAGAAAATATTGAAGCTAATCATGGGAAATTTTTTTTAAATCTGATATAATGATTAGAATAAATCACTGAGATGGATTAGCAGAGGATGTTATTTGACGAAAGCGTTTTTGAAGAGATTGAAAGGGGTTAGAAGGATTTCGGAAACTATGTAATTTACCAGCAATATATACGAAAAAAATTATTGATTTTACTTTGTAAGGAGCAAGTATGGAAGAATTATTCGAACTGGCAAAATTTGATTCCTATAAAGAGGATAACCGAAGGGAAGTTAAAAAAGCAGAAGGCGGACTTCCTAATAGCTTATGGGATACCTATTCTGCTTTTGCCAACTGTTATGGCGGAGTCATCATTCTTGGGGTAAAAGAGGATAAATCAGGCAATTGGCATACAACCGGGCTGAAAAATGCGGCTAAATTGAAAAAAGATTTCTGGGATACGATTAACAATCGTAAAAAGGTGAGCATCAACCTTTTGAAAGACGATGATGTAGAAACTTTCTCAGTGGCCGGTGCAGATGATGAGATCATGGTAATCTGGGTGCCAGGCGCAAAGCGGGAGCAAAAGCCGGTATACATCAATGGTGACATGTTTGGAGGAACCTTTCGCAGAAATTGGGAGGGGGATTACCATTGTACCAGATTGCAGGTCAAAACAATGCTGAGGGATCAGGCAGAGGAAACTATGGATATGGAAGTGATTGAGGAGGCTGATATTGAGGATCTGAATCAGGATTCCATCCGCGGTTATCGCAACAGCCACAAATCCTTTAAGCCGGGACACCCTTTTGAGAGACTGGATGACAAGGAATATCTCAGAGTGATTGGAGCAGCGGGTTTTTCGAAAGACGATAAAAAACTTCATCCTACGGCGGCCGGAATGCTTATGTTTGGAAATGAGTATGACATTGTGAGATATTTTCCGGACTATTTTTTGGATTACAGGGAGAACCCGGATACGGTGATCAGATGGACGGACAGGCTTCAATCATCGTCTGGCGAATGGTCGGGAAATGTATTCGACTTTTATTTTCGTGTATACAATAAGCTTACGAAGGATATCAAGGTGCCATTTCGGATGGAGGGCGGTTTTCGGGTGGATGATACGCCGGTTCACAGGGCGCTGAGGGAGGCATTGGCGAACTGTATCATCAATACGGACTTTTATGGGAAATATGGTGTTCTCATAATCAAAGAAGACGATAAAGTCATATTGGAGAATCCCGGTTATATCAGACTCGGGAAGGAGCAGATGCGCAGAGGAGGAAAATCCGACCCAAGAAATAAGAGTCTGATGAAAATGTTTAATCTGATAGATATCGGCGAGCATGCGGGAAGCGGAGTGCCTAATATTTTTAACGTATGGGAAGACGAAGGGTGGGAAGAGCCTGACATAAAGGAAGATTTTGATCCGGACAGGACATCGCTGACTTTAAAATTCATAAAAAAACAAGCGATAAAAACAAGCGATAAAAAACAAGCGATAAAAACAAGCGATAAAAAACAAGCGATAAAAACAAGGAATAATCAGGAAAAAATCAGATTGTATTTACAAGGGAATGAAACAGCAAAAACCAGAGATATCGCAGAGTTGCTCGGTTTGAGCATGGCGAGGACGAGAAAAATACTCTCTGTGATGGACGATATTGAAGCGATAGGAAGAAATAAGGCAAGGATATACCGCTTGCGAAAAGAATCGTAATGGGCAGACGAATATTTGATTTTTCAAAAATTAATGGATCCTAACTTGAAACAAGCAGAAGGGCAGGTAACGTCCAAAGCACAGATGCAACGCCTGGTTTCCGGGCTGGAAAAAGGCTTTTTGGATCTGCCAAACGGCAGGGATCAATGGAAATAAAAATTTATCGGCAAATACATTGACAAATTGATGTTTGGAGCATATAATTGCATACGCGATGGATAAGGACCGCATGGATGATGGGATATCATGTGGTTCTTTTCTTTTAGCTTTTGTTACTTTTGCAGGCGTTTGCGAAGCGTTTTCTGTGGGGTTCGCAATGACCTATTTTTTTAGGAAGGAAGGGAATGATTATGGCAAAGAGCACAGTAAAGGATATGACGGCCGGATCCCCGATGAAGCTGGTTCTACAGTTTTGCATCCCGTTGTTTTTCGGAATGCTGTTCCAGCAGTTCTACAATATGATGGATACGATTATCGTGGGGAAGTTTTTAGGGGTATCCGCCTTAGCGTCGGTTGGCGCTACTGGTTCCATTAATTTTATGGTGATCGGGTTCTGTATGGGTGTGTGCAATGGGTTTGCAATCCCTGTAGCGCAGCAGTTTGGAGCAGGGGACTACCATGCCTTGCGGAAATATGTCGCGAACAGCGTCTGGCTTTCCATTGCGTTTGCTGGTGTGATGACTGTGGCAGTCTGCCTGCTGTGCCGTCAGATCTTGCTATGGATGAATACGCCGTCTGATATTATAGAAGGCGCTTATTGTTACATACTCAAACTTCGCACATAGATTTTAGCTATGCACCTTGAAAATTCAATATCTG
>CAOKNO010000045.1 GCA_948470065.1 uncultured Eubacterium sp. | reverse complement strand
AAGACAGCTTTTCTGCAGACTTTGACTGGCTGCTTGTGATAACTCCTAACTGACGATTGGAATTCATTGCTGTAAGATTGTGCTGTACTACCATTGCCATAATATATTCCTCCTTGAATATCCTGTAGCTTCCATGCTACATGTAATTGAAAAATCTTTAACTACACTATCTTTATCGGTTGTTTTTTGAAAGACTTTATAGACTCATTCAAATATTTAAAGAACAGCTTAAAAGTCTTGCCTGTATACATATTATCACTTAATTCAAGTTGTATTACGAAAAAATCAGATATAAAATTATTTACATGACAAAAAAATAAAAAATCTTAAGATATTCCATTGTTATTCTATTAGATTATTTCATATTCTTGTTATGTTAGTTTTATATCAGTTGTAAATGTGCATAAATTTATGCTAGAATAATTATGTATTCTATATATAAATTTAAATTTGTAAAACTAACAGCCTATTTCCCTTCCGATTTGTGTATAAAGATTGTTTTTATCATGTAGGTGAGTATTTTATATAAAGACCTCTGGAAACAGAGGCAACATGGAGCGGACGTATATATTTTTACGGATGCTCCACTTTTTAAATAGTAATTATTTTTTCAGAAATCACCATTAGATCAGCTTTTAAAATATCCATTTTACATATTTCAAACTTTTTCTATGTTTTTTGTGAATAAGTGTCATATTTCGACCCTCTCAATTGTTTCTATAAGGAGGGAAGCATTTTACATATATCTTTCCCTGGTAACAGGGGGACAGAATGGAGGGCGGATGCATTCATTTGCATGGAAGCCCTCCATTCTGTTTTTATAGAGATACCTGCTTGCCCCGGAGAATTTCAACCTTACATGTATGGCGTTTGTTTGGATCTTTCCTGTTATAAGCAATACCGACCGCTAGGATGCGTCCTGTGCATTTTGGCTCTTCCCCCAACTTCCCTTCAAAATTCAATGCATAATTCCTGTCTTTAATCTGCTGGATCGCAGATTCTACCGGCTGATCCATCTTTAACTCTATGATAATGCCATCGTCTTCCTTTCTATAGGGATAGAAGATATAATCTACATATCCTGTCCCTGACCTGTCCTCCAGCCGGATATCATAAAATTCCCTTGCCTGTAGATACGCGAATGTAATCACCTTAGAAAGCTCTGCTTCGCTGCTATACCGCTCCAGTGGGCTTTCTGTATTATGGACACGTTCTAAAAGCTCTGCCATCTTCTTAGCATCGCCAGCTTTTGTAGCCTCCAACATCTTACTTGATTCTGCCGCTAACCGATTGATATATCCAAACGCTGGTTTCTGGCGGATCATATCTGCAAATTTATCCGCCAACTCTTTGTTTGGTATCGAAACATAACCATTTCCATACGTTAAAAACCCATAGACAACCATTGCAGAATAGATTTCATCCTTCGTCGCCAGTTCCATGGATGTAGAAGCATATTCCTCTACATTTGCAGGTATCCCACCCCCGCTTATCAGGCTTGCAATTTCATCTTTGATACCAGCAATATTATGTTTCACATAAGTGTATATTTCATCATAAGGGCCTGAACTTGTCCAATAATTCCCTAACTGGTTCAATGATAATGCTCCAATTACAGATCTTGGATTGTAAAGGCATATGCCAGACTTTGTCTGATAACCGTCATACCACTTACGCAACCCATTGCGAGTCACCTTCGGATGTTGTTCCACATTCTCATACCGTTCATATAGATGATCCACTTCTTCCTCTGTAAAACCAAAATACGCACTGTATTTTTCCCTTGAAGCCATCGAAAATTCGAAAAACATATTTAATTCCGAGCCGCTGGAATATTTTGCAATAGGAAGAATGCCCGTCATATAAACCATCTCGACATAAGGCTTGTCCTTTAACAAATTCCGCAAGAACTCAATATAAGATGCCTTCTCTTTCTCTGTTACAAAATCTCTATGGAAAATATAATCCCACTCATCCAATACAAAAATAAACCTTTCACCGCCACAATATTCAAAAATATCTCCGAGCGCATCCCATACGGCATGTTCCTGCTCAATTCCTGCATCCGGATAAGAAGCCATCAAATCCCGCAATAACCTTGTCTGGATCCGCTCTATATAATCCTGATAGGTCTGGCAGTCCCTTGGTAGTTCGTTTAGCATGATATGAATGACATTATGCTGGTTCAAATGCTTTCTATACCACCCATACCCTGATACATTCAGATTTCCGAAGATATTGCTGCTGTCAATCCCTTTTCCAAAGTATGATGCAATCATATTAGCCATAACGGTTTTCCCAAAACGGCGCGGCCTAGTGATACAGATATATTTCGTCCCTTTTTCGCGAAAGCGAACAAGTCCTCCCTCTTCCGATTCTAAAATTGGGACAAACTCTTTTAATATTTCTGACTTATCAACAAAATATATGGAATTGGCATCTTCTTTAAAAAGGATATACGGGCTTTTGCTATTTAAATAAACTCCCATATTCTTTTCAAACTCCTTTCCAATTTGAAATAATAGGCGTTTGCAAAACTCAAAATCTAGGAACAGCGTTTGCTCCATCCATACAAAAGAAGGGCGACTTGCGACGGCACCCGGAGCCCGCTTTTGTATGGATGGAGCAAACGCGTCTGTTGCAGAGAACGTTTCGCAATTCCCTATTGAAATAATCTATACAATCCAGTCCCAGATGTATGAAAGATACTAATTTTTATTCTATATGATATTAAGAACTTGCCAAAAATCCGCAGGCAGCATATTAATACGCTGTCCTGCGGATTACCTTATCCTTATCCAGTATGTGATATTACTTCTTCTTATCCATAAATTGGGCGTCTACATAATTCAATTTCGCCATATTTTTGTAATACATATTTGCCGCCGCGCTGCTGCTCCGTTTCCCCATAGCTTTTTTGCGTTCCTGGGAAAAGCGGTATTCTACCAGCTTACGGTTACGGACTTCTTCACTTTGGATAGTTACAGACTTCTCTGTAATCTCTGTTATAAGCTGCTTCATCAGCAAAATTTCTTCCCGGTGCGCCTGCTTTTCTGCTTCGATTACAGACTTTACCCTGCCATATAATTCCTCAAAGCCTTCATCCAGGAAATTGATCTGATCAATCATATCGCTCTTTTCCTGTACGTTCTTCTCAAAGGCTTCAGCATCTAAATCTTCCTGCTCCAGGATCTGGCGTTGTTCTTTGTTCTTTTGGATAATACCATCCAAAACCTTCACCTTTTTCTGGAGGCTCTGAACCATTACGTCTAAATAGTCATTTCCCATATTAATTCGCCTTTTTGGTCTTGTTGCGTTCCATTACCTCTTTCCAGGTATCACGCATTGTCCGCAGGTGCGTCAGGACTTCTTCCAAAATCTCTTTATCCTTTTTCATGTTTGCTTCTACTAGGCGCTCCATCAGGTAATTATATACATTCTCAAAATCTTTGGCTACTGGGTACTTATGATCCAGGGTTGCCAGAAATTCTGCGATGATATTTTCCACCTTAGTAATGTTTACATGTGCTTTTTCCACATTTTTATCTTCAATTGCAACAATTGCAATGTTACAGAACTTAATGGCTCCTTCGTAAAGCATTAATGTCAATTCAGCCGGGGATGCTGTCAAAATCTTATTTTTGGCATAAGTATCATATCCTCTGTTCGCTATCACCTATGTGTCCTCCTTATCAGCCGCCAAGCAGTGAAGAGAGTGAATTTGTCTGGGATTGCAGCTTAGACAACGCTGTTTCCATTGCTGCAAACTTCTTGTAGTAGGACTCTTCCATTTCCTTTAATTTTTCTTCCCATTTCTTAATGGTCTTCGTATACTCGTCGTACTCCGTCTGCATCTGCTTGTCGTTGTATACTTTATATGCGCTGCTTAATGTCGTGGATTCCATCCTCTCATGAAGTTCATCGTACACGGTAGTGGCAAGCTGGGTAAAAAAGCTTGCGACAGCGTCTGGATCTTCCTCAATCATTTTACGCAGCTTATCATCATTACCAGAAGAAAAAGCGTCGTCCGCATCGCCGTCAATATGGTATGCATAAGATTCATTCTCTGCGGCATTGAAATATCCAGCCGTCTTAATGCCAAAGGAAGCTAAGCTGTATTTCTTACCATTGATTTCAAGGGTCTTACCCATATTTGTAGACATGCTGTTCAAAACAGAACGTAAGGTGTCGTCGCGCCTTAAAATGGAATCCTTGATTTTCTGCTCCCATTTTTCAACTTCTTTATCAGACAATTCTGATTTTTCATCGTCGGTCAAAGGCTCGTATCCCTTCGAAGACGCTGCGTTATAAGCCTTTTCCATGGCATTAACAACTTCGTTATATTCCTTCAGGAAGTCCTTGACCATATTATAAACGCCATCTACATCCGTTGCAGTGGTAACGGTCATTTCATCGCTTACGCCTAATGCCGTGATATTTAATCCGTTAATAGAAAAATCGTTGCTCTCACCTTCAAATGTCGCCCCATTTAATATAATCTTCGCATTTTGAGCAGGAGATTTACTTGCAAAAGATCGATCCGTTGGAACATCTGCATCTGCAACTTTATACGCATTTTTATAATTGGCTGCCGTCGCCAGACCAAGGCTATCTGCTAACTTAAACGCAGCTTCATCTCCCTCATTTACAATAAGGTTAATGTCGTTTGCTTCGCCGCTCTTCATAGAACTTAAGAAGAATCTCTGCTGATTGGTATCAAAGTTTGCAGAAATCCCCTGTTCCTGTAACGCTTTTGTAAATTCACCAACGGTCATTGTACTTGTAACATTTACAGATTTCTGTTCACCGCCAACGTTGAACGTCAACGTCCCATCTGTTACTCCCAAAGAAAACAGGTTCGTGCTGGAATCGATCTTCGCGCCCGAATTTACCATCTTCAATTGCCGGCCTGTCAGATGCCCCACCTTCGCAAGCTGCTCGACCCGTAAGGTCTGCGTCCCATTCGCTACGCTTGAGGATGCGGACACGGTTGCCTTCGTGCTGTCGGATACGGTTGTGGTCTTCTTGTTGAAGTTCCCGACCCGGCGCATGTTAGACAGGGATTTGGTGTAGAAGTTATAAATCTTTGTATTCATTTCTTTCCAGGCGTCTTGTTTCCAGGAAAGCTTTGTCTGCGCCTTGGTGTATTTGTCTTGTTTAGTCCGGTATGCGGATACCAGTTCCTGTACAATGGAGTCTGTATCCAGTCCTGAGTTCAATCCGGAAATTCTAATTGGCATATGTCTTCCTCCTATCTCCGTTCGTCTACCATAAGCCCTGCCAATTCCCATACTTTGGCAATCATATCAAGGGTCTGCTCCGGTGGAAATTCACGGATTACTTCCTTCGTCCCTTTGTCTACGACTTTAATGGTGACACGGTTCGTTGCTTCATGGATTCCAAAAATCAGTTCATTGTTCTTTGCTTTACGGTTCACTTCGTCTACGGCGCGTTTAATCTTTGATTTGTTCGCCGCTTCCTGCCCTTCCGGATCCCGTTTGTCTTCCTCTGAAGATACATTGCCTGAGTATGACGGGCTTACTACCGCTGTATTATCAGGAGCCGCCTGCTTGACAGACTGCACTTCAACGCTCGGTTCCGCTTCTCTCCGTGCAGCCAGCTCCGATCCACTTCCCTGATAAACCGCAGCTGGTGTGTTTATTTTTGCTATTTCCATAACACTATCACCTCCGTGTGAAACTGTGGCGTCATTGCCTCCCCTGCCAACGCTAAGATGCATGGCTTAAAAGCTGTGATACCAATAAAAATATTATTTTTATGTGTCTATCATTTGCCAGAAAAAGAATCCCTCTATCCCTGGTATATTACATTTCCTTCACTTATATATATCGGCTGCACGAATTGAAAATTTAGAATGACAGGCAATTAATTACAATATCTCCTCCAACGCGGTAAGGCCTTCTGCGGACACAGCCGCTTCATTTTCCTTCTGGATCTGAAGATATACTTCCTTACGGTAAATGGGGACTTGCTTTGGCGCTGTAATCCCAATCTTTACCTGATCGCCGCGTAATTCCAGGATACTGATTTCAATATCATTGTTTACAATGATTGACTCGCCTTTTTTCCTGGTCAGTGCCAGCATCCTATTCACCTGCCTCTTCTTTTTTAGCCTTTAATATATCATAAATCATAAATTTTACAGGGAAATCATCTTCCACGATAATCTGGCTGGCCTTACATTCATCGGAATTGATGATAAAGGGCGCCTTCAGGTTCACGCTTAATTTCTTCACGTCCTCTGTTGCGGTAACGGACACCAGAACCAAAACGTTCTCCTGTGTCAGTTCCCCAAGCGGCTTTAACATCTCGTCTTCCAGCCATGGGTTATAATCTTCCTTTACCAGCAGAGGATCCATTACCGGGATGGCAAATACAGGCTCATCCAATGACTGCAGCCAGGATATCGCCTTTGGCGTCCCGTCGTCCTTTAAGTCGAAAATCAAGGTAAACCGTTTACAATCCGGAAATCCGATAATCCCTTGTTCAAAATTAATTACTTTTTCTTCTTCTATTTCTATTTCTCCAAATAGCCTTGTTTCTAACTGCATATATTCCAGCCTCCGATTGTTAATCTAACGCACTGGCGTTTCCATATCATACGGCCGCCTGCCAAATTTACAAGTAATTCAGCAAGGTCTGGCCATTTGCTTTCGCAGACGCCTGTAAGGACGCCTGGTATGCGTTATAAGCAGCCGTAAATTCAATGATAATATCCGACAGTTCCTTATCTTCATTCCTGGCCTTTAAGTTCTCAAAGGTAGCCTGCTGGTTCGACATCCTGTTATTCGTCAGGTTCAGCCTGTCTTCCCGGCTTCCTAAGTCTGTCCTGGCAAGCGTTACCTGCTTCTTATATTCCTGGAATTTCGTCATGCCATGTGCAAATGTCTTTTGCAGGTTATCGTCTGCATAAGCCGCTTCTTTTTCAGCCGCTTCAATCCATTCATCCAATGCTTCTTGGTATTCGGGATCGGCATACTGCGTTTCTTTCTTCATAGCCTTTAACTTATCCACCTTGTCATGGGCTGCAACAGCGGCTTCCACAACATTGGCCATTTCGTCAATATCGCGCCCTATCCCAGTGTCCAGCACGTCGCTTGCCTGCGTATTGACAGTCAGGCTCTGGTTAAAGGCTATCGTAAACTGGATCTCCTGGTTCGACTTGGTGTATGTGATCGGGTGATTTGCATCTGTGACGTCTTTGCAGTTAAAGTAATGCTCTGGCCTTAATTCACCCTTCTTGAAGCCTTGCTTCGAGTAATCAATGCTCAACTCTGTCTTGCTGCTTCCCAGATAATTTGCAAGATCATCCCCTAAGATCAGTTCCCCGGTTTCCTTAAAGAAGATCGCTTCGTTTGCGCCGACGCGGTAACCCTCTTTGGCCCATTCGCTGTAAGATTTTGTCGTAGTCACGTTGGCAAATACGACACGGTTCCCAGACTGGAACTCCAAATCGCTTAAATACTGCTCGTTCCCATCTTCATCAATATATTTGATATTCTCTGGCGATAAATCATCTAAGCCTTCGTACGACAGACGGATCCTCTTGTGCGTATAATCCTGCGGCATATCTTCAATGGCAACGCCTTCAAGGACGTCCTGTGAAGATGCTGGCAGATCAACCAGGTTGCCGTAGAAGCGTTCCTCTTCGATGTCCTTATAGGAAAGCTTCTCAGAAATCTCATACTTTGTATCATTTTCGTCTTCAGAAAACGTCAGTTTACTGTTCGTTTTATAGCCAGTAAATACCGTCCTGCCGATGCAGTCTGCATTCCCTTCTGCATAAATCTGATGACGGGCTGACTCGAGATCCTTTAAGATAGCGGCGCGGTCTTTCTCGCTTAACGTATCGTTTGCTCCCTGATCGCATTTTTTGTAGACGCTATCCAAAATTTTCTCCATATTATCCAACGCGCCTTCTGTTACCTCCAGCCAGGACTGGGCGTCCGGGATGTTCCGTTCAAAGTATTGGTTCAATTCGTTCAGGTTACTCCGCAAGCGGAGGGCGCGAATTGCGATAACAGGATCCTCAGAAGGCCTTAAAATCTTCTTCTGTGAGGACATCTGGTTATTCAGCTTGCTAACGTTTAACTTGTTGTTGTTCATATTTGACATGCTGTTTTTGCTGATCATGCTGTTTGTGACTCTCATTTAAACCCTCCTTATACGCCAGTTTCCAAAATCAGGCGGTCATACATTTCAGTCATTGTCTGGATCATCCTTGATGCGAGGTTATAGGCATTTTGGAATTTCAACATATCCAGCCCTTCTTCATCCTCATCAACTGCAGAAACCGACATCCTCCTGGTTTCAATCGCTTCTGAAATATTGGTATAATTTTTCAGGAAAAGCTTCGCTTTCTCTGTGGCTACCGTGTTGTCATTTGTCAGGCATTGCAGGAAATCATCCGCCCCGCCGCCGCGGAACATCACGACGTCGCTTTTTAACGCCAGCATTTTGTTGACTAACTTCTGGTTTGCCACGCCGTCTGGCAGATCCTCCTCTGTGAGCGTTACTAATTTATTAACATCCCGGATAATCGCATCGGCTACCTTAACGTTCGCGCCAGTCAGAAGGTAATACGTGCTGCTGGTGACGTCCATGCTTCCGTTTTCATTTTCATCGGAAAAATCATACTCTGTGCCATCTGCCGGGTTCTGTGCCACGAAGAAGGAAATTCCATCCAAGCCGTCCAGATCTACGCCAGACTTATGTAAATCGTTAAAGCGTTTTGCAAATTCGCGCAGGAACTGATTCGTCTGTGCCTGGTAATATGGGATCCCCATAACGTCAACATTCGTGCCAATGGCAGCTTTTTTCCCATTTAAGCTATCACGGGTTTCTACCGATAACGGCTTCACCAACTGGAACTGATACGTCTTTGTTTCCCCATCATAGGAAAAACCGCTGTAACGGTATTCCGTGTTATTGAGCATAATCACGCCTTCTGGCGGCATTGTCATAGCGCTGACTTCCGTAATGCTAGGATTGCTGATGGTAACAATATCACCCTTCGCCCCTCCGGTAATGGATGTGATCCTTCCTTCAAAGCCTTGGTTGTTGTTGCCGTCGCGTACTGCGAACAATGCTTTCAGCCTTCCTTCGTGGTTGCTCCCTGTCGTACTCAGCGGGATGGTCGTCCCTGACCAATAGATATCATACAGCCCTTCTGCATCGCTCTGGTTGATCTTTTTCTCACGCGGCACATATTCCAACGTCCTATATTCCATCGTATCCACCAACGTCTGGCCGTTGATTTTGAGCGTATAAGACGTTGCGCCGGAATACTGATCTGGATAATTCTTATTCGGTATATCGTTTTCAATAACTTCCACGGATACCAGTTCTGATAACTGATCGACAAGAAGCGCCCGCTGGTCGCGCAGCTCGTTGGCGTTTGTATTCTGCAGTTCAATGATATTAATCTGTTTGTTGAGCAAAGCAATTTTCTGCCCAATCCCATTGATGGTTTCTACTTGGGCGGCAATTTCCTCATTGATTTCTTCTTGGATCTGGAGAAGCCCTGAACTCATACTGTTAAAGAAATTTGCAAAGCTTTGGCTCTTGCTGATAAATGCCTTCCTGGCGTCCGATACTTCCGTTGTCTTCTGCGTTTCTTCTAACGCCTGGAACATCTCATCTAAGATAGTCGCAAATCCTTTTGCCATATCGTCATCCATCAGGTAATCTTCAATCTGCTCCAGATAGTAAGCTTCTCCGTCGTACCTGCCCACCTTCGCGTTATTGGTCCAATATTTCACATCATAGTAAAAATCGCGTTTCTGGATAATTTCCGTCGTGGTCACGCCGCTTCCGGCTGCGCCATACTTCTGGTTGGTCCGAAGCGCTTCCGCAGCAAAATGAACCGCTTCCTGCCTGGAATAACCTTTTGTATTTACATTCGCTATATTATTTGCAATTGTATTGGTCGCCACATGAAATGAATTTAAGGCGGATCCTGCAATTGTCAATCCAAAAAATGTCGATGGCATATTTTCCTCCTAATGTCTAGCCTGTTTACATCCGGGTAACTAAATGCTCTAACATCTCTGAAATTACATTGATAAACCGGCTGGCTGCATTGTAAGCATTCTGGTATTTGATCATATTCTGCAATTCTTCGTCCGATGAAACGCCGAAGACCTGCTGCCTGTTGTTGTCTATGGTGCTGACCTCTGAACTTAAATCGGTAGCCAGCCCTTGGTATACATGGCCTTTTGATCCAATTTCACCAATCATACGGTTATAGTACCCGATAAAATCGGTAGGCGCCGTATTATTGGGATTTACAATATAATCCTTTTTACTCCAAAGCTCAGCCAGCTTCTGAGCCATACCCATTGCCACATCCTTGCCGTTCGGCTCCATATGGGGCAGCCTGGATTCTGCTTCCTCTAGCGCTGGGTTTACCACAAGGTTCTGGATGGTATACATTGTAGTCGTATCCTTGGTATTCTCTTCATTGTAGACGTAATACACCGTCCCATCTGTGGCCTCTACCTTCCGGTAACGTTCCATGCCCCTTCTGGAAAACAATTCCTGCCCTGGTTTTTCCTCGCCTGCGCCAAGGCATCCATTCTCTTCGTCCCATACCCTTACATTGTCATAATATACCCCGTCCTTACCCATAAAGCTCTTGTTGACAGTAGGGCTTAAAATATCATTGATCCCTGTGACAATCAAGTGCATAAACTGATCCAGCTCTGCCTGGGCGGAGAGCATGGTAGACATGCCCGCCCCATCGTTATACTCTTTTGCCGTCAGTCCTGCAACATCCGTATAATTCGCAATCTTATCGCCCCTTGCCAATACCAGAGCCTTCAACGTCCCAATATCGGTATTTAATTCTGGGGATATATCGACGGAGAAATTAAACATCTCCGTATACCTGCCGCGTTCAATGTCCGATAGCTGCGGCCAGATTGGGGTTACAAATCCTGTGATTTCATCTGTAATGCCTTTGATTTCGTAGACATGGACTTCATCTAAAAACTCCACATCTTCCAGCCTGACCCGTACTGTGCCGTCCACGCCTTCGGAAAAATCAACCTTTGCATAGGTGGAAAGCTCATCTAATGCATTGTCACGTTCATCCCGTAAGGTCATTGCCGTCTCAACCCCGCCAGATTCAATCTTTAGGATCTGTTGGTTCAAATCCTGGATTTTATGGCCAAGCTCATTGATCTTGTCGATGTTTTCCCGGATCTTGACGTTTACCTTACTCTGATATGTCTTCATATCAGAGTATATTTCCTTCACGCGGCTTACGAATAAGGTTGCTTTCTGGACAACCAGGTTCTGGTACACTTCGGTATCCGGCCCTTTGGCAAATTCATCGAAAGACTCCTTAAACGATTCAAGCATCTCTTGGAACGTTTCCCCTTCCATCTCCTGGAACATATCTTCCACTTCCTCGACTGCCTCCGCTGTCGTCTCATAGAAAGACTGCCTGCCGTTTTCAGTACGGTAGTACCGATCCAGGAAATAATCCCTTGTGTGCACAACATCTGCAATCTTCAATCCAAGCCCTGCCTGCTGTTTGCTAATGGCCGACGGCTTGCCGAACGTGACATACTCCCTGTCTGCAAAAATTACCTGCTGCCTAACATATCCTTTTGTGTCTAAATTCGCCAGGTTATTAGCCGTTGTATTCAAAGCATTCTGGCTGTTCTGCAGCCCAGAAGCCCCAATATACAGGCTCCCCATCCCATTCGCCATATTTTTAATCTCCTTTATCTGTCATTGATAAGGCTTCTTCCGCATTGAGCAAGGTATGGAACCAAAACACCGCAAGAGTGCGATACCCGCTCTTGTAGGAATTTGCTTCCATGCTCTTTCCTGGAAGAAGCCACTCCTTCTGGACGCCTGCCAAATCCCTGGATTACTGCTTTGCGTCAAATCCGCCTGTCGGCAGGATATCTCCCGTATTATTCGCGTTACGGTCATAATTGGCAGTCGTTGGCGCTTGCCGTATGCTTTTGAAAAGCGTCAGATCAAACTCTGTCATTTCCATTGCATGTTTTAACAATGCTTCATTCTGTGCGTTCACTCTGGCCATTTCAGCCAATGTCCTCTGCAGCTTTTCTTTCAGTTCCTGAAGCTTCTGCTGCTCTTGCGGCTGTTTATTTAAAAATGCTATCATATTAGTAACGGTCAGCTCCGCTGGCTCCTTACTAAGTACGATAGACATGTCATTCACAATCTCTTCTCTTTTCTTCTCCAAATTCAAAAGGATGCCAGTCACTCCCTGTTCCTGTTCGGTGATTTCTTCCAAAGCGGGGATATTCCCGTCAATAATAATCTGCTTCTTCTGCTGTGACAAGCTTATCAGACGTTCATATTCCCCGTTTTCCTTCTCCAATACATCCATAAAATTTTCCATCAAACTGGCCACGTGAAAACCTCATTTCTACCTGGTGGATGGACGCGCTTCATTGGGCAGGCAGATTTGCTTGCCCAATTATCCATAATCAATACCTGGCTTCGTATTTCTCAATTAATTTCGCAGCAAACGCTCCCGTTTCAACCTTATATGTGCCGGAAGCAATGCTGTCTTTCAATGGGCTTACCCTGTCCTCCCGGATATCCGGAGCTTCTGCAACTGCTTTTTTTGCAAATTGGTAATCATACCCCGTGCGGGAAATCTGGACTTCATCCCACTTGCTTACGCTTGCCGTCCCTTTCATCTTCGAAGGTTTGCTGCTGTTATATGCTTGTGCAATCTGGTTGTAAGCTTCTATGCGCATAAGGCCATCTCCTTTCTTCTATGTACCGCATCATTCACAGACAGCAAAACCTTGCAGCTTGGCTGATTGTGAATGATACCGTACACCTTTTATGCTTTACAATGCTGCCTTTTATATTCTATTTATCGGTTATTTATAAGGAAACTTTAGAAAAACCAGAGAGTTTCTCCGCCTGCGGCGGGTTGCTTTCGTTACATTGAAAAAAATACATTCCATAAGTCCCATAAACTTATGGAATGCATCTTTTTCATTGATATCCTATAACCAAAAATCATGTTCCTGCGCTTATAATTAACGAAAAAACACCAACAGTTTCTATTATTATGCGTCTGCTTTCGCTTTTTTCCTGCCGATTGCCAGGTATACGCCTGTCAGGAATATCCCTGCGCAAAGTAAATATTTTGCGTCAAATGCCACGCCTGTCTTCGGCGTCGTGCTACGTACCTGGGCTGTCCCCATGCTTCTAGAAGCAGATAGCTGGCTTCCGCTGTTCGTAGTCCCGCCTGTGCCTGTCTTGGTGGTGGAGCCGCCTTGGTTTGTTGTGCCTCCATTCCCTGTATTCCCGCCGCTTGGGTTCGTTGGAGTCGTAGGCTTTGGATCCCCCGGCTCTGGGTCTGGACCTTCTGGCCCTGGACCTTCTGGCTCTGGATCCTTCTTAGGCGGCGTATCCGCCTTATCAAGGCTTTGGAAAATATATCCGTTTTCATCTGCAAATTTTTCTGCCTGGGAACCATTGTACCCATAGATAACGTCCGGCGTCCAGGATGACTGGGAACCAATGGTGGTAACGCTCTTTGGAATCCGGACTGCGCCAATCCCACTTCCGGTAAAGGCGTCTGCTTCAATGGTTGTTACAGAATCATCTGGTATCTTTAATTCGTATACATATGGACAGTCGCTAAATGCGGACGCCCCGATTGTTGTAATCGAAGTAGGCAGTTCTAAGCTGCTCTTGCCCATTGGGCAGTACATAAGTTGGGTTTTGGAAGCGTTGTAAACGGCTCCATCGTGGGAAGCATAGCTTGCATTCCCATCCTCTACGTTGATAGCTGCCAAATTGCTGCACCCGTCGAAAGCGCTTAATTCCATAGATGAAACGGATGCAGGGATCGTGATATCGCTAATCCCCTTGCAATTTGCAAATGCCTGCGCCCCAATACTGCTAACAGAACCTGGGATAGAAATACTGGATAAGCTGCTGCAGCCATGAAGCGTAAGTTCCGGGATGGAAGACATCCCCCCTGAAAGGCTCACAGAAGTAAGGCCGCTGCACCCGGACAAAACACCGCTTCCCATTGAAGTTACGGATGAAGGGATTTCAATGCTAGAAAGCCCGGAACAATTGTTAAATGCGCTGCTGCCAATCTCTGTGACAGAGCCTGGGATCACGATAGAACCAAGGCTTGTGCACCCGCTGAATGCCTGCGCCCCGATGGATACTACCCCGTCTGGGATTGACACGGATCCAAGGCTGCTGCACCCGTCAAACATTTCGGAAGGGATTGCTGTGATCCCCGCCGGAAGCTCTGCATACCCCAAAGAACTGCATCCATAAAATATGCCGCCGCCAAGGCTGGCTGCGCCGCTGAATACTGCGCTGGTCAGCCCGGTACATCCGGAAAAAGAATAACTGCCCACACTTGCAACATTCGCTGGGATTACCACGCTGGAAATACTAGTATTCCCCGCAAAAGCGTAATCAGCAATTGCCGTTGCTTCCGCCGGGATAGTAATATTCCCACCTGGGCCGGTATACCCTGTGACCGTCGTCCCTTCCATCGTAAAATCGCTCGGAACTTCCGTTGCCCTTGCATTGGCTGCAGGGTACATTGCAAATGCCAAGGCCAGTATTAAAATTACATGGAAGCATCTGCCAAATCGTTTTCTCATTTTCTTCTCCTCCTTGCCTTACTTATATCGCCGTTGCTATCCGTTTGCACCGCCTGCCTCCAAAATGATATGGCGCAAGCATAGCGGCAACAGCCTGATATGCGCTGTTATGGACTGCACTTTTTTGCCACCAAAAACAATCTGCCATCCTTGGTATAATTGTTGCAGGTGGAAAGTGTCAATAATTTATCTCCATAGGAAACGCCCAAATCCTCATCCAACACATTCAGCTTCTGGATATTTTCCAAATAGAGGCCAAACGCCTCTTCGCTTCCTGCATTGATAAAATCATAATAGTGGAATTTAGCTTTTTCCCCATCAGCCACCTTTGACAGACATACTGCTATAATTTCATACTCTGCCTTTTCATATATCGTGTTAAAAGAAATCTTCTTATGTTCTTCCCAGTACTCTTTTTCCAGGTATTTCTCCAAGCCGCCGAACATCATGCCGCTTTTCATATTATGCCCATAGACAATCAGATTGTCGTCTTGTTTCTCATAATCATTCCTTGAATCTAGGAAAATAGAACCATTGATGTCTTTTTTGCCTTCGTAATTATGGTTCAGGTAGAAATCGCTGCTCTCAGGCACTGGCTGCATAACCGGATAGTCAATTTCTGTCCCAGCTATGGAAATCCATCCGGCAAAATCGGAATTTTCACTATGAAGCTTTTGGTATTCTGGAAGGATCTTTGGTCCCTCCTCTGTATCCTCCAGGCCTGCGCTGTATATTTCATTCTCCACCGTACCAGATTGAACCAGGATTGGCTCCTCTTCCTGACCAATGTCCAGTTTCTGGATTAATCGCGCAGACAGCCAGTCAGATGCGGCTGAAATATCCTGTTCGCTTTTTAACCGTTCCATCTCCCGGACTTTCTTCTGGTCATGATACTCGCTCCCGAAGAAAATTAAAAAGCAGACAATCGCTCCCGCCATACAAATTGTCCCAACAATCTGCCCTGGCGACAATTGCTTGATCTTCCCCTTCACCCGTCCGCCAAACGTCCGCTTCGAAAGCGTATGGTAATCCTCTAACATCATGTCAGAAAGGTATAAGAGATAGTCGTCTCCCACGATCCCGCTTTTAAAATGAATTTTACCATCCCGGATTAAGGTATACAGCCGTTCCGCCACGCCGGGTTCATTGATATCCATTTTCTTTGAAATATCCTTGATTTTCTCTATATCATCCAATGCTTCCTGATACTCTTTGTAAGAATCAAATTGGAATTTTCCAATGCAATAAATTTTGCCCATAATGGTACCAATCCTTTCTTCTGTTTCCCTGCTTTGGCAGGTAATACAGATGAATTGCCTGCCCAGGCTTTCCTACCATACCTGGGCAGGGCTTATGTTCCCAGCCGTTCAAGAATTGAATGCTTCCTTTATCTCATAGCCTGGATGGACTTTACATCACAATAGCTACTGTAATAATTCTTGCCGCTCACCTTCCTGCGGACGCGGATCTTATAGTAATACGTCTTCCCTCCTGTTGCCTTCTTGTCAGTATAAGAGGTCTTTGAAGCGCTGGCAATCTTCTTATATTTGCCTTTTAAGGACGTGCTGCGGTAAACCTCATAACCGCTTGCTTTGCTTATCTTTTTCCATTTCAATGTGATTTGCTTCGCCTTTGTAGAAGCAATGCTTGTAATCTTTGTACTCTTCGGCGCGGTAACTCCCTTTACCTTTGTGAAGTCCCCATAGTAAGTCCGGCCATCGCTTGTCACATATGCCCTTACACGGAACGTCGCGCTAGAAGCTGCCTTTAAGTTATTTACTTTCGCTTTTACCGTACTTGCTTTCTTCACCCTAACAACGCGTCTGTTCTTTGAGTTGTAAATTTCATATCCTGTCACTACGCTGTTCTTATTCCAGCTAAAGGTCACGCTGCTGCTGTCATACTTTGAGGCTTTCACCCCTGTCAGCTTCGGAACGCGGATGTTAAAGCTTACCGTCTGCGCCCCGCCATAGTTGCCGATACCACGTACAATAATATTGGCTTTGCCCGGGTTCTTGTTGTTCACGTATACAAGGCTGTAATCTGTGCCCTCTGTAAGTACTTTCCCGGACATAGATACCTTTACCTTTGGATACGTTTTCTTTCCATTGTATATCTGATCTGCAGCCTGGCTGATTTCTGCCCTGCCTAACTGCCGCGGCATAATCTGGAAGTTCACAATTTTCTGTCCCTGGTACTTCTCAATCCCCGTAATTACAATGGATGCTGTGCCTGCTTCCACATTATCCCGGTAACTTACCGTATAATCCACGCCTTCGGTCAGGATTACGCCGTCATCCTCTACCAAGACAACAGGAGTTACAGGGTTGCCGCTATATGGATATGCAGACGCTACGCCACGTACAACCGTATGATCCGAAAGCTGCCTGGAAATATCAAATGTAACTGTCTTAGTACCTGTATAGAAGCCCTGCCCAGTTAAAATAGCAGAAGCAGTACCCCGTTCAATGTTGTTTTCATAAGAAACTGTATAATCCACACCTTCGGTCAGCTTCGTCCCAGTAAAGCTTACTTCTGGAACAGGGGTCACTGGATTTCCCGTATATTCCTGCACTGGGATTGGCGCAACCGATGCAAGGCTTAAATCGCCTAAAATCCGGAATTGTGTTTCCAATACGCCTGTAAAATTGCCAAGGCCAATAACAGTCGCTGTCGCTGTACCAACCGCAACGTTCCCAGAGTATGTCACACGGTAATCCCGTCCTGCCTCTAAGGTAAGATCAACTCCTTCTTCCGCGTTACGGTATGCAAGCTGCACGCCAGGCGTAACGCCGCGTCCTGTGTATTTTTGATCTTCAATTGCGGATAGCTGCATATTGGCGTATGGTTCTTCTGGCGTCCCCATACTCAATGGCTCAATGGTAAATTCTGCCGTAGCCTCGCCTTTAAAGTTGCCTTTTGCCGTAACCTTTACAAGAGCAGTACCAGCGTCAATATTATTCGAATATGACACCTCGTAATCCCTGCCTTCTACCATCGGGAAGCGAAGCCTTTCTTCTCCTGTATTCAGCGCCACGGTTACAGCCGGGCGGATTTCTTTGGTTGTATACGTCTGATCCAGGATAGCGTCAATTACAATCTCACCGTCTGGCGGGATTATGGAGAAATATACTTCTCTTGTCCCAGAATACCATTCGCCTATGCCTTTCAGGATAATTGTGGCAGTCCCTACCATTACATTGTCACGATAGCCTTCAATAATATAGTCTTCTCCTTCTGTCAAGGCTTCTCCTGCAAAGCTTACAACAGGCTTCGGGGTCATCTCTTCCCCAGTGTAAAGATAACCTGGGATTTCTTCCACATCAGCAAGTTCCATATTGCCCAGAACCTTAAACTGTGCCTGCATTGTACCTGTATAATTGCCAATCCCATGGATGGTTGCGGTCGCCACACCAATCGCCGCATTATTTTCATAAGTAACCTGATAATCCGTTTCCGCCGTCAGCGCAGCATCTACGCCGCCTTCGGTGTTATGGTACACAAGCTGTAAGTCTTCCGGCGTCAAGAATACTTCCTGGCCAATCGCTGCAAGCGGCTTACTCTCAACAATGGTCAGCCCGATATCATTGTTCGCTTCTTCTGGCGTCCCTATGCTCAGCGGAAGGATCTCAAATGTTGCGCTTCCTTCTCCCACAAAGTTGTTAATCCCTTTTACCTTAACAGTTGCAGTCCCTGCATTGATATTGTTGGTCCATTCTTCTACTTCATAATCACGATCTTTGACCAATGCAACCTTAAGATCTAGATCTTCCCGGACAAGCGATACTGTCAGTTCCGGTTCTAACGCTTTTGCACCAAACGTCTGATCTGGTATTTCTTCAATTACAAGATCCCCTTCGGCCGGCAGGATAGCAAATTCTGCTTTCCGGCTGCCAGCGTAATTCCCGATCCCATGGACAACTGCATATCCTGTCCCAGCATCTGTATTGTTAGAATAATCGCTTTCTGAAACTTCAAAATCTACGCCTTCCTCAAGCTTCGTGCCATCCGCCGCTTCTGCAGTAAAGGTTGTCGTAACGGCTTCCCCAGTATAAATCTGCGGCGCCCCAGTAATGATAATATCTTCATTTACATCACCTGTGCCTGCATCGCCAAAGCTTTCTTTCTCTATCGTAAACGTGGCGACAATCCTACCGCCATATGCGCCCTTACCTGTTACGGTAATCGTAGGAGCGTTTTCATCACTGGCGGACGCAGCGTTTACATTGTTCTCATATGCGATATCATAATCATCTTCTGTCAATGTTACGGTACGTTTGTCTTCATCCTGGTATGTGATTTCTACTTCCGGGCGTTTCTCCTTCCGGTCAAATACCTGCGTCCCGCTTGTTATCGTAAGCGTCATATTGCTGATGGAACGCGGTATGATATTAAAGTAGAACTTCTTCTCACCCGTGTAATTCCTGCCTTCGACAGCCCGGACAAGCACGTACGCCCTAGATTCTTCTGTAGAAATCTCTACGTTGTTCCCATATTCTACGACTGTGTAGTCACGGTTCGGCACCATAACTTGTTCGCGGTTCCGTACGACGATCGTAGGCTCATGCTTGTTCCCTGTATAAATATAAGCATTCTGGTTCTCTTCGTCGTTAATGCTGTCCTTAAACTCTGCTGTTACATAGTTATCTTCATCTTCTGACAGGTTCATTGGCGTAATCGTATAATACTTGGTAATCACGCCCTTATAATTGCCAATCCCTCGGATAACTACGGTCGGCCGCTTCGACACATCTTCCGCATCCTTGCTTCCAACGTCTATATTGTTCTGGCTGTATGCCGGCGCATCTCCTTGGTTATCCCGTAATACAATCTCGAAGTCTTTCCCCTGTTCTAAGATATAAGGCTCATTGGATACGCCGCATAAAATCCCAGAGTAATCTTCAAACACAAGATCTGGATATACTGCCGTAATCCCATAAGGAATCTCATCTTTATAACTTAAGGTAATATAGCGTTTCTGTGGATCTGGATCATCTACCACGCCAATGCTAGCCATAATCCGGAACGTTTTGATATATTCGCCAGTGTAATTGCTCTTATCCTGGGCAGTAATGTAAATCTTTGCCTCCCCAATCTTGATGTTATCTTCGTAACGGATGGTGTAATCCTGTCCTTCCACAAGTGGAGTACGCACGTTCCCCTCGCTCCAGGTAACCCCAATCGCATTTTTCGAAGGATCGGATGGCAATGGGAACTCAATCTTTTCCCCAGAATAATCATACGTATCGTTAACCCCAGTGACCTTTACCAATTCATCTACAGTTTCTTTGGAAATCTCCCTTGGCTTAATGGTAAAAGGTAGCCGAAATTCACCGCAATAATTTCCAGTATAATTCCCGTCCGCATCCTTCTTAGCTGCAACGGTTACTTCTGGATAAAGGCGGATCTGTTCCCCAACGGAATTTGGCGCATACGTATATACATTTGTATTATTGACGGCAGAAATCTCATAGTCGTATGTTCCTGCGCCAGTCCCAGCTACCAAAGCAATACTATCACATGTAATTGCAAGCTCCGGCACGATTGGGCTGCCAGTATAGCCATATCCATCTTCATTCAGCCCTGTGACAGACAATAACTCGTCTTTGTCTTCCCCAACCGCTCTTGAAAGATCCCTTTGGGCAATCTGAAATTCTTCTTCCGCCTGGTTTACAAATTTATTGGAAGTCGCGCCGTCACTTAAAATCTGTACGGCTGCATGTGTGCCGTTCAATGTAGCATTTTCATTCCCACGGTATGCAACGGTATAATCCTTGACTTTTTCAAGGACAATTTCTTCCACAAACCCATTTTGGTACGTTACAAAATACGTTACCTTAGGTTCTGGGGTATTTGTAATAACGCCATTTTTAGCAGGCGTATACGTCCAATCCTCTACTTCTACACGCGTGTTATCTCCTGCCAAATCACCTCGGATCTGAAATTCCTCCGTAATGCTTCCTTTGAAATTGCCAATCCCAGTAATGGTAATAGTAGCAGTACCAATGGTCCTGTTGTTCTCATAAGAAACGGTATATTCGCTTTCTGTTAAAGATCTTGCCACGCCTTCCGTGCCATCGATCCCAACAGGCGTATACATCACCTGGAGCCTGGATTGGATTACAGCGTCCTTATCGGAAGGGCTTAAAGCAGCGCCGCCGTCATAATCATATTTATCTGGGTTCTTCAAGGCGTCTAAGACAACATCTTCCACACCCTGGATTTCTACCTTCGCATAACCTGCGCTGATATCATACTGTTCAATCTGGTAGTTGATATCTTTGGAGCCTGTGTAATAATGTCCATCCCCATTTACCCGCAGCGTCCATCCCCCTACGTTTATATTGGGGTTCTGTACCTGGCTTGGATTATAATCCAGGGAATAATCACGGTCTGCTTCCAACGTATCGCCGTTATGCGTCACAACTGGCGTTGGTTCAATGGGAAGCCCAGAATAAATATAACTATCTTCAATCCCATCAATGTTATATTTGTTTTCTTCTAAATCGTCATCTTTAAGGCTTAGCGGACGTATTTCAAATTCAAGGGCGTCCATCTCGCCATAGTAGTTCCCCTTCCCGGTAATCCAAGCTAACGCCTTGTTGCCTGCCGTAACCTCGGTATTGTTTTCACAATTCTGAAATTCATAATCCGTTCCGAGCTGCAATGTAACTCCATTAAACGTAATTTCTGCGTTTTCCGGGATAATCGGCTTCCTGCTGTATACCTGTACCGGAATCTGGAAGGATGTAAATCCGCCGCTCTGCCTGAAATCTTCCAGACATCCTTTAATCCGGAATTGGACGGTCTTGCTACCTGTATAGTTCCCTTCCCCAGTAATAACTGCCCTTGCTGTCCCAATCTCACGGTTCGCGCTTAAGGCAATCGAGAAATCTTCGCCTTCCTTCATGGTCATCTGATGCATACCAGAACCTTCTCCTCCGAAGGAAACCTGGAAGCCTGGCCTGATATCCTGCCCAGTATATCTGTAATAGAGTTCTTCTAGCTGCCCATGTATGAAATCGTATTCAGTTCCTCCTGGTCCATCAATACTAGTTACTCTCAGATAATCCCCTACTGAAATATTCCGTCTGTTGATCGTAAAGGTAACCGTGGTTTCACCCTCGTAATTATTCTTACCCTTAATCGTTACTGATCCGGCATTTGTACCAACCTTGGTATTCTCTCCATAAGATAACTCATAATTATCGGAGCTTACCGTCGTATTGTTATAAGTAATCGTCACTTCCGGTATAATCTGCTCCCCTGTATAATCCAGAGAAGTCGGGACATTAATCCTCGTGCCATCCGTAATCCCACGTTTTGTTATCTGGAAATCGCTGCTGACGCTACCCGTATAATTCCCTGCGCCATGAATCGTCACGGTCGCCGTCCCTACATTGATCTGGTTGCTATACTCTACCGTGTAATCCGTTCCCCTGCTCAGATTGCGGTTTCCATTAAACTGAAGGGTAAACATAGGTTCAATGGGATTCCCTGTATATTTCTCAGATGTAGGAAGGTTCAAAAACTTTGTATTGCCGCTGTTCAATTCTTGCGGCTTAATGGTAAATGTCCTAGAAACTGTCCCTGTGTAGTTGCCCGTACCAGTCGCAGTTACCGTCGCTTCCCCAGCATTGATATTATTGGAATATGATAATGTATAATCCGTACCTTCCCGCAAAGGAGTAGAACCATACTGGATTGTCATCCTAGGCGTATGGGCAGTACCATTATAAGTGTAGCTATCCGTAGGCGGGAACACATGGATGGCAGCATCGTCCAGCCTTCTAGCCGCTATCTCAAATTCAACATCTACATAACCAGGCTGGAACTGCCCGGTTGCGATAGCGACAACCCGAACCTTATGCTTGCCGGCCTTCGTATAATCCTCAGAATTAATCTTAGTCACCTGAAAATCAACGCCTGGAATATACTGATTCCCTTCGCCTACCGTTATCCTCAGATTCTGGAATTGATCTGAGCCATTGTATACGCATGCGCTGCTGTCAATATGTATAATATCCGCAGACAGCACCGCCGCTGTAATATTGAAAGGAATCTTCATGTTATTGGAATATTCTTCCTTCCCCTGTACAGTAACATAAGCAGGATTCCCCTCTGTGGATACGCTTGTATTATTCTCGTAACCTGTAATTTCATATTTTGTAGGAGAAATCGGACGATCCGGCCCATAATCCGGGTCAATCAAGGTAATCTCAGATTCCGTTAAAGTTACCGCATTGCCAGACCCCTTGTAATTCTTATCTTTAATCACCCCATACACTTGCTTAGAAGCGTCAAACGAACCTTTTCCAAAACGTTTCCTTATTGTAAAGTTCGCTGTCTGCGACAACCCACGGTAAGGCCCGCTTACGATGGTAATTGTAACCTTAGCTTCTGTCGACGCCCTCATATTATCACTATAACTTACGACATAAGTGTTTACAGGCAAGACTGCTCCGTCATACTTTACAGCAAAATCTACATCACTTAAAGTAGCATCTGTGCCGGGCGTCAGCTCGATTGGCTCTCCGCTGTATATCCTAATCAGATTATTTGCAGCATTCCCAAAATCGAAGGTCAGCTTATTTGCATCATACCTCGTAATCGTAAACTCCGCAGTCGCACTACCCGTATAGTTATTGCGCCCAGTAACGGTTACAGTAGCTTTCTTTGTTTCTTCCTGATCTGATATTGAATTGTCCGAAAACGTGTAGGTGTAAGCAATATCAGGATTGTTATCCCCAGCGTTCGGGCTCCCTGCCAGAGAAGGGTTCGGATTGTTGCTGTCCGTTACCCTTACCGTTGTCTGGATATTGCTGGCTGACTGGATGACATTAACGGGATCTGCTTCTACTGTAATCCCTTGGCTGGAAATATCCTTGGGCGTAATAGAGAACGTCGCTGTCGTACCTTCTCCTTCCTCCCCTACTGCGCGTACCACAACAGAACCTGACTTTGTCCCGTTCCTGTCAGCGTTTATATTAGGTCCATATCCGATAATATTATAATCCCCATCGGACATCAATTGGCCATTGATATCATACACCTTAAGATCCGCTTTGCCTGGCTGGATCTGGCGTCCCGTATACTCATACGACGTATCGATCTCAACGCGATCGACTGCGTTCGCCGCATATACAGTAAAGCTGGATAAATCAACGATCCCAGCTATCATGCAGACGCTTAAGAACAGCGCCATAATTCTCTTAGTAACCTTTTTGTGCATATCCAATTCCTCCCATTTTTTTCATTCTGCTGTAAAGACATTATAATTTTCTTTCGGCATTTTCAGCAAAAAAAATTACATTTCCCACGCATTTTCTCTCTTTCCAAAATATACATTGCCACACACTGATTTCAGCATGTCAAATCATGTATTTGCCGACTCATTTTGTATAGGCAATCTTCTTATTGGCATTCTTATTCAAAGTATAACACATTGTATTGCGCAATACAATTATAAAACTTATAATTTATAAAAAGTACTATAGAAAGCCAAAACTCCTTTGTATCCTCCCGGAAGGTTTTTATTCTATAGGAAGCGCTTTTCTATGAAATAAAAAAAACCAATGGAAAAACCATTGGGATAAAAGAATTGCGGGGACAGGATTTGAACCTGTGACCTTCGGGTTATGAGCCCGACGAGCTTCCAGACTGCTCCACCCCGCGCTATATAATTAATGGATAGGCAAATTCTAACAGACAAAGAAGGTATCAAACTGTATTGCCTATCCAAATGGATGGAGAAGGATTCGAACCTTCGAAGGCGTCGCCAACAGATTTACAGTCTGCCCCCTTTGGCCACTCGGGAATCCATCCATAATAATATTTCTAAGAGCCGATGATCGGACTCGAACCGATAACCTGCTGATTACAAATCAGCTGCTC
>CAOKNO010000044.1 GCA_948470065.1 uncultured Eubacterium sp. | reverse complement strand
CTGGAGCCCGCTTTTGTATGGATTGGACAGACGCGTCTGTCCCAGAGAGGGTATCGCAATTACCTATAGTATCTTGTATTGGGAAAGGAGAAGAAATGGATAAATTTGTCGTAAATATCATCCACCGCCCGGAAATGGTGCCGGAGTATGCGGAAAAGGTAACGGGGCATGGAAAGGCGGAAGACATCGGGCGGAAGGCGTTGCTGACGGAATCCCTTGATATTTTTAAGGCGCAGCAGCGGATTGCCCATGAGAATGGCTTGAAGACAACCATCCAGATGACGTATGCAAGCTTGTTCAATGAAGAAGCAGTCGCGCTTGCCAAGGCCGACCATGCAGAGTACGGGGATGAAATCGCACTGTCTTTGCTCGGGCTCCCTTGCAAGGAGTTCCGGGAAAAATACAAGACAAAGGATTTCTGTATTTGGATGTTTTCCATGGAAGATAAGAAATCCATAGTAAACGATATTTTCGCAAAGTTCCATGAGATCTTTGGGTTTTACCCAGAGTCGACGGGATCGTACTATATGGATGCAGAATTGACAAATTATATTAAGGAGACTTACCCTACCGTAAAATGTGCGGTTGCGACTTGCTGGGAGGAGGGACCGAAAGCATACCATACCTGTAACAATTCCTGGTATACGCTATTTGACGGAGGCCCCTGGGCGCCTTGGATCCCTTCCAAACAGAATACCCATGCCCCGGCAGCGGATGAGGCGGAGGACAGTGGGATTGTGGCAATCCCGCATCTGTCCAGGGACTTGATTGCATGTTACGATGGGAACGGTTCTAATTTCGGGACGCATCCGCAGAACGTGCTCCGCGGTATGATTTACGATAGCGAAACCTGGGAATATCCTTATTTGTATAATTTGATTGACCAGTACCGTTCGTTGGAGAAATACAACAACGGCTACGCTTATAATATGATGTTCGTAGGCCCTGCCTGGATGAATAAGATGGGCCGCTGGGAGGCGCCGTATGAGTTGTTGTTAAAATCCTATACCGATGGCTGCGCGTATTATGGGAAACTGAAAAAAGAAGGCAAGCTGGTTGACATGACCATGGCGGAATTTGCAGATTATTACCGTGAGAAGAAGCATTATACGGAGCCGGAGTGCGCGTTGTGGCGCGATATCTTATACGGTTCTGATAAGCAGCTTTTCTGGTATTGCGATCCTTATATGAGGGCTTGCGTGAATATGGATCAAGGCGGTGCGATCGTCGACTTACGGCCATATGCGGCCAAGCTGGAATGGCCTGTCGGCATAGGGACCAAGCATGTGCAGGATGCCTCTTATCCGTTCTTAATCCAGGAAAAATACCGGGCTGGCTATTTTACCCATTATGCAGGGGAAGGCACCATCCGGAGCGCAAAGCTGTCTTACCATGGGGAAGAAGTGGATCTGTGCCTTTGCCGGACGAAAGCACATTTCTCCCAGGAGGGCGATACCAGGATCCTGTCCTTGGATCCTGTGGAGATTGAATTTCAGGATTTGACCGTGAGGCTTCTGACCAGGATCTCTTTTGCAGAGGGAAGCTCAAATATTAAGATCGAACGTGAAATCTTAGAAATGAGCGATCCAGATGCCAAGGTAGAACTGAACGAATATATGGTGGCATGTTACGGCACGACAGAATACCCGGAAGACATGACGGGCATTATATTGTCATGCGAAGGAAGCCAGAAGAAAACCATACCGTATGAGTATAAGTGCAGGGAAGAAGCGCTTGCTGGGGCAAAGAAGGTCAGCGCAGCCATCCCTGCGATTAAGACCAAGGTGTCTATGACATCCTCCGATATAGAATCTGTAGGCTACATCCGGGAAGGATATGCTTTTTCCCCGATGTTCACGCTTGGCTATACAAAGGCAATCTCAGAGAAGGAGGTATTTGCGACATGGCTCAATCTGGAAAAAGCAGATTAAACTACAGGTGCCCTTCTTGTTTTATGCGGGATCTGGATATTGATATGTTCTATGACAAAGAGAAAGAGGAATATTACTGCATCCGCTGCCAGTATACTGGGAAGGAAGAGGATGTGCTTGAAAAAAATGAAATGGTGCGTTTCCGTTACCGTGCCATGTCAAAACGCTTTACAACGTTTGACTTTGAATGACGTACCTTGCAGCCCTGGCTGTGGAAGGCTGCAGCTTGCGCATAGGAGAAAGCCGGTATGCCCTCTTTGCCCCGTGTAGTGTGTTTGGCTGCAAAACGGGCTGCGGCGAGTGCATAGAGAAAAAGGTGGTGGGGATATGAGGAGACTTTTGAAAAAGAAGCAGTTTATCAAAGGGATGGATGTTTCAACCTTATTGGAATTAGAACAGCTCGGGGCGGTCTATTATGACCAAGATGGAGAAGAATGGAACCTCTTGTCCATCCTTCAGGAATATGGGATGAACGCGGTGCGGCTGCGCCTTTGGAACAATCCTTATTCCAAAGAGGGAGAGCCTTATGGGGCGGGGACGAACGATATTGACAAGACGGTGGAAATGGCAAGGCGCGTACGTGACCGGAACATGGATTGGATGCTGAACCTACATTACAGTGATTTCTGGGCGGATGCGGATCGGCAGATAAAACCCAAGGCTTGGTATGATTTTACAGGGAAACGGCTGGAATATGCCGTATATGATTATACATTAGCAGTCCTGCGTATTTTCCGGGAAAAGGGCGTATTTCCAGATATGATCCAGATCGGGAGCGGGGTGTCCGGCGGGCTGCTGTGGCCGGATGGGAGATGGCCTGATTTTGAAACGATAGCGCTGCTGCTAAATGCTGGGATCTGTGCAGTACGTGCGATGGAACTGGAAATCCCCATCATACTCCATTTGGACAATGGCTGCAACAATAAGATGTACCGGGAATGGTTTGATAATTATTTTGCCAACGACGGGGAAGACTTCGACATTATCGGGATGTCGTATTTCCCTTACCGTCATGGCTCATTGGCAGATTTACAGTACAACTTAAACGATTTGGCGAAACGCTATGGGAAAGAATTGATTGTGACCGGGGTGGCGATGCCGTATACCATGGAGGACTATGCGGCATATGAAAAGCTTGAGCCTTCCAAACGCAAGGGAATGGCAATTAAGCCATGGCAGGCGCACCGGATGGATTACCCGCCCACAAAGGAAGGGCAGGCAGGCTTCTTAGGTGATTTCATGCAGCGGCTTGCCGATGTGCCAGACGGGTGCGGGAGAGGGTTTTTCTACTGCGAGCCAGGCTGGATCCCCGTACCGGGCAGCGGCTGGGCAACCGAGGCTTCCCTCAAATATCTGAAGGATCCAGGGCCATGCGGCAACGAATGGGCGAACCAGGCGCTGTTTGATTACGAAGGGCATCCACTCCCTGCGCTGGATGTGCTGAGGGAATTTAAAGCATAGAAGCCAAAGGCTCCCAGATGCGTTTAAGGGGCGAAAGAACGCCATAAGGCTATGTAGCTACATAGGGTAGAAAGCGGCTGCCGCAGAAAGGAAGGTGTTAATCCTGGCGCGGCTGCCGTTTTTTTATTCCCGCGAGCAATGTACCCCTAGGGCATTTAGCCAATCAGCCTCGGCTGTTTGTAAAACGGGCTTTTTTTTTATGGGGATTAATGGTAGAATAGGAAACATGCAATTAAATGGAGGTAGATTCCAACAGGAGGATGACTGTATGATTTCAAAACAGATGAAGCAAAATATTGAGAACAGTTCCGCCATCCGTGCTATGTTTTTAGAAGGCAAGGCTATGGCGGCAGAGGTTGGGGCGGAGAATGTATATGATTTTAGCCTTGGGAATCCCATGACCCCAGTACCAGAGGCGTATAACAAGGCGATTATAGAAGCAGTACAGACAGAAAGCTCCTTAGAACTCCATGGCTATATGGACAATGCCGGATATCCGGAAACAAGGCAGGCGGTCGCAGAGGATCTGAACCAGAGGTTTGGAACCGCTTTTGAAGGGCGGCATATCGTGATGACGGTAGGTGCGGCAGGGGCTTTGAACGTAGTGTTCAAGACAATCCTGGATCCAGGGGATGAGGTCTTGGCGTTGGCTCCATATTTTGGGGAATACCGCGGGTATGTAGCGAACCACCAGGGCGTGTTGGTGGAGGTTGCGCCAGATATGGCTACGTTCCAGCCAGATTTGGCAGATTTCCGGGCGAAAATCAATGAAAAGACAAAGGCGGTCATTTTAAATAATCCAGTGAACCCTACCGGGGTTACTTATTCCGAAGGGACCATCCAAAAAATGGCTGCGGTTTTAGAAGAGAAGCAGAAGGAATATGGCAAGGAAATTTATCTGGTATCGGACGAACCTTACCGGGAATTGGTTTACGATGGGAATGAAACGCCATTTCTGACCAAATATTATGACAATACATTTGTGACGTATTCGTTCAGCAAATCACTGTCTATCCCAGGGGAACGTATTGGCTATATTGCTGTATGCCCGCAGATGGAAGGCTGCGATCTGGCGTTGGGAGGCTTGTCTGTGGCAAACCGGATGCTGGGGTTTGTCAACGCGCCTTCCCTGATGCAGAAGGCATTGGTGAAATCCCTGGGTGCGAAGACAGACGTGGCATATTATGACAGGAACCGTAAGCTGCTCTATGACAGCCTGTCAGGGCTTGGGTTTACTTGTACAAAGCCTCAGGGCGCGTTCTACCTATTTGTAAAGTCCCCAGATCCGGATGAGAAACGGTTTGTGGAAACGGCGAAGAAATACCATATCCTTTTGGTCGGCGGGACAACCTTCTCCTGCCCAGGCTACGTACGTATTGCATACTGCGTATCGCATGAAGTGATCGAGCGTTCCCTGCCTGCATTCCGGAAATTAGCGCAGGAATACCAGCTTGGGGAACAGGCGTGAGGGGCAAGGTGGCTAGTTTTAGCAGAGATGAAAGACGAGGCGGCTATTTTTGCAAGGTCTAAGGAAACATGCTTTGAGCAGGAACAGGAGGGATAAAATATATGGCAGCATGGGAAGAAAACGTGCGTAAGGTGGTTCCGTATACGCCAGGGGAGCAGCCGAATTGCCCAGGTATCGTGAAATTAAATACAAATGAAAACCCTTACCCGCCAGCCCCCGGCGTGTTACGGGCGCTGCACGAGGTTGATGGGGACGCCCTTCGGCGTTATCCGGATCCTACGGTGGGGAAGTTAGTAAAAGCGCTGGCGGATTACCATGGGCTGTCAAGCGCGCAGGTATTTGCCGGGGTGGGATCGGACGATGTGCTTGCGATGAGCTTCCTTACGTTTTTCAATGGCACAAAACCCATTTTATTCCCGGATATTACGTATTCTTTTTATGACGTCTGGGCGGGGCTTTATGGGATCCCGTATGAATGCCAGCCGTTGGATGCAGGATTTTACATCCGTACGGAGGATTACCTTAAGGACTGCGGGGGCATTGTAATCCCGAACCCCAATGCGCCTACCGGGATGGAGAAGGATTTGGCTGGGCTAGAAGAGATGATTGCAGGCAATCCAGGAGTCATTGTTATCATAGACGAGGCATATATTGATTTCGGGGGGCAATCCGTGCTGCCCTTGCTGCCGAAGTATGAGAACCTTCTAATCGTGCGTACGTTTTCGAAGTCCAGGAGCCTTGCAGGGATGCGGATTGGGTATGCATTGGGGAATGAAACGCTGATCCGGTATTTGAACGATGTGAAGTATTCGTTTAATTCTTATACCTTGAGTGCGGCTGCGATAGCGGCAGGCGTGGCGGCTATCCGGGACGACGCATATTTTAAGGAAACATTGCAGAAAGTAATCAATACCAGGGAACGCATGGGGCAGGAGCTGTGCAGGCTTGGGTTCTCCTGCCTGGATTCTAAGAGCAATTTTATCTTTGCAACGCATCCAAGGTATCCGGCAAAAGAACTGTTTGAGTCGTTAAAGCAGGACGGGATTTATGTGCGTTACTTCCAGAAACCCAGGATTGATCAGTACCTGCGGATTTCCGTTGGCACGGATGCAGAAGTGGATCGGCTGATACAGGCGTTAGAAAAGCTTGTGCTTTAAACTTATAGGATTAGGGTAGCCAAAAGGTCTGAAATTCCCTTGCAGGCCGATTTTGCCAAAATGGATCTTTTGATATCCTAATCCTTGTAGGAAAGACCTATAGCTAGACTCATTTTAACAGCTTATGTAACAAGATGGAAATTCCTTCCTGTCTGTAGGGGAATGAACCATAAATACATTGTAGTAGGAGAGATAATATGTTACGAATGGTTTTAAAGGGCATGATGATTGGGATTGCAAATATTATCCCAGGCGTCAGCGGCGGGACGATGGCAGTTTCGATGGGGATTTACGATAAAATGATCCATGCGGCTACCCATTTGGTTTCAGAATTTAAGAAAAGCATGCAGGTACTGATCCCGATTGTTATCGGGGCTGCTGTTGGGATTGTGGTATTAGCCCGTATTATTGAATATATGTTTGCAAAGGTTCCGCTCCAGACGAATTTCCTGTTTATCGGTCTGATTGTAGGCGGCCTTCCTGCGATTACGAAGAAGGTAAGGGGCAAATCCATCCGTGGCGGCCATATCCTTGCGTTCCTTCTCTTTTTTGGCATTGTTGCAGGCCTTGCCATGTTAGGGGAACAGGAAGGGGAAGCGGCAGATATCAGCTTTAGCTTTTTGAATGCCATAAAGCTTGCCGGCGTCGGGGTGGTGGCATCCGCGACCATGGTTATCCCAGGGGTCAGCGGTTCTATGATGTTGATGCTGATGGGGTATTATAACCCGATCTTAACGGAAATCAATGAGTTTATGGAACACTTGGCGACGTTCAATGTCCCAGGTATTTTGGATGGCTGCCTTGTGCTGGTTCCATTTGGGATTGGCGTCGTGGTGGGGATTTTTGCGATTGCAAAGGTGGTTGAGATTATTTTTGAGAAATTCCCAGATTATGCGTATTGGGCAATTATCGGCCTGATTGTGGCGTCCCCAGTTGCGATCTTACTGATGAACCAGCTCGGCAGCATTACGGTTGTGGCTGTCGTAACCGGGGTAGCAGCGTTGGCGGCGGGTGTTGTGATTGCGCTGAATTTGGGCGGAGAATAACAGTTTCTGTTGACATCCGAAAAATAACATACTATGATATATTTTGGATGGCTGCCCAGAAGCAGGTATCAAGGGACAGCAACGGACAAAGAGCGGTAAAATCCAGAAGAAGAGAGGAAAAGGACAATGTATTCATTTGAGGAAGTGAAGAAAGCAGATCCACAGGTGGCTGACGCCATTACAGCGGAAATGGAACGGCAGAACAGCCATATAGAACTGATTGCATCTGAAAACTGGGTCAGCAAAGCAGTTATGGCAGCAATGGGAAGCCCGATGACGAATAAGTATGCGGAAGGATATCCAGGAAAAAGGTACTATGGCGGCTGCGAATGCGTAGACGTTGTGGAAGACTTAGCCAGGGATCGTGCAAAGGAACTGTTTGGCTGCGAATATGCAAATGTACAGCCACATTCCGGCGCGCAGGCGAATATGGCGGTACAGTTCTGTATGCTGAAGCCTGGCGATACGGTCATGGGCATGAATTTGGATCACGGCGGGCACCTGACGCATGGAAGTCCAGTGAATTTTTCTGGCAGCTATTTTCATATCGTGCCATATGGCGTAAATGACGAAGGGTTTATTGACTATGATAAAGTAAGGGAAATCGCGCTGGAATGCAAACCGAAATTGATCATTGCGGGAGCCAGCGCTTATGCAAGGATCATTGATTTCAAACGGTTCCGCGAGATAGCGGACGAGGCGGGCGCATATTTGATGGTGGACATGGCGCATATTGCAGGCTTGGTTGCGGCAGGGCTCCATCCATCCCCAATCCCGTATGCCCATGTGGTAACGACGACGACCCATAAGACGCTGCGCGGCCCAAGGGGCGGCATGATCCTTGCAAGCCAGGAAATGGCGGACAAGTTCAATTTCAACAAAGCGATCTTCCCAGGTACTCAGGGCGGCCCTCTGATGCATGTGATTGCAGCAAAGGCAGTCTGCTTTAAGGAAGCGTTGGAGGATGGGTTTAAGGAGTACCAGCAGAATGTGATCCGTAATGCGCAGGCATTGGCCAAAGGGCTGATGGATCGTGGGATCAAGCTTGTATCTGACGGGACGGACAACCATCTGATGCTGGTGGATCTGACGCCATACGGCTTGACCGGGAAGGCAATGGAGCATCTGTTGGATTCTGTGAATATTACCTGCAATAAGAATACGATACCGAACGATCCGAAGTCGCCGTTTGTAACAAGCGGGATCCGTCTTGGGACGCCTGCCGTCACATCCAGGGGATTTGATGAAGCAGCGGTGGACAAGGTTGCAGGGTGCATTGCAAAGATGATCAAAGAAGGCGAGGCAGCTTCCGAAGAGGTGCTTGGCGTAGTGAAAGAACTGACGGGTGCGTATCCGTTGATTTAGGGAACAAAGCCTGCTAGGCAGGATGCAATAAATAAAGGGCTGCGGCATTTGAGGAAATCCTGGATGCCGCAGCCCTTTACTGCTTGTGGTATTACAACTATTTGCGGAGTTTGAATTTATGTACCGCTACTTTCAGTTCTTCTGCCTGGCTGAACAGTTCCTTTGCGGAATCTACAGAAGTTTCTGCCGTAGTGGCGTTTGTCTGCACAACGTCTGCAATCTGCTCCATGCCTTGGGTAAGCTGGTGAAGCGCCTGGGACTGCTGTGTTGCCGATTCTGCAATTTCTTCGATCAAATCGGTTGCTTTCTTTGCGCCTACCATAACCCCCGCTAATGCTGTCGTCGTCTGGGAGGTCAGGGCAGTCCCGTGTTTGATCATCTTAATGGAATTTTCAATTAAGTCTGTGATATTCTTAGCAGAGGTAGCGCTCTTGTTGGCAAGGCTCTGGACTTCGCCGGCCACAATCGCAAAGCCTTTCCCGGCTTCTCCGGCGCGGGCTGCTTCTACGGCTGCGTTTAGGGCGAGGATGTTCGTCTGGAACGAAATATCTTCAATTGTCTTAATAATGCCGCCAATCTGCTGTGATGCATTGGAGATATCTTCCATTGCGCGTGTCAAATCATCCATCTTCTCATTGCTGTGCATAAGCTGCTGTGCCGCTGCAGTGGAACATTCCCGAGCTTCATTGGCGTCTGCGGACGTCCTGTCAACCTGAGTGGAAAGATCCTGGATGCCGGCAGAGAGTTCCTGGACAGCGGCAGCTTGTGCAACCGCGCCTTGGGAAAGCACCTGGGCGTTTGAGGTCATGCGTTCTGATTCTGCGGACACCTGTTCCGCTGTAATGTTGATCCGGAGCAGCGCATGGTTCAGGGATTCTACGATTTCACGCATTGCATCCTGGATTGGGAGAAATTCCCCACGGTAGTCGGTGCCGATGGAAATATCCATGTTCCCTTGCGCCATTTCTTCCATTTTTGAGTCAATGTCAGAAATATACTTCTTCAATTCCTGTTTTGTTTCAATAATGGAGGATACCAGCATCCCGATTTCCGACGTGTTCGGCTTCAGGGAAAAGTCTGCAGAAAGGTTCCCGCGTGAAATCTCTCCCATCTGATCGCGGACGGTAATGATAGGGCGGAGGATCCTGTGGTTGATAAATATCATGCTCAGAAGCTGGATAATCCCTACGCAAACTACCACGCCAAAAATAAAGATTAAGGTGAGTTCGCTGCGCCTGCGCAGTTTTGAAATCGTTTCAGCATTGCGGCCGTCGGAGGATTCTAAGAATTGTTCCTTTAAGGAAGTTATCTTAGCAATTGCGGCACTGTATTCTGTGCCGTACACGTAATTGAGCGCCTCTTCCATGTTGCCCTCTTGTACATCCTTCATGGCCTGTTCTTCTAAGGGGACCAATTCGTTGGAAATAGCAGCCATTTCGTCCATCATGGCCTGCTCTTCTTCTGTAATCCCAATTTTCTGCATAGCGGAAATGCCTTCTTCCCGGTTCTTCAGCGTATTCACTTCATTCCAGTAGTTGTCATAATGCTCCTTTAGGCCTGTGGAAGCAAAAGCACGTACTTCATTCGTCAGATAGGCAGAAGCATTCATGAAGCGGTTTACGTTGTATGTAAGCTGGAACCGTTCTTCGTTTGCTGTGACAAGTTCAGCGTTCATCTTGCCATAAGACAGCAGGCAGTAAGCCATAAAAAGAAGTGCGAGGATAGATATCCCGTTTAAAATATAAGTTAGGACTGATTGGTTCATGGCCTTTTTCATTGTATTCTGGTTACTCCTTTCCGGGTTGTGCGTTGCTTTGCCAGTGAAGCAAGGACAGGGCGCAGTTCTATGCCAGGCATGCGGTCTGGCATGGGAACCCTCCAGGCAAGGCTCTGCCCCCATACTGCTACGGTTATGGGAAAGTACGCAAAATAAAGTTAGGATTGCCTTCTGCCATAGATTATACGATAGCGCCGCAGCAAAATAGCGCGGCTTCCTCCACATATCCCCTTATAGCAAAACGGCAATAAGCTCTACTATAAGTTTACAAAAATAAAGAGAAAAATTCAACCCATTAATGCAAAATAAGTATTGGAAATAACTATCAGCTACCGTTTACGTCTGAAAGCCTTACGTTGGCAGATGATAGTAGCTATATACGGAAAGAAAAAGCGCTTTGCATTTCTTAAGGGAATCTTAAGAAATATAACTTAGAAATATCATTGTTTTATGATAGAATGAAAAAAACGACAGGTTAACCTTTTTTTTCCATGTACGAAGGCGTATCATGGAAGAGATCCGTATGGGTGTGCAGAAAGGGTTAGCTGATTCTATAAAAACAGGAGGAAAGATATGAGCAAGAAAAAAGTAGGAATCATCGCAGCGGCTGTGATTGTTATAGCGGCGGCGGTAGGAGGAGGCGCATTTTATTTTCTGAAAGGGAATATAGGTATTGGGGACAGCGCAGATAAAGTGTACGTTGAGACAATTGCTTCCCTGACGTCCGCCAATGCAGGGAACCAGAACCGCTATTCCGGTGTTGTGGAGGCGCAAGAAACATGGGGCGTGAACAAAGATGCCGAACGTGAGATCAAGGAGCGTTTTGTCGAAGAAGGGGATATGGTGGAAGAAGGGACGCCCTTGTTTGAGTATGATATGGAGGAAGCTAAGGCGGAACTGTCCCAGGCGCAGCTTGATTTAGAGGGGATGCAGAATGACATTACGAGCGCCCAAAGGCAGATTGAACAATTGACACGGGAACGGAACTCTGTATCCCAGGACGAGCGTTTTGAATATACAGCCAAAATCCAGGAAACAGAAAACAGCATTAAGCAGACAGAATACAACATTGAGAGCAAGAAGGCTGAGATGGAGAAGAAGCAGGAATCCATAGACAATGCCGTTGTCACCAGCAAGCTTGCCGGCGTGGTGAAATCGATCAATGAAACCGGAATGGATATGATGGGGGAAACTGCTGCTTACATCACAGTGCTGGCAGTCGGTGATTTCCGTGTAAAAGGGACGGTCAGCGAATTGAATATGCAGTTTATTTCCGAGGGGCAGCAAGTGCTTATGCGTTCTAGGATTGACGAAGAGCAGGTATGGACTGGGAGCATCAGTAAGATAGAAACACAGCCGCAGGAAGAGAATAACAATGGGATGTATTATGCCTCTGATTCTGGGGACGGCGGAGAGAAGGCGGCAAAATACCCGTTTTATATTACCTTGGATTCGACCGAAGGCCTGATGCTGGGGCAGCATGTCTTTATTGAATTAGAGGTTGGGCAGACAGAAGAGAAGGAAGGGATCTGGTTACACGAAAGCTATATTGTGATGGAGGAAGAGAAGCCGTACGTCTGGGCGGCTGACAGTAGCAGCCGGCTGGAGAAGCGGGTGGTGGAGCTGGGTGAGTACGACGAAGCGCTTGGTGAATACCAGATCGTATCCGGGCTTACGGAAGAGGACGCTATCGCATCTCCAATGAGCGGCTTGTATGAGGGCGTAACGGCAGTAACCGATGCTTCAGAAATAGATTACGATTCCCCGTTGTATAATCCAGAAGGGGAAGAAGGCGAGGAAGGCTTAGAAGACGGCATGGAGGAAGGCGTGTCAGACGGCATGGAAGGGACGGAAGGCGCAATCGATGGCATGGAAGGAAGCGAAGGCACAATGGATGAGGTGATAGATGGAACGGACGGCGCTTCTGATTCTGGGGATGGTGAAATGCTAGATGGCGATATGCTGATGGATAACGCCGTACCGATCGGCTAATCCAACAAAGAAGGATGCAGCAGGAGGGAAAAATGATACTTGATTTGCAGAATATATTTAAAGATTACCAACAGGATAAGCTGATTGTCCCAGTATTGAAAGACGTGTCCCTTCAGGTAGAGGAAGGGGAATATGTGGCGATTATGGGGCCATCCGGTTCGGGGAAGACAACATTGATGAATATCATCGGGTGCCTGGATCGGCCGACGTCTGGGACGTACCAGCTTGCAGGGGAGGATGTGCTGCGGTGCAAGGATAAAGAGATGTCCGATCTGCGGCTGCGCAGCATAGGGTTTGTATTCCAGAATTTCCAGCTTCTGTCTAGGCAGTCTGCGGTGGAAAACGTAGCTTTGCCATTAAGCTATGCAGGGATTAAGAAAAAGGAACGGAGGGCGAGGGCGACCCAGGCGCTCGAACGCGTAGGGCTGGGGGATCGTGTGACGTTTAAGCCTACCCAGCTTTCCGGCGGGCAGAAGCAGCGTGTGGCGATTGCACGCGCAATGGTAAATAACCCGAAGATCCTCTTGGCAGACGAGCCTACTGGGGCGTTGGATTCGAAATCCGGCGAACAGATTATGGAATTGTTTGACGAGTTAAACGCAGAAGGGGTAACCATTGTGATGATTACCCATGACAGGAACATAGCCTCAAAGGCAAAGCGGATCGTGCACATTATTGACGGCATGATTACCGAAGGAAAGGACAAGGAGGCGGAAAATGGGTAAGAAAGCGGTAATTGCTACGATAATAACGCTTGGCGTCCTGGGCGGCGCTGCTTATGGCGGGGTGAAAGCCTACCAGAATTACCAGGCAAAAAATACCGAAGCAAATGTATATCCGATCGAAACGATCAATATGTTTTATTTTAACGAAGGGGTAAGTAGTTCTGGGACAGTGACAAACGATCACTCCCAAAGCGTATATGCCCTGGATGACAAGAAGATTTCGGAGGTATACGTGGAGGAGGGGCAGAATGTATCAGAAGGGGATCCGCTGATTGCCTATGATATGACATTGTCCGCCCTAGAACTTGAAATGAAAGAACTGGATGCCGCTACGGCGCTCAGTAAATTGGAGGCTGCAAGGCGTCAGTTGGAGAAGCTTAGGAATACGAAGCCAATCCCGGCAAACCCGAGGCCTGCCCCGACGCCGGTCCCGCAGCCAGAGCCAGAGCCCCAGCCGGATCCGGAGCCAGAGCCAGAAGAGCCGCCAGAGAAGACGGGGGATGCGTTCAATTATATTACGAAGGCGTCCGTACCCCAGGAAGGAAGCGGGACGGAGGACGACCCATATGTATACTTATGTATGCCGGATTGTTATGTGCTGGGCGAGTTTATCAATCATTTATCTGCTAAGAAAAAGAAACCAGTGTACGTTAGCCTGGAGATCCACAAGAAGAATGTCCTGACTGGGAAGCTGATCAGCGCTTGGGAAATCAGCGGCGAGAGCGGATTCCCTAAAATGGCGGATGATTCGATGTGGTCGGTCAGCAGCCGGTCGCAGATTGTACAGCAAGAAGAACCCGAAGAGATAGAAGAGCCGGAAGAGCCGGAAGAACCAGAAGTGCCGGAACTTCCAGAGCCGGAAGAGCCGGAAGGCTACACAGCGCAGGAACTTGCAGAATTGATCCGGGAGCAGGAAGAAGAAGTCCGGGATCTCGATTTGGAGAACAGGAAGGTACAGCTAGAATTGGAGGAGATGAAACGTCTTTCCAGTGATGGGATTATAAAGGCAGAGCTGGCAGGGACGGTCAAGGATCTGGGGGATAAGGACAGCCCGCCAAAGGACGGCACGCCGTTTCTGACCGTGGCAGGCTCGGAAGGACTGTATGTCAGCGGCGTGTTAAGCGAACTTCAGCTTGGGGAGGTCGGCGTCGGCCAGATGATTTATGCAAATTCCTGGGAGAGCAATAAGAGCTTTGAGGCAGAGATTACAGAGATTTCCACCTACCCACAGAATCAAAACAATGCATGGGGGGAAGGGAACCCCAATGTATCGTATTACCCTTATACCGCTTACATCCAAGATACCGAAGGGCTTAGGAATGGAGAGTATGTGGATCTGACGATTACCAAAAGGCAGCAAGAGGATGGGATCTGTATCCCCAAAGCTTATATCCGGGATGAGGATGGGAAGAAATACGTTATGAAGGCTGGGGAGGACGGATGCCTGGTAAAACAGTATGTGAAAACTGGAAGAAGCCTCTGGGGGCAGGCTTCAGAAATCTTGTCAGGCTTGACGAAAGAGGATAAGATTGCATTCCCGTATGGGAAAGAGGCAAAGGAAGGCGTTAAAGTGAAAGAAACAGATGGGCCGCCAGAAGATCTGATGATGTATTGAGAAAGGAGAAAAACAGATGTTAGAGAATATCAGGCTGTCCTTCCAGGGGCTGTGGTCGCATAAAATGCGTTCCTTCCTTACCATGTTGGGCATTATTATCGGGATTGCTGCTATTATCGCGATTGTTTCCACAATCAAAGGAGCGAATGACCAGATCAAGGAGAACTTAATCGGGTCTGGCGACAATACCGTCAATGTACAGCTTTACCAGGGAGATAATAAATACCAGGTAGATTATTACGGGGTTCCGGACGGTGTGCCCGTAATATCAGAAGAGACAAAACAGCAGATGAAGGACATGGATCATGTGGAGCAGGCGTCCTTGTACGTGTCGCGTGAGGCGTATGGCGCAGTATTTTACAAGAATGCCGGGCTGAGCGGCGGCAAGATTTACGGGATCGACCGGGATTACCTGGATACCTGCAATTATATTATCCGGAAAGGAAGGGCTTTTTATGAAGCTGATTATACAAAATTCCGCAATGTAGCGATTTTGGATTCTGATTCTGCAGAAACGCTGTTCCAGGGCGTGGATCCCATAGGCAAGACCTTGGAAATCCAACAGCACCCTTTTATTGTCGTAGGGATTATCACGAAATCCAGCAAATTTGAGCCTGTCATCAACTCTATGCAGGATTACCAGACGTATGCCCAGAACACAAGCGGCGCAGTCTATGTGCCAGACAGTTCCTGGCCATTGCTGTACCAGTTTGACGAACCGCAGTCTTTGGTGATGCGGCTTGATAACGTAGACAATATGACTACGGCGGGGAAGGCGGCAGAGGGGATTTTGAATTTAGGGCTGAATGTAACGGATGAAACCATGAAATATAAGGCGGACGACTTGCTTGCGCAGGCAGCGGACATCCAGAATTTAGGGAAGTCCACCAATATGATGCTCATCTGGATTGCAGGGATTTCCCTTTTGGTAGGCGGTATCGGCGTAATGAATATCATGCTGGTATCGGTAACGGAACGTACCCAGGAGATTGGGCTGAAGAAGGCGATCGGAGCCAGGAAGGGCAAGATCTTAGGCCAGTTCCTGACAGAAGCGGCCGTATTGACCAGCCTGGGAGGGCTAATTGGCGTGCTGGTAGGGATTGCGCTGGCAGAAGTGATATCCAAGATAAGCGGTACGCTGGTTGCAATCAGTATCCCGGCGGCCGTGCTGGCAGTCGTATTTTCCATGGTGATTGGGATTGTATTTGGGTTGCTGCCGTCTTACAAGGCAGCGAACTTAAACCCCATTGACGCGTTGCGGCACGAATAAGCAGAAGGGCTTTCCAAACAGAGGCTTTAGCTTCTGGGTTGGGAAGCCTTTTTTTCGGAAAGGGCTTTGATGGACAGTGCGTATTCAGAAGGCGACATGCCTGTCAGCTTTTTGAACTGCCTGGAAAAATAATGGATGGAAGCATAGCCGAGGGCGTCGGCAATCTGTGTGAAATTCATATTTTTTTCCCGGATTAGTTCTTTCGCCCGGTTGATTTTTAATTGGAAGAAAAATTCCATAATCCCACAGCCGCATTGTTTTTGGAAGATTTTCTGCAATTGGGAGGGACCGGTTAAGTTATCGTGGCAGATCTGCCCAATCGTCAGATTTTGGTCAAGGCGCGCTTCCATATAAGCTTTGATATGTAAAAAGGTCTCTTCATCCTGCCTTAGCTTTATGGAGGTTGCAAGCGGGGATTCTTCTCTGGGGGCGGAGCCTTTGCGGTATAGGGAAATTAAGAAATGTTCTAAAGAAATCTGTATGATCTGTTCTGCGCCTGGCGTCTGGCTGGGATTTTTCGTAAGCTGGCGGGTCGTTGGATCATCTAAGGACGTCAGGAAGGCATTTTTTGCTTCTGAAACGATAATGGCAAGAAGGTTGCGTTCTGTTTCCCCAAGCTGTAGGATCTTATCATGGAAGAAACCCATAGCGGGAGAATGGCAGACAAAAGAAACCACGACCAGGTTCGGCGCGGTGACGCCGTTCGTAGCAACAGAGTGGAATTGCCCAGGCTGGTGGAAAATAATATTGCCTTTTGTCAGCGTATGCTTCCGGCTGCCTGCCGTGATAATGGCTTCCCCTTTGTCCACACAGAGAAATTCCCAAAAATCATGGGATTCGCCTGGGAAGGTAAAGTCCTTGCCGTATTCAAAATAATGTATTGTAATAATCTGAGGGATATCGAAAACCTTCTCCAGCGGATATCTGTAAAATTCCATAATCATTCCTTTCCCAATAGAGCCGTCTGGTACGATGGAGTCCAGACTATGCAGAACCATAGCCTTGTATATGGGAGGCTGGGAGATCTGCGGCAACAGTCAGGTTTAATATAACATTAATTGTGCAAAAAAGCAAAAATATTGTGCAAATACAGGAGATCCTTTTTATATTATCATGGAAACCATAAGGAGTTAAAATGTAAGAAAGCGATTCGGTAGGAGAAGGAGGACGCTAGATATGAAAAAACCAGTATTAGTGATTATGGCAGCAGGGATGGGAAGCCGTTATGGCGGGTTGAAACAGATTGATCCAATTGATCCGCAGGGGCATATTATTATGGACTTTTCCATTTATGACGCAGTAAAAGCCGGGTTTGAGAAAGTAGTCTTTATCATTAAGAAGGCCAATGAGCAGGCGTTTAAAGAAAGCATTGGGGATCGGATTTCCAAAAAGGTACAGGTGGAATACGTATACCAGGAGTTAGAAAAGCTTCCAGAAGGCTACCAAGCGCCAGAGGGCAGGGAAAAGCCGTTTGGGACGGGACATGCGGTGTTGTGCTGTAAGGACGTGATTGATGGGCCGTTCGCAGTCATCAATGCAGACGATTATTATGGAAGGCATGCGTACCAGGCGATTTACGATTACCTCACAGGGCATCAGGACGATGAGAAATACCGTTTTGCCATGGTTGGGTATGCATTGAAAAATACCTTGACCGAGAACGGGCATGTGGCAAGGGGGATCTGCGAAACAGATGAACAAGGGTTTTTGACCCAGATTGTGGAACGGACCCAGATTGAGAAGCATGGGGATATCGCTGAATTTACGGAAGACGGAGGGGTATCTTTCCGAAAGATTGCTATGGATAGCGTTGCGTCTATGAATTTTTGGGGATTTTCCGAGGCGCTCCTTGGAGAGTTAGAAGCAGGCTTTGTGCAGTTTTTGCAAGAAGAGCTTCCCAAAAACCCGATGAAAGCGGAATATTTCCTGCCGTTTGCAGTAGACCGTCTGCTGAAAGAAGGGAAGGCAAGCGTACAGGTATTAAATTCCCAGGATAAGTGGTATGGAGTGACGTATAAGGAAGATAAGAAAATGGTGGTCGACGCAATTGCTGCGCTGAAGCGGCAAGGCATGTATCCAGAAGAATTTTAGACGTAAGGAAGGCAGGAGAAGGATGGAAGAGAAAAATTTATTGGAGTGGGCGAAAGAGGCAGCCCGGCAATTTGCCCCGACGGAAACGGCGGTTGAGGTTAGCCCTTATGGCAGCGGGCATATCAATGATACGTTTTTAGTAAAAGGAGAGAAGGACTGTATCCTACAGCGGATGAACCGGAATATTTTTACAAAGCCGCAAGAGGTTATGGAGAATATCATTGGCGTTACAAATTTCCTAAGAGAGAAGATCAAGGCCGCAGGCGGAGATGAGATGCGGGAGACATTGACGGTGATCCCGCCTAAGACGGGCGGATCCCTATATTGGGACAGCCGGGGCGACTGCTGGCGTATGTATTACCGGATTTCGGATTCCGTCAGTTATGACAGGGTAGAGTCGGAACGTGATTTTTATGAAAGCGCGGTAGCGTTTGGGAATTTCCAGCAGTTGCTGGCAGAGTACCCGGCGGATACCCTGCATGAGACAATCCCAGGGTTCCATGACACAAAGGCTAGGTATGAGGTATTCCTTCAGGCAGTAGCGGCGGACGTATGTGGCAGAGCCAAAGAGGTAGAAGAAGAAATCGCATTTTTCCGTGGCCGCAAGGAAATTGCTTGCGGCCTCGGGGATATGCTTGCTGCTGGGGAGCTGCCATTGCGCGTGACCCATAACGATACGAAGCTGAATAATATTATGATGGATCCAAAGACTGGGAAAGGAATCTGCGTCATTGATCTAGATACCGTAATGCCAGGGCTTGCAGTCCATGATTTTGGGGATTCCATCCGTTTTGGGGCAAGCACGGCAGATGAAGACGAGCGTGATCTTTCCAAAGTAAGCTGCGACCTTCATTTGTTCCAATTATATACGGAGGGGTTCTTGGAGGGCTGTAAGGGAAGCCTGACAGAAACGGAACTGTCCATGCTTGCAACCGGGGCGAAAGTTATGACTTATGAATGCGGGATGCGTTTTCTGACGGATTACTTACAAGGCGATACGTATTTTAAAATCCACCGGGAAGGGCAGAACCTGGATCGATGCCGCACCCAGATGAAGCTGGTAGCAGATATGGAATCCAAATGGACGGAAATGGAACGTATCGTACAAGAGATACGGGAAAAGTAATTATACGGCCTGGCGCAGGCTGGTTGGCAGGATGGCTCAAATGAACCGTCACAGGAAACAAGTTGTATATTGGAATCACCAGATAGGGTAGCAGTTATTCTGCTACCCTACGATATTTTGCAGCCAAACCCCTTTTTTCACCAATAGGAAGCCAATCGTGCATTTGATGATATCCCCAAGCTGTACGGCGACATAGACGGCGATTACAGGCAGCGAGGTATAATGGCTGAACACGAAAGCCAGAAGCACGCTGACGCACCAGATAAACACGCTGTCAAACAGGAATGTAATAATCGTTTTCCCACCAGAGCGCAGGGTAAAATACGTGGCATGCAAGAAAGCGTTCTGCGGCATAAAGACGGCGGTAGCCATAATAAAGTATTGGGCAAGCTGCTGTGCCTCGGCGTTGATATTGTACAGCCTTGGGAACAGCGGCGCCAAAAGGAACATGGCTGCGGCAACGCCAGTACAGCATATCACAGAAAAAGCGATCAGCTTATTGTCGGTATCCCGCGCTTCCTTCATTTTGCCAGCGCCCAGCAATTGCCCGACGATAATCGCTACGGAATCGCCCAACGCGATAAATACAATATTGAATACGTTGTTAATGGTATTCGAAACATTCAGCCCAGCAACTACGTTCAAGCCACGGATGGAGTAGCACTGTGTCAGCATGGCCATCCCGGCCGCCCATAAGGTTTCATTAAACAGAAGAGGGCTTCCCTTGCGGATAATGCTGGAAATAAGGGATTTTGGGACGCCGAGCGTGCGGTAAAGGCCTAACACGTATGGATAAGACGCTTTTTTACGGTGTACCTGCACTACGACGATCAGCATTTCTACATACCGGGAAAGGACGGTAGCAATGGCTGCGCCTGCCACGCCTAATGCGGGGGCGCCGAATTTGCCGTAAATTAAAATATAGTTAAACACCAGGTTTACAGCGACCGCCGCAATCCCGGCTTTCATAGGGAGTACGGTCTGGCCGCATTCGCGCAGCGTACTGGAATACATCTGCACAATGGCGAATGCAGGAAGGCCGGCCAGCATAATCCAGAGATACTGCTTCCCAAAGGAAAGCGTGGAAGCAATGCTAGCAGCGGATCCGTCTCCTTTTAAATAAGAATGGATCAGGAACGTCCCGCCGAACCAGAAAAGGAGCGCAGTTAGGATGGTAATAGCCGCTGTCATCCAGAGCTTGAAACGCATGGTCTGGCGCACGCCCTCGTGGTTCCCTTGGCCGTAATACTGGGCGGTAAAAATCCCAGCGCCTGAAACGCCGCCGAAGATGCAGAGGTTGTATACAAAAATCAACTGGTTGACGATTGCCACGCCCGACATCTGTTCCGTGCCGACCTGACCGATCATAATGTTATCCAGCAGGTTTACAAAATTTGTAATGCCGTTTTGGATCATAATGGGTACGGCGATAAGCAGCACCATTTTGTAAAAGTCTTTGTTCCCGATAAATTTTGATAATTTCCTCATTGTTCAATTCCTCATAATATTATGTCATGGTTTGTATCGTTATGGTACTTGCTTGAAATGGACGGGACAACCACATTTGTGCGGAGCCCAGGCTTCCTATTCTATCATGAGATGAGGGGAAATGGAAGAGGGATTTTAAATTTCCTATTAGAATAAAAAACTAGTTGACAGATAGGAAATATAGGAATAAAATAACGGAAGGAAAGAATGAAAGAATCCGAGGAAAAGGATTTGGCAGGACAGCCAGAAAGGAGGATGGGATGTCTCGTATATATAAAGGCACGCTTGGCTTAATTGGGAAGACACCGTTAGTGGAGGTTGTAAATGTAGAGAAGGAATTGGGGTTAGAGGCAAAGCTTTTGGTGAAATTAGAGTATTTTAACCCGGCGGGCAGCGTGAAGGATCGGATTGCAAAGGCAATGGTTGAAGACGCAGAGGAAAAAGGCCTGCTCAAGGAAGGTTCTGTTATTATCGAGCCGACTTCAGGTAATACAGGGATTGGGCTTGCCTCAATCGCTGCGGCGAAGGGATACCGGATTATACTTACCATGCCGGATACGATGAGCGTAGAGCGGAGGAATATCCTTAAGGCATACGGCGCGGAATTGGTCCTGACCGAGGGGGCAAAGGGGATGAAAGGCGCGATTGCCAAGGCAGAGGAGCTTGCAAAGGAAATCCCCGGCAGTTTTATCCCAGGGCAGTTTGAAAACCCGGCGAACCCGGCGATCCACAGGGCTACAACTGGCCCGGAAATTTGGGAAGATACCGACGGCGAGGTCGGCTGTTTCGTAGCAGGGGTAGGGACAGGCGGTACGTTGACCGGGGCAGGCGCGTATTTAAAGTCCCAAAACCCTGAAATAGCGGTGGTTGCCGTAGAACCAGCGGCTTCCCCGGTCCTGTCGGAAGGAAAAGGTGGGCCCCACAAGATCCAGGGGATAGGCGCGGGCTTTATCCCAAAGACCTTAGACACAGGAATATACGATGAAATCATCAAAGTGGAGCATGAGGATGCGTTTGCGGCAGCTAAGCTTCTTGCGAAAAAAGAAGGCGTACTGGTAGGCATTTCCTCTGGCGCAGCCCTCCACGCCGCCATGCTGTTGGCCAAACGGAAGGAGTACAAAGGGAAAACGATTGTAGCGCTTCTTCCTGACACGGGCGACAGGTATTACTCCACCCCGCTGTTCCAGGAGTAATTGCAGCAGATAGACCAATAGAGGAAAGAGAGGATACGATCCATGCATAAGACGCCCAATACAGGCAACAGGCAATTCAAATTTGAGACCCTACAGATCCATGTAGGGCAGGAAGCCCCAGATCCTGGGACTGGAGCCCGCGCAGTCCCGATTTTCCAGACGTCGTCGTATGTCTTTGATGACTGCGCCCAAGCGGAAGCACGTTTTAGCCTGAGCGGCACGGGGAATATCTACGGCAGGCTGACGAACCCGACCCAAGAGGCCTTTGAAAAACGCATTGCCGCATTAGAGGGCGGCATTGCTGCACTAGCGGTGGCTTCCGGCGCCGCAGCCATTACCTATACCTTGCAGAACCTAGCGGCGTCAGGGGATCACATCGTATCCGCTAAAAATATTTATGGAGGCTCTTATAACCTGCTGGCGCATACGTTGCCGCAATACGGCATAACAGCCGCCTTTGTGGATAGCTCAAATCATGCGCAGCTAGAAGCGGCCATCCAGGAGAATACAAAAGCTATCCTGGTGGAAACGCTAGGAAACCCAAATTCTGACGTGACGGATCTCGAAGCCGTTGCTGCGATCGCCCACAGACACCGCATCCCGCTTGTAGTAGATAATACGTTTGCAACTCCTTATCTTGTACGCCCCATCGAATACGGCGCAGATATCGTTGTGCATTCCGCTACGAAATTTATCGGCGGGCATGGGGCGGCGCTCGGCGGCGTAATTGTGGACAGTGGGAAATTTGACTGGGAAGCCTCTGGGAAATTCCCTTCCCTGGCCAATCCGGATCCAAGCTACCATGGCATCCGCTTTACAGAGGCGGCGGGCGCGGCGGCGTTTGTAACGAGGATCCGTGCCGTTTTGCTTCGTGACACTGGGGCTACGTTATCTCCATTCCATGCGTTTTTATTCCTGCAAGGCTTGGAAACGCTGTCCCTACGTGTGGAACGCCATGTGGAAAATGCATTAAAGATCGCCGCGTATTTAAAAGGACATCCGCAGGTTGAGGCGGTGCACCATCCGTCGGTATCTGAGGAGGAAAGCCAAAAGGCGTTGTACCAGAAATATTTCCCGCATGGCGGGGGTTCCATTTTTACATTCGAAATCAAAGGAGATGCGCAAAAGGCCAAAGACTTTATCGATCATTTGCAGCTATTCTCTTTATTGGCCAATGTGGCGGATGTGAAATCACTGGTGATCCATCCAGCGACAACGACGCACAGCCAATGCACGGCGGAGGAATTAGAAGAACAGGGCATCCGCCCGAATACCATCCGTCTGTCAATTGGGACAGAGCATATCGACGATATCATAGAGGATTTGGAGCAAGCCTTCAGGGCTGTTCTGCACTAAGGGGAGCAGGGTACATCGTTTGATATACCTTGCTCTGTATGGAACATGCTTGCTGATGTTTAAAAGAGACGCCCTGCCGTAGCTAACTGGAGCCGCCGTTTTGCGTAGCGCCGTGCAGTTTCAGCGGTACGGGCGTCGCTGCTATATTTTTTGAGCGTTTCCTGGTCGACGGGGATACGTTCATCCATACTCTTCATAATATCCATAATATGGAGCACCTTCTGGAATTTGGCGTCCGTGAGATCGATCATCCGGTTGTCAGAAAATAAGACGGCCACAGGATGCGCATAATTCTTATGGTTTTCCTGGATGACAATGCCTTTCTTCCCATCGGAAAATTCCACGCAGCATCCGCTTGGAAGGATGTGGATGCACTGGGTAAGGGCATTGACGTACCGGGAAGGGTAGTACTCCGTATGTCTTTTTAGGAAATTGATAGCGGACATCTCCGATACTGGCGCACGGTCTGGGTTCACAGATACCATATTGTCGAACGTGCCGGCCGTATGGAGGACATGGGCGCCGTCCTTCCAGTTGATATTCTGGGGCAAAGGGATTTTTACATTATGCTCTATGCATGTCAATTGCCCGACAATCTGAAGCGCATCTTCGGGCAGGCCGTTGTCCTTGGATTCGCTGCGCAGCATCTGGTATCCCTTTTCTAGATAGCCGCGCACCACACGGCGTTCGTCTGGCGATAAAAGGTTCTCCCCCTTTTCCATAATTTCCTCTGGCACGAGCAAAAGCCCGGCGTCGTGCAGGAGGGCGGCGCATACGATAGAAAGCTGCTTCGTGTATGGGTAACGCAGCCCGCTTGCCATCATGGCGGCTAAAATAGCGGTATTCAGGCTGTGCTTGTATACATAATCATCTGGGCTGCGCAGGTTCTTGGCGAAGTTTATCTTATGCTCCCAAGAGCCATATTTGCGCAACACGGTCTGGGCCAGGGAAAGGATGTCCTGGGAAGGCATACCGTTCATCAGCAAAGAGAGCGCGTCTTTGAGGCGGAAGGTGGAAACCGTAAGGAAGCGTTCCAGTTCGATGTCTTCCTGGCTCAGAGGAGGCACAGGCTCCGCAGGCTCTAGGATATAAAGCCCCCAAAGGCCGAATTTCTCAATGCCTGCAATGCCTTGTGAGGTGAGCCTGGTATCGCGTTCGTAGAGCATTACGCCCCGCTTATTATAGATAGGCCTTGCAATCCGCATGCCTGGCCGTAATTGGCTGGTTCTGATATATTGCATAGATAATACCTCCGTCTGTCTGCGAAAATAGATAGCCGGCATAGGCCGCCCAGTTGCCGTCCGGGCTGCACGGTATAAAAACGGAATGTGCAGGTACTAACGGACAATAATATTATCGGCTGGAATTGCTGTTTGAGAAAGATTTCACGCTTGCAATTTGTAAGGAAATGTGTTAGGATAGTCGTATCGATGAATGAAGACATGGGAAAAATAGGAAGAAGAGTACAAAACGGTGTAAAAGCGTGTTTTTACCGCAATGCCTATGTACTTGTTTCCTTTTTTTTGGCAAAAGATTGTTAAAAAAATAACATACATTTTGTTGCTTTTGCTAGAAAGTGTTTTCAGGATTCCGTCCTGTATAGGGCTGTCCGCACAAGAACCCCACAGTTTGCATGGGAAGACGGGCACAATTTAGAATAATGATCAAAGGAGACGAGAGAAATGGCAAAGAAAGTAGTTTTAGCAGGCGCATGCCGTACTGCAATTGGGACTATGGGCGGGGCTTTGAGCACAACCCCGGCATCTGTATTGGGATCGATTGTAATTAAGGAAGCATTAAACAGGGCTGGCGTTCCGGCAGACAAGGTTGACCATGTATATATGGGATGTGTAATCCAGGCTGGCCTTGGGCAG
>CAOKNO010000043.1 GCA_948470065.1 uncultured Eubacterium sp. | reverse complement strand
GATAAATTTGTCATATCACACAATATTTTAATAGGGCAAATTGCAAATAATAACATATTTTTACCTGTACTACCTTATTTTCGATTTGCAAAATACGTTGTCTTAGTTTAAAATGATGGAAACGCCAATAGCGCGAAGACAGCAACCATTCAAATATAGAAGCAGATAGAAAGATTGGGCAGGTAAAATCTATGTATAACATTGACTTCAAACAACCAATACACCTCCATTTCATCGGCATAGGCGGCATAAGCATGAGCGGCCTTGCAGAGATCCTGTTAAAAGAAGGATTCCATATCTCCGGCTCCGATTCCAAGGAATCCGAACTTACTGGGAAATTAAAAAGCCTCGGCGCTGAGATTTTCTATGGGCAGCGCGCCTCCAATATCAAGCCTGGGACGGACGCCGTCGTATATACCGCCGCCATCCATCCAGACAACCCAGAACTGAAGGCGGCCATAGACCAGCAGATCCCTGCCTTGACACGAGCCGAGCTGCTCGGCCAGGTGATGGGCAATTACAGCCAGTCCATTGCCGTAGCAGGAACCCATGGCAAGACTACCACAACCTCTATGATCACACAGATACTATTAGAAGCCCATACGGATCCTACCGTATCCGTAGGCGGCATCTTAAAATCAATCGAGGGGAATATCCGTGTCGGAAACTCCGATGTGTTTTTAACGGAAGCATGTGAATACACGAATAGCTTCCTGAATTTTTTCCCGAAATTCGCATTGATCCTTAATATAGAAGAAGACCATATGGATTTCTTCAAGGATTTGGATGATATCCGCCAATCGTTCCACAAGTTTGCCACAAACGTCCCCAAAGAAGGCGTCTTGATCCTCAATGGGGAAATCCAGGAACGCCAGCCGCTTACCAGAGGGCTTTCCTGCAACATCATAACATACGGCATGGATCCTTCTGATTCATATTATGCCGACAACCTTATATTTCATGCATCCGGCCATCCAAGCTTTACGCTGATGCACGGGCCAGACGCCCTCGGCACAATCACCCTGAAGGTGCCTGGCCGCCATAACGTTTCTAATGCAGTCGCAGCCAGCGCGCTCGCGTTAGAGCTTGGGCTTCCCTTTGCACAGATCCAAGCTGCCCTAGAGGCGTTTGGGGGGACTTCAAGGCGGTTTGAGCAGAAAGGGACGCTTTCTGGCATTACGGTTGTGGACGACTATGCCCACCACCCGACGGAAATCAGGGCGACCCTGGAAGCTGCTAGAAACAGTGCAAACAACCGGATTATCTGCGTCTTCCAGCCCCACACATATACCCGTACGAAAACCTTCCTTACGGAATTTGCCCAGGCGCTTTCGCTGGCAGATACCGTCGTGCTGGCGGATATCTATGCCGCCCGCGAAACGGATACCTTGGGTATCAGCTCCAAAGACCTTCAGCAAGAACTACAAAAATTAGGCTGTGAATGTTATTATTTTCCATCTTTTGACGAAATTGAAAATTTTTTAATCCAAACATGTATAAACGGTGATTTGTTGATAACTATGGGCGCTGGAGATATTGTACAAGTAGGGGAACACTTACTTGGACAATAGTTATCCACATTATCCACATCCAATTGGGGAAAACTATCCTGGCTGGATGTGGATTTTTATGTTTACATAAGATATAATCTTCCAATTTAGACATTATTCGCCTTTTTTCGATTTTATGCGGATTCCGCGTCTTAGCTTTCCCCAAATACCCACTTTTTATCCACATTATCCACACTTTCCACAATTGCCCGATTCCTTGATTTTACTGGGTTTCCAGGAAAAATTTCACTTCTCTTTTTGCCTGTTATATGCTATACTGAAAGCCACAAAAGACGTATGGGCGCAGGCGCCCGGATACGTCCCTACATACCCCGGGCAGGGTACATACCAAGCAGAGGGGCGAAAACGGCTGAGAAGATAAAAGCGATATCACATGGAGGGTATTATGGCAGACATTACATTACACAAGGACAACGGAAGTCCCACGACATCCATTCCCAATCGTTTTATTGATAAATATATGATTAATGCTAACGGAGAATATGTGAAAATCTATTTATACCTGCTGCGCTGCATGAATTCCCCGGACTGCAGCTTTTCTATTTCCAAAACGGCGGATAAATTCGACCATACCGAAAAGGACATCCAGCGCGCGCTCCGTTATTGGGAGAAAATGAGCCTGCTCCGGCTTGAATACGCGGAAGATACCTCCATTTCCGGTATCTACCTACTAGAACCCCTAGAGCCTTCCGAAACAGGGAACGACGACGCCGTCCCTTTGAAAAAAGCAGACGCGCCCCTAGGCAGCACGCAAGCTAGCGCCGCAAAGCCAGTATACAGCGCAAACGACATCCAGTCGTTCCGCCAGAAAGAGGAAGTGCAGGAAATGCTGTTTGTGGCAGAACGTTATCTGGGCCGTCCCCTTACGCCAACCGATACCCAGTCCATGCTCTATTGGTACGACACCCTTGGGCTATCCGCCGATTTGATCGTTTATCTGATGGAGTACTGTATTGCTGGCGGGCACTCCAGCCTGCACTATATGGAACGGGTAGCCCTGGCATGGAAAAGCTCTGGGATCCGGACCGTAGCGGAAGCAAAGCACAATGCCAGCTCCCACAACAAGCTCCACTTTGCCGTTATGAAATCCATGGGGATCCAGGGACGCAGCCTGGTCCCTGCAGAATCTGCGTACATAGAAAAATGGAACAAGGATCTTGGGTTTGGCCAGGAGATGATTACCGAGGCATGTAGCCGTACGATACTAGCCATCCACCAGCCCAACTTCGAATACACCGACCGGATCCTGGCAAACTGGAAGAAGCATGGGGTACAGACGCCTGCCGCCGTCAAAAAAGCAGATAAGGACTTCCAGGCCGCCAAGAACGCTTCAAAGCCTTCACGGGCCGCTGTGATTAAGACGGCTGCAGCAAACCGCTTTACCAGCTTCCCGCAGCGGACTTATAACATCGATCAATTGGAGGCTGAGCTTCTAAACAGCACACGATAAAAGACAGCAATGGGAACCATGAAACAGTACGCACAAAGGAGCGCAACATGCCGTTAAGCAATACCCAATACAACACATTGATCCGCCGTTATGAGGAAAAGCAATTGGAGAACCAGCATATCGTCATGGAACGTATCCATACCCTCTACCACAAGTACCCGCGGTTTCTAGAAATAGACAATGCGATCTCTTCTATTTCCGTCGCCCAGGCAAAAGAACTGATGGAAGGGGATGAAAACGCGCTTGTGCGCCTGAAGGCGCAGCTTGACGTCCTGCGCAAGGAGAAAATGGATCTCTTGGCCAGCCATGGATACCCGCAGGATTATTTGGAGCCTCCCTATGGATGCCCCGACTGTAAGGATACCGGATATATCGGCAACCGCAAATGCCATTGCTTCCAGCAGGCGGCCATTGACTTGGTCTATACGCAATCGAATATCCGGCAGATCCTAGAGGAGGAGAATTTCCAGAATTTCTCCTACCGTTATTACTCTGATTCCCAGATCAACCCTGCCACAAACCTTTCAAGCCTTGCTACTGCCAAACAGGCCGTGGATTCTTGTATGGATTTTATCCATACCTTTGATCTTAAATTTAATAACCTGTTTTTTTATGGGGATACTGGGACAGGAAAGACCTTCCTGTCTAATTGCGTGGCAAAAGAACTGTTAGACGCCGGGCATTCGGTGATCTACTTCACCGCCTCCTCCTTGTTCCACATTTTTGAACGGAACGATTTCGGCAGGGAAGCGGCGCCAAGCATGGATTACCAGAATATCTTCGGCTGCGATCTTTTGATTATCGACGACCTTGGCACAGAACTGGCCAATGCCTTCACGGCTTCACGGCTGTTTCTATGCCTGAACGAGCGTATCCTACGTAAGAAATCTACCATTATTTCCACAAACCTAGGGCTTGGCCAATTGGTCGATTTATATTCCGAGCGTACGTTTTCGCGGATTTCAAGCAGCTACACCATGATAAAACTCTTTGGGAATGATATCCGGCTACAGAAAAAGCTACAGAAGTAATGTATTACTGTCCATCGGGACGCAATTTAGGAACCGCTTCCTGTGGACGCTAACAGTAAGATACCTACTTATTCACGATTTCAAGAACATTATGGAGGGCATTGCGATGCAGCGTAACGAAAAAAACTATGAAACCGTCCCTGTTGGGTCATTGGGCGTCATTTGCCTGGAAAGCTGCCGGGAATTGGGCAAGAAAATCAATAAATACCTTGTGCGTTTCCGCAAAGAACGGGAGCACGATCACGAAAATGACATCTCTTTCCGCGGGTATCTCAGGGATACATACCTTGTGGAATGCTCAAACCCAAGGTTCGGCACCGGCGAAGCGAAGGGGATTATCAAAGATTCCGTCCGTGGGTTCGACTTATTCCTTATGGTAGACGTCACGAACTATAGCCTTTCTTACACCGTCTGCGGCCATGAGAACCATATGTCCCCGGACGATCATTACCAGGATCTGAAACGTATCATTGCCGCCGTCGGCGGGAAAGCTCGGCGGATTACAGTGCTAATGCCTTTCCTCTATGAAAGCCGTCAGCATAAGCGTACGTCGAGGGAATCGCTCGATTGCGCCCTTGCGCTGCAAGAGCTGACTGGTATGGGCGTGGATAATATCATTACATTTGACGCCCACGATCCCAGGGTGCAGAACGCCATCCCCTTAAAGGGCTTTGAAACGGTACAGCCTGCTTACCAGTTTATCAAAGGGATTTTCCGGGAAATCAACGACTTAAAGATCGACAGCAAGCATATGATGGTGATAAGCCCCGACGAAGGTGGGACAAACCGCGCCGTGTACCTTGCCAATGTCTTGGGCGTGGATATGGGGATGTTCTATAAACGAAGGGATTACAGTAGGATCGTAGACGGGCGCAACCCAATCGTTGCCCATGAATTTTTAGGCTCCGACGTTACGGGCAAGGACGTGTTCATTATTGACGATATGATATCCTCTGGAGACAGCATGATTGACGTCGCTACAGAATTGAAGAAACGGAACGCAGGCAGGATTTTCGTCGTAGCTACATTTGGCCTTTTCACAAACGGGCTGGATAAATTCGACAAAGCGGTAGAATCAGGCATTATCTATAAGGTCGTAACCACCAACCTGACTTACCAGACGCCAGAACTCCTGTCAAAGCCTTATTATATCAATTGCGACATGAGTAAATATATCGCATATATTATCGACACGCTGAACCACGATACTTCGATCAGCGATTTGCTAGATCCTTATGAAAGGATTGAAGCCTTAGTAAAGAAATATAAAACTGGGAAAAAGATCAAATAACAGGAAAGCGCACATCCAGGCATAAGCAACAGGCCAAGGATCGGATTCCTCATACCAACAGGGCAGCGCCTTATCCCGGCGGACTGCATTTGATAAGAGTAATCCCATCCTTGGCCTGCGTACCAGCTAACCCTCCTGTCACTCTTGGGCCGCTCTAAGCCCACAAATCCTCAGGGCATTTGGCTACCCTACGATTTTGTAATAGGCTTTCGCCGTAATCCCATATACCATGCTGTAGATAACCGCAAATACGCCGACCGTCGCTACCGTACAGAGGGCGAACAAGGCTGTATTCGTCATATTGAACATCCGGATTAAGCGGTTCAGCATAGGGAACGCCGCTGTCAGATGGATACAGGCGGTAACCAACGGCAGGAAGAAGACATTTATAATCTGGCTGTGTATCGAAGCTTTCACCTCGCGTCGGCTCATCCCCACTTTCTGCATAATCTCGAACCTCGCCTTGTCCTCATAACCTTCTGAAATCTGTTTGTAATAGATAATCATCACAGTTGCCATCAGGAATACAAATCCCAGGAAAATACCTAAAAACAGGAAGCCTCCGCAGAAGATAAGGAAGCCTTCCCTCATCCCAGCTCTGGATTCAATCCCAACGTGCAATGCATTTTCCTCCGTCTGGGTGCTGTTATATGAAGCAATCAGCTCCTCCAGCCGATTTACGCATTCCAACCCGTGTTCTGGGGATTCCCCGATATTGGCATTGATATAATACCGGATCGGGCTTGCATACTCTTCCCCAAACATCTCTTTTTGCATCTCGTAAAGTTCTTGCAGGATGGCGCTATTTTTCACAACGACGAAATACGTATCATAGACTACGTTTGTATCCAGCCCATCCAACGCAAAATCATCCACATACGCTTTGACCCGGAATGATTTATCGTTAAACTTAAGATTTCCAGCGTCCTTCTCTCCCCGATCGGTATAGACGAGGACTTCGTCTTCCCCTAATTCCGCCCGCTTACCAGTAATACGTTCATAATCTGCCAGAGAAATGATTTCCGCCATACATAATTCTCCTTTCGCAGCCGTCATATCCTCGTAATGGATCACCGCCATTTCCTCCCCCTGCTTCCACACGCTGAACGAAACGCTTGTGTATTCTGTGACGTCTGTGACGGGATAGCCTTTATCCGCCGCCGCCTGCTCTAAGGCCTGATTCAATACCGTTTTTTGCTGCTCATCCAAATCAACCCCGTTCAACGACACATCCTTCGGGCAACGCACGTCTAACATATCGCCGATACCCGCATAGAGGGATACCGTGCCGGCTACCATAACCAGCACCATTGTGCTCAAGATACAGATATTGGCAAGCCCGACCGCATTCTGCTTCATGCGGTAGATCATGCCGGACACGGAAATAAAATGCTTCGTCTTATAATAGTAATTGGTCCGTTTCCGTAAAAACTTCAGCAAAGCTATGCTGCCAGCGGTAAATAGACAGTACGTCCCAAGCATCACCAGGATTACCGCGACAAAGAACAGCAACAATGTTTCCACCGGGTTTTCCACAACGATTGCAATCGCATACCCTACGCCTAATGCCACAACGCCGATGAGCGCCATCAGCCAACGCGTCTTAGGCTCGGCTTCTCCCTGGTTGACACTGTGAAGAAGTTCAATCGGCCTTGATTTCCACACCTGGAACAGATTGTAGCATAACGTAAGCGCATAAATCCCAAAGAACAGCACGGCTGTGTGCCCCATTGCAGCAAAAGACACCGTAAACCCAAATGGAACCTCAAGCTTGGTTGCCCGCAGCAGTACGAGGACTACCAGCTTATATAAGATCACTCCTGCCACAAGCCCCAAAAACACGCCGGCTACTGCAATCATTAAAGTTTCCCAGAACATCAGCTTGCCAATATGGCGTTTTTCCATGCCCAGGATATTGAACAGCCCAAATTCCTTCTTCCTCCGTTTCATCAGAAAGCTATTGGTATAGAACAAAAAGATCACAGCAAAAACCCCAATCACGCCGCATCCTAGCCCTAAGATCATCTGCATATCGCTTCCACGCGGCAAATCCATCATGCCGTTGTCGTTGCTGATTGCCACCAGGATATAATATACCGCCGACACGCCTATGGATGTTATCAAATATGGCAGATACAGCCCCATATTTTTCCTCAAATTCCCAAATGCAAGCTTCCCATAGAAGAATTTACGCATAATTACCTCCCTTCTTTGCGCCTGTCGTAAGTACGGTAAGCGTATCAGAAATCTTTTGGTACATTTCTTCATCCGTGCCAGATCCCTTGTATATCTGATGGAATACCTGCCCATCCTTAATAAACAACACACGTTTTGCACAAGCCGCAGCCTTGATGGAATGCGTCACCATCAAGATAGTCTGCCCTTCCTCATTGATCTCCTGGAACAAGGACAGCAGGCCTTCGGACGCCTTAGAGTCCAATGCCCCTGTCGGCTCATCCGCAAGTACCAGCTTAGGCTCTGTAATCAAAGCGCGCGCTACGGCTGCACGCTGTTTCTGGCCTCCGGATACCTCATACGGGTACTTATTTAAAATATCCTGGATCCCAAGCTTTCCTGCAATCGGCATCAGGCGGGTGCGCATCTCGTTATAGCTTTTCCCAGCCAATACCAAGGGAAGGAAGATATTGTCCTGAATGCTGAAATTGTCGAGCAAATTAAAATCCTGGAACACAAACCCCAAGTTCTCCCTGCGGAACCCTGCTACCTCCGCTTCCCGGATAGCGGACAAATTCTTGCCATTCAACAACACGAGCCCTGCCGTCGCCCGGTCCAAAGCCGCCAGGATATTTAAAAGCGTCGTCTTCCCAGAACCTGACTCTCCCATAATCGCAACGTACTCCCCCTTTTCCACGGAAAAGGTCACATTCTCCAATGCCTGCACCTGGTTACCACCGAACCTGGTTGTATAGATTTTCTTTACATTGTTCACTTCTAAAACTGTCATAACATCCTCCTTCTTCCTCTGCCAGCCGCTGCCAAAAGGCGATCGGCAATGGCTCCTACAAAGAATTGTTTCAATTGTTATGGCTATTATAGACCAAAAAAATAACTTCTGCCTTAAGATTGGCTTACATTTTTGAGGGATTCCTTACGGATTTGTAAGGTAAAGGAAAGAGGCTGCTGATAAGCCTGCTATATAAATGATTCCGGCGGTTAAATATCACAGTATCTTACTTGCCCAAACCTCCATTTGCTGCGTTGCATAGGAAGATTTGTCCATCGTAATCTACCGCGGTATTTAACCGCCGGGGTAATGCTAGATAAGGATAAAAAATATATTGAAAGCAGATGGTACATAGACGGGATTACCGCTTCCTTACCCTATATCAAACAATTCATCAAACGTGATTTTAAGGTTCGGGAACATGACAAGCTGCAAATCATCTTTATTCTGCTCCGTCACAGTTTTAAACAAATAGGAATAACTGGTATCATCTTCTTTCCAATCAAACATATATATCTCTACCTGCTTCTTCCTCCAATCCACGATCCAATATTCAGAAACGCCCACATTCTTATATACGTCCATCTTCTCTGTACGGTCATATTTTTCCGTTGCATCCGAAAGAACCTCCATAACAAAACGCGGAACGCCTGTGAATGACACATTACGGCGATCCCTAATGTTGCACATGATGGATGCGTCAGGGATTATAACTTTATCATCATTTTCTTTCCATTGATACTGCACGCCATCGCTAAACACACGGCACAAAGAATCGTTTATCTGGTTCCCTATTTTTATAACAAAATTATCAATTACCATTGAATGCTCAATGTATGCCTTACTCATATCCACGATTGGCAATACACCCATTATAATCACCCCATTCCCTTAATCTCTACCCATTATACCAAAAACCCCATCTTTTTCAAGTAGTTTATCCTGTACATCCATGCTCCGTCCTCACTGAAGCTAAAAAATGTTATCCTTATGTGGTATCAATCAAATCCAATGATATAAAAATATAATGATAGGGGGTATGAATTTGTATGGATATCTGATATGCTATCTATAAGTCAAATACCCCGCAGAAAGCTACGGGGCATGACCTAGCTTGTTCTTTCTGCCCCAAGGAGCGGGGTATTTGCACCCCTAGGGGTACATTGCTCGCGGGAATAAACGGGAAAGTAGGTATTGATTTGAATCATATCCAATTAACGGGTACGGCAGGGGCTTATATTGAACATTCCGACGTCATCATGAATTTTACTGCAACAGTATATCGGCAGTTAAAAACAAGCACATGTAAAGTGTATCCAGATAATGTACAATATAAATGGGTCGTTGATGGGCATGAAAAAATAATCATTCCTGATGCAACGATCAATTGTAGGGTACATGCGAAAAGGGGGAACTCATTTTTTGATATCCCACGATTCGTAATGGAAGTATTGTCGGAATCCTCCAAAAAATACGACCGTGGCGAAAAGATGGAAATCTATCGCAAGATGGAGATTGACGAATATTGGATTGTAGATTGGGAGAAAAGGGAAATAGAAATTTATAATCTTGATTACGATGAAAACCAGGAGCCACAGTACCATCTTTTTAAAACGATTACCAGGAAAAATAAAGATGAACTGGAAATTGTCCATTTCCCTCATTAAGTATCGTTTGATGAAATGTTTGATTTTAAAATAGCCTGCTACTTACTTAAAGCTTCCCTGCATCTTAAGCGTTTCCATAAAAACCCGATCTAAGGGTTCCCATTCCTTTTTCCGGTCATCCGCCATATTATCTGCAAGCTGCTTCTGCCGCTTTATCTCTGACTGGATATATGCCTGGATGGCTGGCATCTGTGGGTTTAACTCTTTTTCTTCCGTAATCTTTTTAATGTCCAGCAATTCCTGGATTGCCAAACGGAGTTCTCCTGGAAGGCTTAGCTCTAGCAAATCGTCAAAAAGCACTGGTGGATTTGTATCCCTCTCTTCAATATAGCGGCAAGCCAATAAAGGCCGTAAGGCATAGAAATATTTCTTATATCTGACCATATCCCCCTGCAGGTACTGCTTGAACGTATGATGCGCCGTACCGTAATAATGGCATAATGCAGCCTTTTTGGAAAAATACTGTTTTGCTTCTCGATACACTCCATCCCACAGGGCGGATTTATAATAGGCAACGGGGGAATTTGCCCACTCAAACAAGGTTGCGTTCCCTCTGTAAAACTGCTGCAACGCTTTCTTTAAATCCCAGCCATTGATGTCAAGCACCTCATCAAGCTGCCAGTCGATGACGTCCTTGAACCCCGCCAATTTCAGATAATCCTCATATCTGCGTATATAAATAAAACGCACGTCGTAATCGCTGTCGGGGGAAGCGAACCCCCACGCCCTGCTTCCAGATTCTACCGCAAGCACGATGGTAACATGCTCTTTTTCCTCTATCTCCTCTAGGATTCCCTGGATTTTTCCCTGGATCCCGTTGATGGAACCCTCGCCTTCGTTTGATTCCTTTGCCGCTTTCCCTTGCACCTTGCTCATGAAACCCTCGCCTTCGTTTGATTCCTTTGCCTGTTTCCCTTGCACCCGTTCCCACTCCCGTCACGTCCCTGGCAGGTCCAGCGCCCTTCGGTTCACCGATTCCACAAATGCCCCGACCTTGTCCATGTCTGGGTTGTCTGGTAAGGATGTGCGCTGCGCGGCGCCTTCTAGGCGTCTTTCATAATCCCCTAAGATCTGGTAAAATTCCTGGCTAAACGTCCCGTCCTCTTCCTGGAACCCGCCCGTGCGGATTTTTAACAGCAGATCCAAATCATGTGTACGGTGCGTCTTTATCTTGCCTTGTTCTAAAATATCCACCGCCATCATAAACAGACGGATCAGATGCATTGCGTGCTTGTTCAGATGGTTATTGTCTTTCTTTTTATTGCGCTTGCCGATTTTATCGTAATCCCGGATTACATTGTTCAAAGCGGCAAACATCTTCTGGTAATCCCGCAGGGGCATATGGGATTGCCTGGCGTCCACAAAAATCTCGGTTTCCATCCCGGGAGTCGCCGCCTTGTCGATATACAGGCGGATATTGCCATAAGCAAATTCCCCATATCTGCGTTGGAAATCCTCTAGCGCATTGCGCACGGATCCTAATATATGCTGTTCCCGCTGTGGCTGTGGCATCGCATCTCTTGCAATGGCATTCTGAAGCCTCCGAAGCTGTGCGCTGGCATACCTGCCAAACGACTTAATCGCCCGTTTTGACAAAAATAAACTGCTGTTCTCCACCAGTTCCTGCCCGATCGGGGACTTGATCAGGTACTGGTCTTCATCCAGCCCAAGGATTTCACATGTATTGGGATTGCATTCCAACAGCAGCTTTACCATTTTGCCAAAAGAATACACCACGGTATCCGTATGCACATCCTCATATTGCTCAAACGTCGTAAGCCCCAGCAGATCCGAGGGCAACGGCAATGCCACGCCTCTGATGTCAATATCGCTGTCCTCGTTGTCCGTCCCATACGCATGGCTGCCGCCCAGCCCCAAAAGCAGGATCCTGTCCCCGAGATGCCGCTCTGTCCGCAGGAACTCATATGGCTGGGACTGTATTAACTTCTTAAAATCCATCTTACGCCTCCCAAGTACCGTTTTGTCGCCTCATATCAACAGTCCCTGTGACCTTGCCTTAAAACTGCTTCCTCCCCCTGCTGCTTGCAATCTCCATCGCTTCCCGGTACTTTACTATTGTCCGCCTAGAAACCTCCATGCCCTCTTCTTTCAGTAAATCCGTTAACCGCTGGTCAGAGTAAGGCTTATGCTTATCTTCCCCATCGATCAATTCTTTCATTTTCTGCTTGATGTACGCTGCCGTCACATCGCCCTTCCCGTCAGTATTCTGCCGGAACCCACGGGAAAAGAAATAACTGAACGGATAAATGCCCCAGCTACATTGCAGGTATTTGCCTTTTACCGCCCGGCTCACAGTAGACTCATGGATATCCAGGCGCTCCGCCGTCTCTTTCATGGTAAACGGCCGGAGCGACTTCGTACCATATAGAAAGAATGCTTCCTGCACTTCTACTAAGCATTTCGTCAAATCCAGCAGCATGGCGCTTCTTTTGGCAATCGCCTCCTGCACCTGATCAATTTGGTGGATCTTCTCAGCCAGGTAATCCTTCGCCTCCTTGCCACAGTCGGTTTGCAGCATCTTAAGATATTCCGGATCCTTATGGATGGCTGGATAAGCATATGTATTCTGCAAAATTTCAAACCGATCCTGGAATTTTACAACAATCATATCTGGAACCGCAAAACGCAGCATGCCCCTTTGCTCAAACCCCTGCGCTGGCCTTGGGTTCAGACGCCTTATCTTCTCAGCCGCAGTTTTCACCCGTTCCAGGGAAACCTTCATCTTCTTGGAAATGGCTGGAAGCTGGTTCTTCCCGAGCAATTCCATATATCCTGCGACAATCCCCAATTCTACTTCATGCCCTTCCCCCATGGCATGGAGCTGTATCTCCAGGCATTCCTGCAGCGATCCTGCGCACACGCCGACAGGCTCCAACCCCTTCATGACAGCAAGGCATTCCCCTGCTTTGTCCTGGGAAACCGAAAACCTGTGGGCAACCTCCGCCAACGGCTCCGTATAGTAACCGCTGGGATCCAGGGAATTTGCAATATACTCGAAAATACCCATCTCCAATTCAGAATATCCCTTCCCCATAAGCTGGAGCATTAGCGCCGCCGCCAGGTTTTCTGAATCGTCCCCGCTGATATTTTCCAAATCGTCCTTCGTATCCCTTCTGTCATACTGGTAAAACGTCCGGTTCTGCTCGTCCAGCCTGGCCAGCCATTCCAGCTTCTTCATACGCTCCTTCGCCTTGTCCAAGGAAACCGCCTCTTCCACATCCACCACTGGATTCTCCAATGACAGCTCTTTGATAAAATCCGTGAGTTCCTGAGCGTTCATCTGGAGTATCTCCACGGCCGGAAGCATCTTCTTGGACAAACCTTTTTTCTGTTCTTGTTCCAAACGGATCCCCATACCGTATCCCTCCTCGTCTGTACTCATTCCTCCGCAGCCCGTCCTACCTCTAAGGCAGGCTATGCGGCGATGGCTATACTTTGGTATTTCCTAAAGTATAGCATAAATCCACAGACAATGGAACTCATATCTCCGAATCTTACAAACAAGTACGGCTGCTGGCTATCATCATAACGCAAAGGCAAAACTCCTTATCGCCCTGGCTCACCTCAATATCCCCAGAATATTTCTGCGCCACCTTCCGGATATTGGCTAACCCGTAGCCGTGGCGATCTTGCGCCTTTTTGGACGTGCGCAAAAGACCGCTTTCTGGATCCCATTGCAAGCTTCCTGTAAAATAATTGCGGATCTCTATCATATACGCATTGCTTTTGCGGTAAGAACGGATGGAGATATAAGCCTCTTTGCGGCGTATGGTGTTTTCTACGGCATTCTGCAAGGCATTGTGCAAAATCACGCTGACGTCAAAGGCATTAATGCCGCAACCTTCTGGAAAATAAAATGTTGTATGGAATGGGATATTACGTTTTTCGGCTTCTTGTTTCCACTCCTGTAATACCACATCCGTTACAGGGTTGCCGCTTGTTATCTTGCCCGCCGTTTCTGCAAGTCCTGCTTTCAGGCTAGAAGCATAAGCCCTGGCCTCTTCTATCTGCTCCCTGGCATACAGCCGTTCTAACGTTAGGATATGGTTTGCCATATCATGTTTCATGCTACGGATATCCTGGTACAAGGCTTCTACTTGGAAAATGTGGTTTTGGATACCTCCAATCTGTGCAGCCAATAATTCCGCCCTAAGCTGCTCTTCCTGGCTTGATTTCATCTTCTGGTATAATATGGCCACTACGATTGCCGCCGCCACAGATACCATGCAGTACAAGAAAGACAACGCGTCATACCCCTTGGTATTGCCTCCCGTTTCTATAATGTAAAACATCCGGTAATAACGCATGATTTCATAGCCTATGACGCCCATAAAGGACGGGATCGATAACATAAACAATTCCCTTTTCCCGATATCCGCACCTTTCGGATGAAAAATCTTCGTAATATACCAAGAACCTGCCGCCGTAAACAGAAACTGCAATGCAAGATAAGCTGCGCATGCCCCCATATACAGGAAAACATCCATTTCAGGATGCCCCGCCATATATTCTGTACCCGTTAGATAGTTATAAACATTATCGTATAAGATTTCCGCCATAGAAACAGCAAACCAATTCAGGGAGAAAAACGTAATGGCCAGATATGCTTTCTGGCAATAATTCCTACGATCCGCGATAGAGAACGCCAAATAAGCGGTTAGGACGCCAAGCCCATATGCCGTGTAAGTACGCAGACGCCACGGCATAAGAAAGAGAAAAAGCATAAACAAAAAATAAACCGCCCCTGCACGGAACGCAGCTTCTTTTCTCCTTACAAACGGCTTTGTAAAACGGTAAAAGCAATATCCCCGGATAAAGTTCTCCATAACTGGCCAAAAGACAGATATGATAAGGATGGCTCGTTCCTTTGGAATATCCAGGAATAACCCCATCGTCCCGAAAACCCTTGGCATCCTACCACCCTTCCTGCCCGTATTGTTTGGAGATACTCCGGATATACTTGATGTAGCTCTTTACAAAATCCTGGTAATTCTGTTTCGCCATCAGCGCCTGGCCTTTTTTTAAATAGATAGTTTTTGCATCGTATTTTTCTATATAATTGAAATTGACCAGAAACGCCCTGTGGGGACGGTAAAACCCTTCCCCCACATGTTTCTGAAGTTCTTTCATTTTCCCATAATACTCGATATCGGCATCCATCGTATGGATAATGATTTTCCGGTCAAAAACCTCTGCATATACGATATCTTCCAAATTGATGGTAATATGCTTGCCTTTTGCAGTTACCATAATGCTCGGCGGCTTCGCCTGCGCTGCCGTAAGCTCTTTCTGGCGTTCTGCCACCTGCCGGATCGCCTTCTGAAGCACTTCTGCAAATTTCCCATCGGAAAACGGCTTAACGAGATAATGGAACGCGCCAACATCAAATGACTGGAATACATAATCTTCGGATACTGTCACAAAAATAAGGATCATATGAAGATCCCTTTTACGGATCTTGCGGGCGGTTTCCATCCCATTCAGCCCAGGCATTTGGATATCAAGGAATAAGATATCTGGAAGCTGCGGCGCATCCAGCACCTCCTGCCCACAAGCAAACGGCATAATATTTCCCATCGGATACACTTCTTTTACTTTTTCTATCAACAACGACCGCATGTCGTCTTGATCATCACATATACCAATCTGCACGCCATACCTCCTGAAAAAATGATTGTCCAACCGTATATATCGGGTATCCCGGACAATCACGCCAGGGCAATGCTGTGGAATATCCTTTTTTTGATGTAAATTCTTAGTACAATTTTCAAACGATACATCCCGCCATCCAAATAGCCTGCGCTGTATGCCATGCAGCAGGAAGCTTACAGATCAAAATACATCTGGAACTCCGCAGGGTTCGGGATCTGTTCCAAACGTTTTAACTCTTTGCGTTTGCGCTCCATCCATACCTCGATCAGCCGCTGTGGGAAAACGTTCCCTTTCGTCAGGTAATCGTGGTCCGCTTCTAGCGCGTCAAGCGCTTCGCCCAAAGATTTTGGAAGTCCCTTGATCTTCTTCTGCTCTTCCTTTGACAGTGTATATAGATTAAAATCATACGGCCCCCATCCATGCTCTTTGGGGTCGATCTGATTCTCTATGCCGTCTAAGCCTGCCATCAGGATTGCCGCATAAGCATAATACGGATTTGCCGTCGCATCTGGGTTGCGCAGTTCAAAACGCTTGGTCTGCGGCGTCTTTGCATAAGCTGGGATCCGGATGACTGCGCTGCGGTTTGACGTGGCGTAACCGATGGTGACTGGCGCTTCGTATCCCGGGACCAGGCGTTTAAAGGAATTGGTCGATGGGTTAGTAAAGGCACACAGGGATGAAATATGCTTCAGCAGCCCTCCGATAAAGTAATGCGCGGTCTGGCTCAGCCCGGAATAACCGTTTTCATCGTAAAACAAGGGCTGCCCATCCTTGAGGAGCAGCATATGGACATGCATGCCGCTGCCCGCTTCCTGGTAAATCGGCTTCGGCATAAAGGTGGCTGTCTTGCCCTCACGCGCCGCCATATTTTTAATGATATACTTTATAATCATCGTATTGTCAGCCATATCTGGCATATCAGAAAGCTCCACTTCAATCTCCATCTGGCCTGGGCCTCCGACCTCATGGTGATGGTATTTTACCGGAATACCCCAATCCTCAACCATCATACAGATCTTGCTGCGCAGATCATAGCCCACATCAAATGGCGCGGCAATATGGTAACCGCCGTTATACGGCACTTCATACCCATTATTCCCAGGCGTATCCAGGCTACAGTTCCACTCTGCCTGCCTTGCGTCAATCCGGTAGCCGCTCTGCTGCGGCGTCACTTCAAAGCGTGCGCGGTCAAACAGATAAAACTCAAATTCCGGCCCGATAACCATCCGGTTTGCAATCCCGGTTTCTTTCATATATTCCACCGCCCGCAGGCTGACGTTCTTCGGGTACTGGTCAAACGGCTTATTCTCATCCTTCCCGATGGTGCATACATTGCCGCACATCGTAAGGGTCGCTACCTCGGCAAATGGATCGATATACGCCGTCTGCGGATCCGGCAAGAAGACCATATCGCTTTTTTCAATCGGCGCGTACCCATAATTCGATCCGTCAAAGCCGATCCCCTGGGTAAAAACCTGTTCCCCGAACCGTTCATATGGGATTGTGATATGCCTCCACCGCCCATCAATATCCGTCATCTTAAAATCAATCATATGGATCTGCTTTTCCTCACACAATTTCCTAATATCTTCACACACCATTTGTTCTTTCTCCTTTCTTTTACGATCCCTCTTTAGGTAATTGAGAAATGTTCTCTGCAACAGACGCGTTTATTCCATCCATACAAAAGCGGGCTCCGGATGCCGTCGCAAGTCGCCCTTCTTTTGTATGGATGGAACAACCGCTGTTCCTAAGATTTGAGTTTTGCAAATGCCTAATGATCCCTGTTTTGCAATTAAAAAACCCCTTACACCAACTTAGAAAGCAAGGATTCCCCAATCGTATTCTTTGGCATAGGGACGCCGAAATTTTCCGCTATGGTAGCGCCTATTACTGCAAAGCTTTCCTGTTCCGGCAGCCTGCCGCCGCCTTTCATAGACGGCGAATACGCCAGGAACGGGACTTTCTCTCTCGTGTGGTCTGTCCCGATGTAGGTCGGGTCGTTCCCGTGATCCGCCGTAATAATCAAAAGATCCTTATGCTGGATCAGAGAAATCAGCGCTGCTAGGCGCCTGTCAAAGCGTTCTAGTTCCTCCCGGTATCCCTGTGGGTTCCTCCGGTGCCCCCATTTTGCGTCAAAATCGACCAGATTTACATAACACAATCCGTTAAACTCCCCTCTGGCCAGTTCTATCGTCTGTTCCATGCCATGGACCGAAGACTTGGACTTATATGCGTCTGTAATCCCCTCCCCGGCGAAAATATCTACGATTTTACCGACGGAAATTACATCCAGCCCATGTTCCTTCAATGCGTTCAACACCGTCTTCCCCGGCGGCTTCAACGCATAATCGTGCCGGTTGCTGGTCCGCTCAAACTCTCCTCTCCTCCTGCCGACGTAAGGCCTTGCAATCACACGTCCCACCTTCCATTCCTCTTTCATGGTCAGCTCCCGTGCAATCTCACAACAGCGGTACAGCTCCTCCAAGCCAAAGGTTTCCTCATTCCCACAGATCTGTAGGACGGAATCTGCCGATGTATACACAATCATATGCCCTGTTGCAATTTCCTCTTCCCCCAGTTCTTCAATAATCGCAGTCCCGCTGGCGCTCTTATTTCCTATCACCTTATGCCCGGTGCGCTTTTCCAATTCCTCGATCAATTCCTTGGGGAACCCATGCTCAGTAAAGGTCTGGAACGGCGTCGTCGTTTCTATGCCCATCATTTCCCAATGCCCTGTCATCGTATCCTTCCCATTGCTTTTCTCCCGCAGGGCTGCGTAGTAGCCAAGAGGACATCTTGTGGCTGGCACTTGCCGGATGGCGACCAGGTTTGCAAGGCCAAGCCACCGAAGGTTTGGGAGACAGAACGTATCCACAGCTTCTGAAATATGCCCCAGCGTGTTCACGCCGCGATCGCCAAATGCCGCGCTGTCTGGCATTTCCCCAATGCCAAGCGAGTCGATTACAATCACAAAAATACGTCTATATTTCCCCATAGGCCATGTCTCCTTTGATCAGTTCCCGGACAGCTTCGATTGCAATGCGGATTGCGAGATCCGTATCGTGTACGACCGGGTTATCAAGCCCCGCTTTCTCACGCTCCTGGTTCGCCATTACGAGCAGGCAGGAACCTGCCCTGACATGAAGGCTGCTGGCTACGACAAACAGGGCGGCGGATTCCATCTCAGAAGCAAGGCATCCTAAGCGTTTCCAGGCCTCCCACTTCTGCTGCAGTTCGTAGCCTACCGGCTTTATTTCTGGGGAATGCTGCCCATAAAAGGAATCCTTACATTGCACGACGCCTATATGGGGATCCGCCCCCAGCTTCCTAGAACCCTTGATCAACGCGTTTACTACCTGGATATCCGCAACTGCCGGAAACTCGATCGGCGCATATTCGCGGCTGGTCCCTTCCATCCGGACTGCGCCGCTTGCGATAACGACATCCCCGCTTTTGATTTGCTCCTGCATCCCGCCGCAGGTCCCAATCCGTACAAACGTATCGGCTCCCGCCATCACAAGCTCTTCCATGGCAATCGACGCCGACGGCCCGCCAATACCTGTAGAAGTAACGCTCGTTTTCACACCGTCCAAATATCCGGTATACGTCACGTATTCCCTGCTGTCCGCTACCAGGACGGAACCATCCAAATACTTGGCAATCTTGGCGCAGCGCTTTGGATCTCCTGGCAGGATGACATACTTGCCAACGTCGCCCTTGCCTACCTGTATGTGGTACTGCTTGCTGAGATCTTCTGAATACTTCATAAAAACGTTCCATCTCCTTCCTGGGAATGGTATTCCTAGGCTATCTGACCCGCAAAACCAGCCATGGGCATACCATTCTTTTTATTTGCTTTTCCCAGTTAAACGATACAAAAATTATATCACAGAAGCCTTTAAAATACTACAGGATTATGAGATTGAAGTGCAAAGCATTGCCCAAGCGAAAATTTTTTATGGAAAAGATATCTATGATAAAGAACGTTTTGAAAGAATCCGGGAAAAGCCTGCTGGTACAAGAAAATAATGGATCCTGGCCATTGCCCGGCGGATGATTTATGGAACACGTTATTTAACTGACAATAACGGCCCGCTTTATCCTTCCTGCCGCCTATGCGACGGGCAGTTTTGGGCGCAGCCGCTGCACCCGCTGCAGCCTCCGCTGCATTTGCCTGCCTTCCTGTCTTTGTAAATACTACGTGCTGCACAGAATACAACAACGGCCACAATGATCCCAACCACATATGTTCCCATTTCAACCCTCCTAATCTTTTTAGCAACTATCATGTCTATGTTTCTTTCCTATGCAGTTAGTATATACTAACCCGAGAAAGATGTCAAGTGGGATGCGCAGGCCAAAAAAGCCTGCCGCAGGGAAGGAACGGGGCTTCCCCTCTTGGGGCATACAATCCCATTCGCTTTCTTGCGGCAGGCTTCCTACTATTTATCTATTTCATATCATTGCGCCGCGGCGGGCGCGTAACAGCTATTTTACCTTTACGGTTTTGGGCTGCCCTGACTGCCCAAACAGCTTACGGTAAGCCTTTACCTTGCTCTTTGGCACATGGATCGTTGCGTTCTTATGGATCCCCTTGCATGCATTCTTCCCAATAGATTTCAGTTTGGTAGATTTCACTGTTATCTTATTAAGCTTGCTGTCTTTGTTAAACGCTTGTTTCCCAATGGAAGCGACACGTTTCCCAAGCACTACGGTTTTCAACTTTTTATTATTGTAAAACGCTTTATTCCCAATGGAAGCGACGTTGCCCCCAATCGCCACTTTTGTCAGTTTCTTATTGTTCTTAAACGCATTCTGGGCAACGGAAGTGATTTTATAGCTTACGCCTTTGTATGTTACGTTTGCTTTCACTGTAATAGAAGACAGGTTTTTCTTTGCAGCGCCAGTAACGCTTACGGTTTTCTTTTTGGCGTCTGTCACTTTATACTTCAAATTGCCGCTGCTGAACACCTGGCCTTTTTTCAGCGCATTTTGGTTCTGAAGTTCTTTTAATTTCTTCTCTGCTTCCTGCGCTGCTTTTTTGGCGTCTTCCAATTCCTTTTGTATGGATTCCTGTTTTTTCTTGGCGTCCTCAAGAGCCTTTTTGGTAGCTGACAATTCCTTTTCAGCAACTTCAAGCTTCCTCTGTGCTTCGTCCTTGCCCTTTTTCGCTGCCTCTAACTCCTGCTGCGCAGTATCGAGGCTCTTCTGTGCGTCTTCCGCGCGTTTTTCTGCATCATCTGCACGTTTGCCCGCCTCCTGCGCTGCTTTTTGAGCTTCCTCTTTTTCTTTCTGGGACGCATTCAAATCACCCTGTAATCTCTCTGCGTTCTCTTTGGCCTCGTTTGCCTCTCTCCTGGCTGTATCTGCTTCATCCCTAGCTTCTTGTGCCTGGCGTTCTGCTTCACTTACCTTGGTCTTCGCTTCTTCTATGGCAGATTCCGCCTCCCTTATCTTCCTTTCCGCTTCTTCCCTAGCCCTTTCTGCAGCTTCCTGCGCTTCCTGCGCTTTCTTCAAAGCTTCCTCTAATTCTTCACTTCCAAGCCCTTCCTGTTTTTTCGTCACATATACGGTAAACTGTTCTGACACGCCCTTATTGCCGTCCGCTACAATGCTTATGACCGTCTTTCCTTCCTTTACTGCCGTCACTTTCCCTGCTGCGTCCACAATCGCTGCGCCATCCTGATCCGCATGGTACTGCAAGCCCTTGTCCGCGGCGTTTTCCGGCAGGACCCTTGCTGCAATCTGAGTGGTTTCCCCAGGCTGTAAAATCGCATAATCTTTTTCCAGAGAAATGGTATCTGGTCGTATCTTCGCGCTTGTATACGGCACGTCCGCCAGATGCATCGTCAACGCGTCTAACCGCACATTCCCTGTACAGTTCTGCTCTACGCTGTATGTAATCAAGTTTGCGCCCTTTTGCAGCGGCAGACGCTTAGAACCGGTAAACCATTCGTTCCATGTAACTGAGTTCTTGTCGAGATCAATCCTGCCTGCCGTCCTTCCATTGACCGATACCTGAAGCCCTGCCCTTGCCGGAAGCTGGCTGCTTGGGCGGTTGTTCGTCTCTCCGTTCTTCCTTACGCCATACGCATAACGCAGGCCTACAATATAATCTCCGGCATCCTTAGCGTCAACGACAAAGCTTACGGACGCCCCTTGTTTGTTCGGGACATGGACATAGCCTTCCCCATAGTAATTGCTATTTACGGACTGGATAGACGCCCCACCCTCTAAAATAGCATTCTCTGCTTCGTACTGATCGCCTTGCCCAGGATCGCCGGATGGAAGGCTGTACGTCTTATTCGTAGAAGCTGGAGAGCCAAACTCCGGCGTGCCGTCTTCATTCCATCCAAACTCTTTGATATTTATCTGCCTCCACCAGTTATCGTCTACTTCTTTATATACTCTGGAATGGTATACCATCCAGTCCTGCGTGCCATCTGCTGATTTTACGAAGCAAGCCCTTGCAGGACCGGAAACATTCGTAGTAGAGGTAAAGACATCCCTCTTTGCATACCATTTTTCCTCGTCCAAGAGCTGGGATTTATCCTGCCCCGTAAAGCACAGTACCGAAAGACGGTAACCATCCGTGGAATACCCGCCTTCTGACATTGTGACAAACAGTTCTCCTTTGTCGTTTTTCAACGCCCTAGGGCCTTCCCCGCCGCCAATCGGAAGCATATCCCTATCTTTTGTAATGCTGCATGGCGTATCAAACTCTACAATCGCAGGGCCTAAAGGCTGGTTTGGTCCAAGCGTGCCCCATATACCAAACAGGGAACCATCGTATTCTACGACCGTAATATCGTTTGCACCAAGGATCTCGCCGTTTTCGCCGCAGTAAAGAGGCCCCATATCTTCGTATTCCCCAGTCGGGTCGTCTGTCTTAGAACGCAGGCAGCAAGCTACGTGATGTTCGCTGCCCATTCTGTATTTTCCGGCCATTTCAGGATAATCGCGCTCATAATCCAAAATATCTGCGCAGTAGTAAATATACCAATGGCCACCCTCTTCATCGTCTAAGAAGAACAGTTCCGGCGCGAAAATCCTCCGCTGCTTCCCGGTCATATCCATTACCAGCTTTTTCTCGCCCTGATCTGTAAGCGTCTGCGACTTCGACACATATATCTTGCATTCGCTGTCGTCGTTGCTCGAAGCCACCAGGTAATAAAAGCCATCCTTCTGGGCAATGAATGGATCCTGCCCCTGGTACAATGGGTTCGTAAACTTTGTATGGCTTGCAGCAGGCTGTACGCCAGTGCTTAAATAAAGTTTGGACTTTGCGTCTGCTAACTTCTCTGTCTCCTGGTTCATGACAAGAATAATTTCATCTATATTTTCCACATCCGAATAATCCTTGTCGCGTACAACAATCGCACGAGCAATTGCATCCTCCAGGGCTTTTTTCGTAGCCTCGCTGCCTTGGATTTCTTCGTAGGCACGCTGGCATTTATTGATTTCCAACTCCAGCGCCCTTTTTGCCTCCTGGTAATAGCTTTCCTTTTTTTGGTACAGGACGTCCTCTGGTATGATCTGCTTGGTTATGGAAGGGCTTTCCCACTCCATCCGCAGCCAAGCCCCGCCCCAGCCCTGCAGGTATTCCACGCGGATATCGTGGCGTCCCTTCGTCAAAGTAATTGGCTCGCTTCTCTGCTCCTTCTCCCATTCCTGGCGCCAGAAATCAATGACAAGTTCGCCGTCTAGATACAGACGGAACCCGTCGTCCCCTGTCATATAAAACGTATACGGCTCATCCTTTGGGACATCCAGTTCACCTGTAAAGCTGGCCAGCACAAACTGGCTGTCGTCCCCGCTCCCAATCAAATCCGCAATCATCGGCCGGAAATTCTCTCCGTTTAAGTTGCCCGTCTTCACACTGCCGATATACCGTTCTTCCTCGAACGTAAACCGCGTGATATCATTGCGGTCGGAGCCTTCCTTGGCCCGATACCATTCCCCAGTCAGACCATGTCCCTCCATTGTGGGCTGCGCTGCCTTAATAGGCAAAATGGGCGCCGACAGCATCATCGTGGCTGCCATGCCCATTGCCAGAAAACGTTTCCATACCTTTTTCCTCATCTTCCTTACCTCTTTTCTTTTCTTCATTTCCAAAAGATTATATAAAGAAATGCAAGGAAAATCTTTACAACTTTTTAAAAGGATTTTATATTTTTTTACTTACCTTACAAATAAGCCTTTCGATCTTCTGGCGCTAGTTGCCTTCCATTACTTCCCTTCCCGCCGTTTTGCAAGGATGTCGCTGTTTTCCGCCACTACTTTTTTCGTCAATGGGTATGCAAAGGCAAGGATCAGGGCTACCAGCAGATAGCAGATCCCAGGGAACGCTGTGGCAATGTTATAGATCCCCTGCCTTACCGCATCCGTCTGCACCGCTCCTGGCTCTGATACAAAACCTATAGCGGATAACGCGAAGCCACTTAGCCCTCCTGCCAGCGCCTGCCCAATTTTGCGTGCAAAGGAATACACGCCGTATACAGTCCCATCCTCCCGGCTACCCGTCTTTACTTCCTGATAGTCGATGACGTCCGTGATATACGCCCAGATGACCATGTTAAAATAATACATCCCAAAATTAGCGAAGAACGTAACCACAACGAACACCCATGGGTTGCGCACCTTGAAGAAGAACAGCAACAGGAAAATAATGCCGGTAAACAGCATGCCTGCCACCCCGGCTTCCTTCTTCCCTACCCTCTCTGTAATCCTTCCAGTCACAGTTGCAAGGATCAAGGTTGTAGGCAGACCGATAAACCCTACGACGGACAATGCCCTGGTATTTTTAAACCACTCCGCAAATAGATAATTGTTCATAGCCTGTACCATCAAGGAACTTAACAGCAGAAAAATTGCGGCGGCGATAATAGCAAGCAGCGCCCGGTTCGACGCCAGGGCTTTTATGGTTTCTCCTGCGCTTGGAGCCTTTTTGTTCACAGGCTCCTTCGTCTGGATCCGTTCGCTTGTCATGGTATAGCACAGGATATAGCAGATAATAGCTAAAACCGAAAACACCCCTGCAATCACCGTGAAATTCCGAGCGCTCACCATCTGGTTCCCATCTGCATCTTTGTAATAGATAATCGCAGGCGCAACTACCATAATCACCACGCTGGCAAAATTCGCGCCCATGGAACGGAACGTCGATAATTCGGCGCGCTCCCTGGAATCGCCAGTAATCACAGACGCCATAGAACCGTATGGGATATTGATTGCCGTATAAAAGACAGAACCCCATAAGATATACGTAACAAACATATAGGTAATTTTTACTGACATAGACGCCCCGGCAAGCCAAGACTGGTACATTAAGAAGCTGACGAAAGATACTGGGATGCAGATCCGCAGGATCCAGGGACGGAACTTCCCTTGCTTCCCAGGCGGCATACGATCCACAATCCGCCCCATCCCAATATCCGTAAATGCATCCACAACCCTTGAAACCAGAAACAGTATGCCTACCATTTTGGGATCTATCCCTAAGACGTTGGTATAAAATACCATCAAGAACGAGCTTGCAAAGATAAACGTAAAATCATTCCCAAAATCCCCAAACATATACCCCAGCTTGTCCTGGATGCCAAAAGGCTTCCCACCGCTATTTGTATTCATAAAAAATCCTCCATATCATCTGGTATGATTCTTTATTTTTTACAAAAGCGTGGAAAATTATTCTTTGGAAACA